>DAHWKG010000079.1:0-17351 GCA_027343765.1 Sulfobacillus sp.
GGCGACGGTGTCCTCCGCCAAACGATCAAGACGGAGCCGCACATCAGGGTTGACAAGAATCCCTTCGTCAAAGTCTTCTTCCTCAATAAAGGCGTAGTTGGGGACCACCAAGGCGCGCAGATAGCTTAAGATGGGTTTTAACTGGTGCTCCGCCACCAAATAATGACGAGATGATCCGGCAATCATCGCGAGACCGACCACCGACTCCCGCAAGGCATGAAGGGGCAGCAAGTCGAACACGTTCTTCAAGGGGGCAGGAATCGACGCTTGATAGGTGGGAGAGGCGATAATGAGGGCGTCGCTGGACATCACCGTCTTGGCCACATAGCGGGTATCGCCGGTGTAATCATAATCCCAGTAATTGCGCCCGTCGCTAAACTCCACGTCATATTGAGCCAAATCCACCACCGTCACCTGTTCATCCGGGTAACGTTCTCCAAGCACCGTGTGAATATAGTCGATGGTGGCCCGGGTTTTGACCCCGACGACGGCCCCAGCCAATAGGACGATTTTCGTTTGCCTTCCCCCTTTGGTGCGCGTTCTGCCCGGGATTAAATTTCCCAGGTCGTTGCTACCCTAATCCCTCGTGCGAGGGACCCTCATTGGTACCAGTAGGGCGCCCACTTCCATCCTTCCAGGATGGCCTGATCGGGATCGTGGCTAAAGAACGGCCGGGCGCCATCCTTCACGAGGTTGAGCAGTCGATGAAGTGAGTCTCGTGCCCGATCTCGGTCATGGGCAGCGCCAATATTGTCGGGAGAAAAATGCGAGCGGGTATAGACCGCGTCGGAGGTGATGAGGACAGGACCGTCGTTTAGTTCCACCAAAAGCGATTGATGGCCCGGGGTATGCCCCGGTGTAAAGATCAGCTGAAGACCTGGGGCAAGCTCGGTATCGCCCTCAAAGGTGGTCACGCGGGAGGTGGCGTGGGGGCGAAAAGCGGGGTCAGGATAGGCATCCTGGTCGATCTCGGCCGCGTTCCACTCTTCCGCTTGGATGCCAAAGTGATGAGTCTTGAAGGCCTCATTGCCCCCGGCGTGGTCGAAGTGGAGGTGCGAGTTGACGACCATGTCGATGTCTTGGATGGGGACTCCCAGGGCTTTCAACTGCTCTTCAATGTGATCGGAGGGGCGAAGCACGGGCGTTAACAACGGGACCGTGTCCTCCCCCAATAGAGCCGCCGGGTCTCTCTGGCATTGGTGCGAGCACCCGGTATCAAATAATATGCGCCCTTGTCCCGTTTCGATGAGGTAGCTATAGACCGGGATGCGGACTCGCTTACCGGGGGCCTCCTCGGGAGACAGGACTGACCAGTCGGAATCAAACTGGCCCACTTGTAGAATTGCCAACTTCACGTCTGTGCCACCTCTTTAGAGTTTCTGTTTCGCCAGTGGTGCGAAAATTCCTGCCGCATGGAGTCTTGCCCGGATGCGCAACCTAAAGACGCGAACAGAGAACACGGGACAACCCGAAGCAGAAAGGGCGGATGTTATGCGTTGGCTTCCTCTATTGGCGGCCTCCGTTTTCTCCTGGTGGCCAGGACATCACCCGGCCGTCACGCGGCCAGCTCCCATTATTAAATCGGTGGTAACCACCAAGAAAGTGGTGGCTTTGACCTTTGACGACGGGCCGACCAGAACCTGGACGCCAAAGGTTCTTCAAGTGCTCAAGGAGAATCATGTCCAGGCGACTTTTTTCGTGATCGGAAAGCATGCGACTCAGCGGCCCGAGGTATTGAAGCAGGAAATTGACGCCAAGATGGAGATTGGTAGCCACGGTTTTGCTCACCTGACTCTGCACGGTCAATCGCCCGAGGACGTCAAGCACGAGTTGCAGCAAAATGAGGCACTTTTGACGTCGCTGGGAGTACCGAAGCCTACCCTGTATCGGTTGCCAGGCGGGCGTTCGGATACCGTCGCCCTAAAAACCTTGGGTGAGATGGGATATCGCGTGATTGGGTGGTCGATTGAAACGCGCGACTGGAGCCGCCGGGATACCGCCGACCAGTTAGCGGAGCGCGTTACCAAAGCCGTCCAACCTGGCGCTATCATTATCTTTCACGATGGTCCCAATTCCTCTCAGGCGACCGTAGATGCTGTCAAAAAAATCATTCCTGAATTGAAACACCAAGGGTACCAATTCGATACGGTGAGCCAGATGTTGAAGCTGGAGAAATTTGCCCATCACTAGGACAGACACGCATGCGGACCTAAGCCATATGGATATCCAGGGGGATTTCTTTGATTCGGCCGCGTGCGGTGATTCCCTTGATGGTGGGGTTGGGCGCAGGTCTTTCAATAGGGCACCGGGGACTCGGATGGTCCGAACTTCCCTTAGCCCTGACAGGAGTGGCCCTTGCGGCCGTCTATGTGGGGGAACTGGTCTATGCCGAGGAACGCCACAAGGGCTGGCAAGGGGCAGGCATTGGCTGGGGGAGGGTCTGGGTCACTTTGGGAACCCTTCTCGCTCCTGGCTTGCTGTTGGCCTGGCTCTTTCACGGAAGTCTTCTCCCGCCGGGCCACGGGCGGATGTTGCAGTTTGGACTCTTCGCAGCCTTCGCCAGTACCCTAGTTTGGCGGAGCCGGGGACTAGAGTCCTACACTGGCGTTTTATTGGCGGGCCTATTGGGGCTATTGTTGGCGCTTCACGGGTTTACCCCGCGGGAGAGTCCCTGGTTGGCCGCCGCCATGGTGGGGGCCTGGCCTATTACGGCGCCTGAAGGCGACCCCAAGAACATGGCTCCAAACCAGCGCCCCGATTTCATCAAATTGGTGGTAGCGCTTTGGCTGGGTGCAATACTAAGCCTCGTGTCTCGATTCGTAAACCTCTCTCCGGTCTTTTTCGAGGTGGGGTACGGCCTAACATTGGTGGGTTGGGCGCTGACCATCCAGGCGGCTTCCCGGCCCCGTGGTCACCGGGCCGGGCAAGCCGTTTTTATGTGGGTGACGGCGCTGGCACCGGCTACATTTCTTCTCTCCGCCACGGTCGTCTGGTTCCTCATGCAAGGGACCGGAACTGTGGTGGTCTGGGCCTGGCTGAAACGACACCGCCCCTATATGTACCGACCTTATAGCCGTGGGGTTTACGGGGGGGTACTGTTGTCCGCGGGCCTGTCCATTTTGGCGGTGGTCTTGAGCATTCGCCAAGGGCATTTATTGCAAATGTTAGGCATTGCGCTTTGGTGGATGATTCCTCCCTTGATTGATGCTTACCAAACGGGCCGCTTTCCCTTTCGACGCCCAACTCTTCCCGACCCAACGACTTTGCCCGACTAGCGATGCTCTTATCGGATCCAATGGCACCAACGATTTCAAGCAGAAAAGTTAACCTGGGTGAAACTTTGATTCTCGGATCTCCGTTATGCTTAAATGGACAAGAAACTTTTGCAGAAACGTGAGGTACGTACACAATGCCGTTTAAGTTGGGATCGTGGGGTCGTCGGGTCATCGCTCTTTTGGCCATTAGCGTGTGGATGACCTGGGGCTATTTAAGGCTCCGCCCACCCGCTTGGATGGTTCACCATGGGCAATTGTATGCCCAGCCGTATACCGCCTGGGCCTATCGAAACCTTGCGTATTCGGACGTGGTTAAGCTATTTCAGACCCGATTTCTCTTTGAGCATACCGTGCCATACCTTCATAATCGGATTGAATATCCCGTGCTTACGGGAATTTTCATGTGGTTGACATCGCTCGGGCACGGCATCCAGGGATATTTCCTGGAGACCTTTATTGTGTTTACCCTCATCGCGATGGCCGTATATCTCCTAATGGAGCAGATTGCTCCCAAGGGTGCCTTTTACTTTGCAGCCTTCCCGCTCTTGGTTTTCTACGGACTTTTAAATTGGGACCTCCTCGGCATCGTCTTCATGGTGGTGGGTTGGTATTTGTATCGGCGTGAGCGTTTTCTCCCCAGCGCCATTTTCCTGGCGCTAGGCGTATTTGCGAAGCTATTTCCTATCTTTCTCGCTCCCTTCATCGTGGCGGAATTATGGAGGAAGCGTGCATTCCGGCCTTTAGCCTCCATGATCGGTGCTTTCATGGCGGTGGCCATTATCGTCAATGTGCCGTTCGCCATTGGCAATTTCAAAAACTGGGTTTATTTCTTCACCTTCAACGCCGGCCGGGGGCTGTCCGCCGACATCTATAGCAATGCGTGGATTCATGGCATTTCGACTGCGGAGGCCAACCTGTTTTCCCTGGCGGTGGTGGTGTTGGTGGTGCTCTGGGGGATGTGGCGTGTCTATCGTGGCGCGCGGGTGATTGACGCGGCAGCCCTAACCTTCACCCTCTTCTTGTTTGTCAACAAGGTCTATTCTCCGCAATATACTCTCTGGGTGTTGGTGTATGCGGTATTGGCGGAATGGCCGGTGTGGACGTATCTGGCGCTCACGCTTGTCGGTATCGCTGATTATCTCAACTCCTTTACGGTATTGCACTTGCTGAGTACCAAGTCCCCCGCTACGGGGTGGTATGTGAACCACTTGTTTTTTGTCGGCATCGCTTACCGTTACGTGACTCTTCTGGCCGTAGGCTTCGGAGGTTGGATCCGGTCCGACGCGAGGTCTGTTGAGAGAACCGACAGGGCTGAAAGGCGCGCTTCGTCACTGGGCTTATAGAGAAAAAAATTCCAGAGGCCTGGCTACCCACACGGGACACCCTAGCGCTGAGGTGATTTCAGTGAAGCGGTGGATAGGGGCGGTGCTTGCGGCGGCCTTGGCGGCAGGCGCCATCGCCGTGCCTGATAGTGGTGGGCCGAAGCCGGTGGCGGAGGCGACAAGCGGGAGCCCCATGCAGGTGGTCGGGTTCTGGGCTAACGACGCATTTTCTGGCCTGTCAGGGCTTTACAAATATCCCCATGCAGTGACCTGGTTCACGCCTTTTTGGTATTCCGTCAATGCCAGTGGCAATCTTGTTAACCGAACGGTTCCCAGCATTTTAAAAGAGGTGCAGAAAAAACACATCCTGGTCACGCCGTTGGTCAACGATATGACGGGCACGCAAGCGTTTTTAACCAGTAGTGGAACGCTCATTAACGCCGCCCGGAACATCGCGGATATGGTTAAGGCCAACCATTTTGCCGGCGTCTCGATTGATTTCGAACCGCAGCACATCCGTCTGGCGCCGGAGTTGACTCGCTTTGTGATCGACCTCCGTGACCGCCTGCCCAAGGGGTCGGTCATTACCATGTCAGTAGTCCCTCACTCCGGAGGAGCCTACCAATGGTCGGCTCTCAATCCGGAAGTGAACCAGTATATTTTGATGAGCTACGATGAGCACGATGATGGGTCCTATGCGGGTCCTGTGGCAGCGACCCCTTGGGTGCAACGAATTGTCGCCCGTATCAAGCGAAAAGTGCCCCCTGGAAAAATTGACTTGGGCGTCGCCCTTTACGGATATGAATGGCCGAAGGGCAGTACCCATGCGGTGACCATTCCGTACAACGCGGTGACGCCCACCATGAACAAATACGCCAAGTGGGACTCCGCGGATCAAGAGACCTATGCGATGTTTACTACTGCCTCAATGGGACCGGTGGTTGTCTGGTGGGAGAGTCTTCAGGGCATGAATCAGAAGATCCAGTTGGCGAAAGATGATCACTTGGCCGGTATTGCTCTTTGGCATGTGGGCTACGCCAACAACTCGGTCTATCAACTCTTGTTGCACCAGGTCGGCCGCCAGCCCTAGCCCAAAACGCGGTGAACGTCTTGAACCGTCTCCTCGGGAGGCGGTTTTCATTGTCCCATCACGCGTTTTTTTCTTCTGAAATATTTTAAAGGACCAAAAACGATTCGGACGTGCGAATGATCTGTTGGAACGATAATCCTTTGAGGTCGTTCCCCAAATGAATTCGAGGAGGTCCCTTTGCCATGGCAAGTTCGACCACAGCGAAGGCCATCTTTGCGGCCCTTTTGTTGACCGCGGGGGCAGCCTTCGTGCCGGGTGCGTCGCCTCTTCTTGCGGCGCAATCATCTACCACGTTGCCGTCGACGATGGCTCTCGTAAAGCCGTCGGTTTTGGCACACAGTCGATCGATGGGTGCGATTCCCGCTTCTAGTGGGTGGCATTTTAACGTGGTGCTTCCCTCGCGCAACGCGTCGGGATTGGCATCTTTTGCCCAAGCCGTTAGTACTCCCGGAACCTCGCAATATCACCACTTCTTAACGCATGCTCAACTAATGGCCCGTTATGGGCCGAGTCCGTCCGAGGTGGCAAGCCTCACATCATATCTGACGGGTCAAGGACTTCGGGTCCATCGCCAAGGCCAGATGCTGGTAGCTTCCGGGACGGCGGGGGGCGTCGATAATCTGTTTCACACCACGCTCACCCGATACCGTTATCACGGACGCACATATGTTGCCCCCAATGGAGCCATTACCATTCCCTCGACGCTTCGAAGCGCGGCTGGCTTTACGGGATTATATGACGCCATGCCAGTGCCTGGGGCTGTCGCACGACCGTTCTCGGCATCTCGTCTTGTTAAGCACACAGCGACATCGGTACCTAATCAAAGCGGTAGCGAGACGACCGCATCCTCAGGCGGAATGACGGTGACCGCAAAGATCCTTAGCCAAGGGTCCCGGGTGCCAGGCATGGCTGTGCGCTATCTTATCACTACCACCTACAACGGCCAACCTGACACCAGTGCTAGCTATTCCAGTCTTTCGGGCAGCTATCAAGGGACGTCTTCCTTGGTCGATACCACGTTGACCAACGGCAATGGCCAGTTCTTGTTGGACTTCAGTCTCTCCGAGCCCCAGACCGTCAGTCTTGACCTCACTGTGACCGATGGCAACGGGAACTCGGTGACGGTGCCGCTGCCGGCTGCGACTTTCTCGGGACCGGCGGCATTGACGACCTCAACGCTTACACTGGATGGGGTTCCCGGGTCGGTCATCGCTCCGTGGAATCCGTCGTCCAATCCTGTCACCCGAGTATTCGGGGCTTCGGTTCTGTCCAGTGAAACGGCTGTGCATGGTCCGGCTCACCTGGCGGTGTTCACGGCCGGCGACGTGACCACGATTTCTCAGTCTGACGTGGCTCACTTTGCGGCTCAATTCGGTTTGGCCCAGCCCAATGTGAGCGTGGCCTACCAAGGACCCCACACATGCACGGCCGCCAGTTGTGGCACAGTAATGGTTCCCATCGAAGAAGAACTGAGCTTGGATTTGCAAATGATGGAAACCTCGGCTCCGGGGTCGGACATTCAAATATACGAGGCGGGGAGTCTTCGCAGTGCCCTCAACCAAGTGCTGACCCAAGACACCGCCAACGTCTTCAGCATTAGCTACGGCGAGGGCGAAATTCCCGAGCAGCAATACTACGCCAATGCCCAAAGCAATTGGGACATGCTTGCCCAGGAAGCCAATGCCGAAGGAATCACAGTCACCGTGTCCGCCGGAGACAGCGGCGGCTATGAAGGCGCGGAAGAGTATGAAACGCAGCCCATGCTCTCCTATCCGGCCAATAGCCCGTATGTCAGCTCGCTCGGAGGATTGGAAACCTCGGTATCGCCGATCCTCAACATTAACCAGAACGCGATGTGGGGTGGCAATGTGGGTGCAGAGCTATCGAACACCACATTGCTGTCATTCTTGGAGATGGAAAACATGATGGCTGGGGGCGGCTATAGCTTGCTAGAACCGCGGCCGGCATATCAAGCGGGATTTGTGCCCAAGAGCGATGGACGAGGCAACCCTGACTTTTCCTTCCCCGCGTCGGTGGTCACACCGGGATACTTCGCCTACTTCGCCAATGCCCCCTTCAACTTCGGAGGAACCAGCGCTAGCGCCCCGCTTTTCGCTGGTTGGGTGGGCGATTTGAATATTGCGTTGGGTCATCGCCAGGGCAATGTGAATCCCGAGATGTACGCGTTGGCAGGATCTAAGAACTCACCGTTCATGCCTGTGGCCTATGGCAACAATGGCGCTTATGGCGTGACACCCGGGCTATATAACGCCGCGACCGGTCTTGGACCGGCCAACATGAACCAGGTTCTGACTGACCTTCAGAATATGCAAAAATAAGGGCAGGATGTCGGCGAGGGCAGGCCAACATCCTGCCCTCGTTTTTCGGTACGCCCGGCATGGGCGTGTGCCAGTCTCTCCACAACGGTGTCCAACTGGTGGCTGTGCAACGATCGACTGCGTCGGGGGTAACGTTCCGGCTATGGGCTTCGGCTTGTCTTGAATTCTTCCATCCCTATTAACCTGAGTGCCTTCTACTAATGTCCGCTTCCCAACAATTGCGCTGGCCGAAAAGCCAACGTATTCCCATTGCAAGCCCGCTAAGTCGCCGCGTCGCATGGCAGTGGCCAGCGCGGTCGGGGAGAAAATCGAAAAGCGGAGTGTGTTGGCTCGCCAGAATCGCTAATGGCCGGTTATCGCAAGCCCCCTTCTCCATGTGGTCCCACACAAAGTCGGCCCAACATTAGGTGGCGGATGTGTGAGTTCCGTGTGAGTGGGTGTGAGCGCTGAGGGGACCCGCGGATTGTCCGTGGTGTGGGTCGGGTCCACCGTGACGATGAGCCGGGCGATTGCTTGCCGCGTGGCAACGGCCCAACCCCATGTAGTTGATCTGTTTCTCGCTGTTGCAGGCCGGCCATCGACAACAAGCACCGCGGGCCAACTCGCTTGCGGCAAACCGGCAAAAAAGTTCCCCGAGCAGGCCACGTCGGCAAAATGGTCCTCATCCATGGGGTTGGGCAAGGCCTGAGGCTTTCATGCTGGGCACAGCCAGACCTCGAGGCGGATGAAGTGTTCGGGTGTCGGGCGATGCACGTCTGGGCGGTGATACTTGACGCCATGGGCCTCTTCACGAGTCCGTTAATCCGAATCGGTATGAAGACCGCGTCCTCATTTGGCAGGGCCGACAGGGATTCGAACATACCACAAGGCGATCGCTCGACTGGGACCCCGGGCAAAGTAGTCGTTCCACATGAAGGAGCAAACATCGCCGTCCGCTGCTCACTGTGGTTCTCTTCGACCGTTCGCGTGCCATGCTTTTCCTCGCTTTGACAAAATCGAACAGGAATCGCCTCGGGAAAAGATCCGAATGGAACGTTTGGCACACCTATTGGGACGTTTGGAACTGTGGCGCTCTATATAATGTCGGTAGAGTCGAAGTTTGACGAAATGGCGGGGCTCGAAATGGGCGCGTTGGGTTGAATCGGGAGTACCATGCGCCAGCGTTCTTCGAAGTCCGACTAAGGGTGGTAGAGTCGGGTCGCGGGTCCCGGTGCTGGCACAAAGACTGGGGGATGCCTTCGAAATTGCAGGGGTTGGGAACGTCTTCAATATGCGACGGGCCGGCCTCCCTCCGTTGGTGTGCGCGCTCGGTGCCGTCAAGTCTCGGAAGGCCGCATCAAGTCCGCCGCGGGCGTGGTCGGACTGTTCACGGTGATCGTGATACTGCATCATAAAGGGCTGTTGTCTACCACCGAAGTGGACGCCGTGAAGCTTCGGATCGATATGAACCTTCGCACATAGATGTTTTTCTGTTATCTCACAAAGGAGAGTGTAATGATAAAACGCGCAAGAAAGGCCTCGGGAGCGATGGTGGCGCTCACCCTTGTGGGTGCTCTGGCAGGCTGCGGCACGAACGGGTCGAGCGGCCATAACGCGTCAGCCGCTAGTAACCAGGCCTCGGTTTCTAACAACAAACCGTCTGGCGGGGGCGCGCAAAAGCCTGTAACCGTGACTTTTTGGTATGGCATCGGAGGGCAACTGAGTAAACAAATTCAGCAATTCGTCAAGAAGTTTAACGATACTCACCCCGGCATCAAAGTGGTGGCCACCTATCAGGGAAGCTACTCCGGCGGAGGGGCGGAACAGCAGAAGCTGGTGGCCGCCATTCAAGCGGGTCAGCCGCCTGATATCGCGCAGATTGAGGTTCACTCGATGGCCTTGTTTGCGTCTTCGGGAAGGCTGGCCAACATCACCTCGCTAATGCGTAAGAGCAAATCGGATAAGCCGGGAGACTTTCTACGAGGGATGCTGGCATCCACAAAGTTCAACAACAAGTACTATGGCATCCCGTTCAACCGCAGTGTGCCCGTCCTGTTCTACAACACCCAAGCGTTTCGTAAGGCGGGAATCAGCTCGCCTCCAACCACCTGGGCCGAGTTGATGACAGATGCGAAGAAGCTTACGCACGGCAGTGGTAGCAATAAGGTCTACGGCTTCGAACCGCTAGTGGACTGGTGGCCATGGGAGTACACCGTGTGGTCAAGCGGTGGCAACATTCTATCGTCCAACGGGAAATCGGCTGCGTTTGACAAGCCGAACGCTCTAGGCATCTTGAAGGATGAGTTTAAGCTAGTTCAGTCCGGTGAAGCGACCGTAGAGACCGGGCCTAACTACTGGAATCTGATGATTTCCGACTTCGCCCACGGCAGGGTGGCCATGGATATCGATTCGATCGGCTCGGCGGGTGAAATTGCCTCAGAAATCCACAACAAGTTCCAGTGGAAAACGGCGGTTCTGCCGACCTACCAGGGCAACACTTTGGCCGTTCCGCCGGGAGGGGGAGACGTCGCAATTATGAGTGGAATTTCCCAGCGGAAAGAGATCGCTGCTTGGACCTTCTTGCAGTGGTGGACACAGGCGCAGCGGTCGGCCCAGTGGTCGGAGATGACGGGCTATCTACCATCAGAGGCGGCTAGCATCCACCTGAGCACCTATCAATCGTTCCTGAAGAAAAATCCCCAATATCAGGTCGCGCTATCCGAACTGAAGTACCAGAAGAGCCCCCCGCTCTCGTCCAATTATCTAACCGTTCTCCAACAGGTGCAGCAAGGACTGCAGGCAATCTTTGACGAGAAGCATCCCGTCCAGTCGACGATGACGCAAACCGCGAAGCGCGTCGACTCAAACTTGCGCTAAGGAGGGTAGGCTTGCTGACCAGCGCGATCCGACAGGGCATCCCCAATCACAGACGCGTTCAGAAGCACGCCCAGGGGTGGAGTCGGCTCATCGGTATGTTGGTCGTTCTGGTATATCAACGTGGCCCCCCACGGGCTGTTTTGATGCCTCGAGTTGTGGAGCCGTCTCGCACTTGGCGCGCCCCATCAAGGGTGATTTCCGTTTAGTCTTAACACGCATAGGATGGGTGGTACCGGCATGAATAGAAAGACAAAGTCGAAGTTTGAAGACATTGCGGTAGTGGGAGTCGGCGCATTGTTTCCGGGCTCGGTTGGAGCCGAAGGCTTCTGGAAGAACATTCTCGACGGAACGGATTTAATCACCGAAGTCCCGCCGGATCACTGGTTGTTGGACGATTATTACGACCCAGACCCATCGGCAGAAGACAAGACCTACAGCAAGCGCGGTGGTTTCTTGCCTAAGGTGCCTTTCGATCCGCTGGAATTCGGTCTGCCTCCCAACAATCTGCCCGCGACGGATACGAGTCAGTTGTTAGCGCTGATTGTCGCGAAACAGGTCTTGGAGGATGCTCGGAAGGGTCAATTTCGTGAATTGGACCGGGACAAAATTAGCGTCATTTTGGGGGTCACGTCGGCGTCTGAATTGCTGAGTGAAATGGCCGGGCGGTTGCAATCCCCGATCTGGGAAAAGGCGCTTCGTGAATCGGGTGTGAGCCAGAGCCAGATTGAAGCGACACGACAACGGGTAAACGGCATGTACGTTCCCTGGCAGGAAAGTACGTTTCCCGGGTTGTTGGGAAACGTGGTAGCCGGGCGGATTGCCAATCGGTTGAACCTGGGCGGTACGAATTGCGTCGTCGACGCAGCCTGTGCCAGTTCACTGTCCGCTATCGCGATGAGTGTTCGGGAACTGCAGATTGGCAGTTCCGACTTGGCCATCACGGGTGGCGTGGACACCTTAAACGATATTTTGACCTACATGTGTTTCAGCAAAACGCCGGCCTTGTCCCAGGCAGGAGACTGCCGACCTTTTTCCCGCAATGCGGACGGAACACTCCTCGGCGAAGGGATCGGTTTATTGGCATTGCGCCGCCTTTCAGATGCGGAGCGCGACGGGAACCGAATTTACGCGGTTCTCAAAGGCCTCGGAAGTTCCTCGGATGGATTTGCCAAGAGTGTGTATGCGCCGAACCCGGAGGGCCAGGCGAAGGCGCTCGCCCGTGCCTACGAGGAAGCCGGATACGATCCGAGGACGGTCGAATTGGTCGAAGCACACGGCACGGGGACCAAGGCGGGAGATGCCGCCGAGATTCAAGGGTTGCGGAGTGTCTTCACTATGCAGCCCGATGAGTCTCCTTGGTGTGCCCTCGGTACCGTGAAGTCCCAAGTGGGCCACACCAAGTCCGCCGCGGGCGCGGCCGGTCTGTTTAAGATCATCATGGCACTGCACCACAAAGTGCTGCCGCCAACCATCAAAGTGGACACGCCGAATCCCGCGCTAGACCTGGAGCACGGCCCGTTCTATTTGAACACGGCGGCGCGACCCTGGATTCGCAATCGGAAGCACCCGAGAAGGGCTTCAGTCAGCGCGTTCGGTTTTGGCGGCAGCAACTTCCATGTGACCGTCGAAGAATATCGTGGAAAGAATCAGGCGTCGCGGTATTATACGCAGTCATCTCACTTGTTTGTTTGGTCGGCGGATTCGTCTGCGGACTTACGGGCTAACGTCGCGAACTGCCTTGCGCAACTGGGAGACCGCGAGTCCGATGTCGCGTTGATTGCTTGCGCCCGCCAGTTGCAGTCGAATTTCAATCACGCTTTATCCGCGAAATTGGCCGTAGTTGCTGAGTCTTATGGCGATTTGGAAGAGAAGCTCCAGACGGCGCTTGGTGCGCTGGACGAGTCCGTATCGTCCTGGTCGTCGCCCAAAGGAATTTACTATGGATGCGATCAGCATCCGGGCAAAATTGCTTTTCTTTTTCCGGGGCAAGGAAGCCAATTCGTGAACATGGGTCAAGAGGTTACGATGACGTTTGCTCAGGCGCAGGCGGTTTGGGATGGTCTGGGTTCCCGCGAATTCGATGGGACTGACTTGCACCGTGTAGTCTATCCGGTTCCTGTATTCACTGATGATGAGCGGGACGCCCAGAACCGCCGGTTGGTGATGACCGAATGGGCGCAACCGGCCATCGGTGTCACGTCTCTGGCCAATCTATCGTTGCTTCACAGTTTAGGTGTCCAGGCGGACTGCATGGCGGGTCACAGTTTGGGGGAACTGACGGCACTCTCGGCCGCCGGCGCTTTCGATGGAGACACCCTGCTAACCCTGGCGCGTAAGCGCGGCGAATTGATGGCGGCCGGGTCGCACATCGCCGGAGCGATGACAGCAGTGTTTGGCAACAAAGACACAGTGAAACAGTGGATAGGCGAGTTGGACCTGTCGCTGGTGGTGGCAAACCACAATAGTCCTCAGCAGCACGTCGTATCCGGTGTTGTGTCCGATTTGGAGCGGTTGGAGGAGAAGCTGCAAATTAACGGCATCCAGTTCCAGCGGCTCTGCGTGGCGACCGCGTTTCATTCGCCGCTGGTGGCGGCAGCAACTCCAGCTTTCCTGAACACGCTTGAGGATACCGAGATCACCGTGCCGAACATCCCGGTTTACGCGAACGTCACAGGGCAAGTATATCCTGATTCGGTGCCTGACCTTCGCCAGTTGCTGGCGAACCAGATTCAAAGCCCTGTGTTGTTTGAACAAGTGATTCAGGCGATGGTCGAAGACGGGGTGCGCACCTTCATCGAAGTTGGACCCGGTGCAACGCTGACCGGACTCGTGAACCAATCGTATCGCGGAGAAGCCGTGACGACCGTGTGTCTTGATCGCAAGGGGCACAACGGTGTGACCACCCTATGGCATGCCTTGGCTCGATTGGTGGTCACGGGAGTGACACTGGATTTCGACAGACTGTGGGCGCATTATGAGCGCCCCGATCCACCCGCGAAGCCGAAACCGACGGCCGTCTATATTAATGGCACGAATTACGGGCGGCCTTACCCTTCCGTTACACCCGCTGGTGACAAGACTACGGCAACGCGGCAGGAACAAGCGCCCAGGCAAGGATCCACCCGGATCACGAAGGGTTCGGCAGGAGCCACAGATTCGCACAGACAAATGGAGGGGAACAGACAGATGAGTGATCGGCAGTCTCTGGCGATGTCGAGGAGAACGGGATCGACCCGTACAAACGCGCCTTCGGCCGGATCCTACGAGGTGCTGCACAGCCAGGTCACGCAGGCCCATTTAGCTTTCCAGCAAGCGTTGCTTGCTGGCCATACCGCTTATTTGCAGGCGGCGGAGAACACGTTTCTGACCATGCAAGGGATGGCTCCCAAGCCGTTGGCTGAGACGCCCATGCCCGCGTCAGCACCCGCCATTTGGAGCATCGAGCCCGGAGATGCGGCGGAGTCCGAGGGGGTGGTGGCGTGGAGTGATGACCCTTCCGATGGGGCTTTCGATGATCAGGCGTCGACTTGGCAGGAGGATGGGGACGATTGGTTCACGGACCAGAAAAGCCTATCCGGCCCCGTCTATGGGAATGCGAATCGGTTGGCGGGTGCTGGAACGAGCCGCGTTGAGCCATCGTCACGGCCGGATGCAGACGCGGTGCCGTTCAGGCCCGTCGAATCGGAACCCGCGGCAACACGACAACCGTCTGGGACTGTAACCGCAACACCGGTGGCTCCGTCGACGGCGGGATCATGGGAGGACCTGTTGTTGCGCGTGGTGGCCGAGAAGACCGGCTATCCCGTCGAAATGCTTGAAATGGACATGGCTATGGAAGCGGATCTAGGGATTGATTCCATTAAACGGGTCGAAATTATGTCTGCCATGCAGGACCAGATTGCTGGTGATATGGAGGTACAGCCCCAGGAAATGGCACTCCTGCAAACCCTGGGAGAAGTGGTTGATTATCTGAAAGAGAGCGTAAAAAAAAAGCACGAAGTGACCTAAGACCATTGGCCCCTCCGCTTCATCGGTACGTCGTGCAATGTTCCCCGTCCGAGGCTACGGGACCATCTATCTTGGAGACGGTTGATCCCCAGATCCCTATCGTGATTGCGACTCATGACGATGGCGTGGGCGCGGGCCTGGCGGAAATGCTGCGCGACGTGGGATTTTCCGCCAGGGTTGTCCATGCCGAAGACAAGGTTGACGATCCGGCTCGTGGGGTATGTTCGGGACTGATTTATCTCGGCGGGATGCGTCCCGTATCGAGTATCGATGATGCGATGGCTCTCAACCGTGAGGCGTTCGCGTGGGTGAAGGCAGTCGGACCGGAATTATCGCAAAACGGTGGCATCCTGGTGACCGTTCAGGACACAGGTGGTCAGTTTGGACTCTCGGGTGGTGATGCGATACGAGCATGGAGCGGTGGGCTGCCGGGATTGGTCAAGACTGCGGGGCTTGAGTGGCCGACCGTGGCGGTAAAGGCTATCGACATCATGGGTGATGGTGAGGAGCCACGTTCGATCGCAAGTCTTATTTTCGGCGAACTATGGAACGGAGGGCCTGACGTGGAAGTGGGCTTTGCTAAGGACCGAATCCGACGCACGGTGACGGGGAAACTCGCTTCCCAAAAGACGGATCGAGTCAATGATCTGTCGGAAGGGGCGGTCATTGTCGTATCGGGAGGAGCGGGTGGTGTGACGGCCGAGGTGGTGCGAGCCCTTGCCTGCTACGCCAAGCCGCGGCTCGTGCTGCTGGGCCGGACCCCCCTTAGAGAAGTGCCCGAGGCGTGCCAAGGTCTCCGGACGGATGCGGACCTCAAGCGCGCACTGCTCCGGGAGTTGAAGCAGCAGGGGGAGAATCCCTCGCCGAGGCATCTCACGGCAATGGCCCGTTCGATCCAGAGGACGCGCGAGATCACGGGCCTGTTGGCCGAACTCAAAGATGTTGGGGTGCAAGCGCGTTACATCTCGGTCGATGTGCGGGATGAAGGGGCGTTGGCTGAAGTTCTGAACGAGGTGGGGAACGAGTGGGGACCCATTGAAGGCGTCGTGCACGGAGCGGGCGTCCTAGCCGACCGAGCCATTGTTGAGAAAACCATGGATCAGTTCGACCGGGTGTTTGGGACCAAAGTGCTGGGGCTAAGGGCTCTTCTGGCGGCCACCAAGGATCATCCGTTGCGCTTTCTGTGCCTCTTCTCCTCCATCGCAGCCAGGAGCGGGAATGTCGGTCAGTGTGACTATGCCATGGCGAATGAGGTGCTAAACAAAGTGGCTTGGAGTGAGAAATTGCGCAGGGGAACCGGTTGCAACGTGAAGGCGATTGGGTGGGGACCTTGGGATGGCGGCATGGTGACGCCCGATTTAAAAGCCTATTTTGAGGCGCGGGGCGTGCCGCTTCTGTCTGTCGAAGAGGGCCGGACGTTTTTCCTTGACGAGGTTTTTGGCGTCCGGGAGGGCGTCGAGATTGTCGCTACGGCCACGGATTTAACCCCTTTTCATTCCCTGGATTCGTCTCAGGTCAGGAGTGTGTAGAGACATGAACTTCCCCCGTATCGCCATCATCGGCCAAGGCTTGGTTCTGCCCGGTGCTTTTACTGTCGGGGAACTATGGGATCATCTCAGGGCCCAGCGGGATGTGCTGTCGGAAGCCTCGGAGAAAGATTGGCGCTTGTCGGCGAAGGCTATCCGTCAGTGGTCGGGCGTTGACGGCTGGTCCACGCGAGGCGGGTATGTCCGTGGTTTCGATGACGTGTTTCGGGCGGATGGATTTTTGGTGCCAGCGGACGAGATCCTGCGCTTTGACAGGCTCGTGCAATGGCTGTTGTACTCGGCCCGATCCGCCCTCGAAGAGGCGGGGATGGATCCACGGGTGAAGTCCGACCGGGCCGGCGTAATCGTCGGCAATCTGTCGCTGCCCTCTCGCCGTTTCGCGCGTTTTGCCGAGGCGGTATGGCTCGACTCATTGGAGCGGCAACTGGGTGTGACGGGGCTAAGGGAGGCCGCTGTCGGCCCATCGCCCGACCCGCGCAATCGTTTCATGTCTGGTTTGCCCGCGAAGGTTGTCGCCGACGCGCTTGGCCTGGGCGCGGGCGCGCTGGCACTGGATGCGGCGTGTGCGTCGTCTCTTTATGCCATCAAGCTGGCATGCGACTGGCTGCATCTAGGTCGCGCGGACGTCATGTTGGCCGGCGGCGTCAATGCTGCTGACCCGCTACTATTGCACAGTGGATTTCGCGCGCTCACAGCGAGCAGCCCGAGTGGTCAAAGTCGGCCATTTCACAGGCGTGCGGACGGCCTCGTGGTGTCCGAAGGGGCCGGCATGGTCGTGCTCAAACGCCTGGATGACGCGGTGCGTGCCGGCGATCCCATTCTTGGGGTGATTCGCGGCGTGGGGTTATCGAACGATGCGGGGAAGCGGAGTTTTCTAGTGCCCTCGTCGGATGGCCAGGTAGCCGCCATGCAGA
>DAHWKG010000099.1:0-4595 GCA_027343765.1 Sulfobacillus sp.
GAAGGCGGCTCAATCGGTAGAGTGGTCCTACCCAGGTCGCCACTCTTTTGGATGACATGACGGCCACGAGACACCTGCAGATACAGGTGAGAGCGGCCGACAGCCGCCCCCAGCATTCCAGGGTCGTTCAAAGAGAGTTCCTGACCATTCTCCCCCACGGACGCGAGCTTCGCCGTTTGGTAGGCCACTGCCCGGCTTTCCTTGGCGGAATGCGCCACCAAATGGTGCCCCATGTTTAGTAGCAGACTCCCGCCGAGGACCAACAGCGCTGTGGCCAGACTAGCCATGAGGGTGATGGTGAGACGACCAGCGAGTCCCATCAGGGCTTCTCCTGGCGGAGCACATAACCCACACCGCGAACCGTCTCGATGGTCGGATCCGCGCCCGCTGAACGGAGTCGCCGTCTCAGGCGCCCTACGGTGACGTCCACGAGGTTGGTGTCACCCACGAAATCCACGCCCCACACCGCATCCAATAATGCATCACGAGAATGCACCCGGTTTGACCGTGACAAAAAATACTCCAACAGGCGAAATTCCAGGGGTGTTAAGGAGACGTTGTGACCATCGACCATAACTCGATGCGCATCTGCCCACAAGGAGAGGTTGCCGGCCTGATAAACAACGTCACGGTGGGGAGCCTCGCTAGAGTGACGACGGACGACAGCCCGGATCCGAGCCGCAAGTTCTTCTGTGTTTACGGGCTTGACCATATAATCATCCGCGCCCAATTCCAGTCCGGCTACCTTATCGGGAATTTGTCCCCTTGCCGTAACCATGATGATCGGGATATCCGCCGTTTCCCTCACCCGGCGGCACACTTCGAGGCCACTTAGGTCAGGCAACATCACGTCCAAAATCACACAGTCAAACTCTCCTGCGTGCGCTTCCGCAAGCGCCTGCCCCCCCGTCGAAACGGTGGACACGGCGAAACCAGCATGTCCCAATTCGAGAGCCAGCAGACGGGCCAGAGCCGCCTCATCTTCTACAATCAACACCTTCAGGGGATACCCCTCCTTGCCACATGCCTGAGGTTGTCATACCTGAAGAGGAGAGGTTACGTCAAGTCGCCAGGAAGGCCACATAAAAATTGGCACAATTGCGGCGCGTTATCCATCGGAGGTGTGGAGTCACATGAGCAGACCCACGAGATTTCTTATGATGTATGCTGCCGTTGGCGGGTCTGCCATTGCATGTTGTTTGGGCGTGTTTCACCTACTGGAGCATTGGGAATGGCTCTAACTCTTTACCGAACCTGATAATTTTCCGCGGCAAAGCTCGCCCCCCAAGGAAACAATAGCCACACCAATGAATGGTTGACATTCCTTTGGTCCCGGTGCTATAAACTCCACAGCGTCAGGTCGCCCTTTTAGGCCGAGCCACAATATCTTCGATGGTTTTACCAAAGGATGCGTGTGTATGGTAACTGTCAGCGCCATTATCCCGGCCTTCAACGCGGCGGCGACCATCGGTTCTGCCATTGAATCGGTGCTAGCACAAACATACCCAGTACATGAAGTGGTCGTGGTAGATGACGGCTCGAGCGATGGTACTGGGGATTTAGCCGATAGCTACGGCCCCTTAGTCAAGGTGTTTCGTACGGTCAACCAAGGTCCTGCCTTGGCGCGCAATGTGGGGATGAGTCAAGCTAGAGGAGATTGGCTGGCCTTCCTCGATGCAGACGATCGGTGGCATCCGGATAAGCTCAAGATGCAATTAGCCGTGGCGCAGAGTAATCCCGACGTGCAGTTGATCGTTGCCGATTGGACCCGTAGGCGGGAATTTCGCCCCGTGCCACGGTTCCCCCGTATCGTTCCCATTACCTATATCGATTTTTTCATGATGAACCAATTCCAAACGTCAACCGTGCTGATGGCACGGGCCTTAGCCGACCGACTTAGTGGTTTTGACCCGGCCATGAACGGGGCCGAGGATTGGGACTATTGGCTACAGGCCGCGCGAGTGGCCCACATTCTCAAAATTGATTGGCCCTTGGTGCAGTATCGAGACGTGAGTCACGGGTACAGTAAGGACTTGGCCCGTGCCTACCATGCCCTTCAAATGATGTGGCAAAAGCGAACAAAGGACCACGGCCTCTCCCCATCGCAGTATGCGCAATTGGAAACATGGCACCATGTGCGCTTTTGGTTGGCATTCTTGCTCCAATCGGATCCGAAACAGGCCCGTGATGCGTGGAGCCGGGCATGGGAATCGCCTCTACGCCGCCACATCCCATGGGCTGTGGTTGGCTACTTGCTCCCCTACATACTGGGCCGCCACCTCCGGCACCGTCGACGGTGAAGACATGCGAACCACTGATGAGATGTTATGGGCACAGGACCAAGACCGCGGTCGCGACTATCCGGATCTATGTGTCTAGAGCGTTCGAACCTCCGACCATTGCATATGGGAGCAAGTCGGGTAGGTAGAGAGCCTTTAGGGCTCCCTACTCCTCCTGAGAACCGGACGTGACAGCTTCCCGTCGTCCGGCTCAAGCCACTCGGCCGCGTCCACGCCTCAATGGTGGGTCGGCGAGGATCCGGCACGGACGACGTGGCCATCTAAGATGGTCTCGCCTGACGGCAAGAAGCGCGCCGGGTCGCCCGGCATATGATGGTGCCCGTCGCGTCGGTGATATTGCTGCTGGCACCATCGGAGGGTGACGAACACGTTGGCCAGGCTGGCCTGTCCCCCCAACGTGGCGGGAATAGTCACGCGGCCCAGGTCTGAAGGCTCATGGCGAGGTCGAACCTCTCCAAACCGTGACGTCGGCTACGCATCCGTTCCCGCCGTAAGGTCGCGGGTTTGGACGAGGCCATACACCGGCGGGACCATAAGCCAGAGGGCTGCAGTCGCCATGCCTACCGTGATCACATACATGGCGGCGTGGATGCCAACCACCCTGACCAGCACCGCCGCGAGGGCCGCCCCCACCGGAGTCATTCCGGCTCCAACCGTGGAGAACACCCCAGAGACGCGGGCGCGCACAGCATGGCCAACGGCCGCTGACCGGATGGTGGTTTGGGTAATCTCGGCCATCATGGATCCCGCCCCCGCCAATCCCTCGGCGAAGAACAGCACCCCGACCACCAGACCATGGGGACCGCCGACCAGAGGAATGGCGATCAATGGCGCGGTATTTATGATGGTGCCGACGATCAAGGCGCGCCCGAGCCCCAATGGCTTCACAAGGGGCTGAGTCACCGACGAGCCGACCATCGCCAACACCGAACTCGGGCCGAGAATGAGACCCCATTGGCCCGCCGTTAAGTCCAAATGACGCGTGCCATAAAGAATGTATAGGGCCATAAAGGCCGCACGAAACACACTTTGCGTCAGCTGGGAGAGCACCATGGGTCTTAGGATGGAAGAGGCGCGAATCACCCGCAGGCCGACCAGCAGTTGCCCCCGATCCGGGGGATGGCCCTCGGGTTCTCGGGGATGCACCGACATCAGCGAGACGGCGGAGGCTACGAACGATACGGCATCGGCCAGTAGCGCCAGCGGTGCGCCGAGCGCGTCAATCAACCAACCGGCTAGTGCCGGCCCGATGAAAAACCCGGCCGCCCGCGATTGCGAGAGCAAACGGCTGGCCTCCCCATACTCTTCTTCCGGCACAATCGCGACAAAAATCGCGCTGGACGCCACACGAAAGAGGACGGAGAACAGACCAAATGTGAGCCAGATGGCCACCAGTAGCCCCAGCGACAGGTCTTGGAGAAGCCAGGCGGTGGGGATCAAGGCCAGCAACACCGCCCGGGCCAGATCGGCCACAATCATCACTTGCCGGCGCCTGCCGCGGCGGTCCACCCAGGCCCCAGCATGAATCGACAGAAAAAGAGAGGGAAGGGCTCCCACAGCCGTGAGTAGCGCCATGCCCATGGCTCCCACTTTCAAAACCAGCACCGCCGTAAGCGGGAACGCCAGCATACTGATTTGGCCGCCTAAGAGCGATAGAGAACGGCCCGCCCAATAGCGGCGGAACGATAAATCGCGCAAGAGCGGCGGAATCGCGAATCCTCGAGCACCTATCACGGGCCCCTCCTTTGAACACTAAACTCTTCCATTGCCGGGCCGCGAACCCGGATATCCCGCCGGGAACCCATTCAGAATTGCCCGCACTAGTCTCTCTAAGCTGTCAAAGCGGCTCCAAGGCGTGGTCTTCTCCTCGGGCTTCGCCATCCTAACGGAAAACCGCCAAAAAAAGTAGACTTATGTTTTGCTACCAGTTACACTAAGAATTGAAAAGAGGCCTAACGGGGCCGTGTTGGAGATGCGTTACCTATAGGCACAAATGTTTGTCTGCTCCTGAGAGAGCAGTTTTTTATTACCCTGTGCCCCGTGTGACGGAGGATTTTGTCTTGGCTGCCGGTGCCACGGGACGTCTGGACGTCCTGAGAGAAAAGCCCGCCAACTCGAAACCCGTCCGGCCGACATTTTGGCGGGTGGCCACGTGCTGGTACGGCGGGAGACGGTCGGTTAGGCTCTTCAGAATATTTCGCAATTTGGCGCGGATCGAGTCCGGTGATGGGCGGGCATCAGGACACGGCCAAACGTATCCTGTGGCGCCTCCAAGGCCTAAAAATTGGCGGGAAT
>DAHWKG010000120.1:0-2827 GCA_027343765.1 Sulfobacillus sp.
ACCGTGACACCGTAACCGCACCTGTCACCCTGGTCGGCCACGATCAACTGCACGGTCTCGTTATCGTCCGTGGTTTGGATCCACCACGGAAGCGTCCCAACCGGATGACCGTCACGTTGCACCACGATCTGCCGCGCCCGACCCAGAGAGAGCCAGCGGTCAATCACCGTGTTGGCGGGAGCCCATTCAAGATCCTGACACGCAACCGTCATGACAGATGCGCCCGGAACCGGATCGGCTACTTCGGTCCAAAACCCGTGCCAACACAACTGATTGGCCACATATTCATCGGGGGTGACTGGAACGTTCTTCATCCATAGTCGGTACGATAGACCGAGATAGCCTTCCGGGTTATCGCCTTCCCAATCCCCATTTTCGTTGAAGGGGTCGTCGATCAATTGCTCGACATATCCCGCCCACTCTAACCAGTTCTCGTATGTGGCGAAAAAGAACGGGGCTAACGCTCCCGCTTGACAAAGGGCGTCGATGACGGATTTTGAGCTAGGTAAAGCGCTCCACTCCGGTGTGCTCGGCCGCCAAGAGCTATCGCTCAGTACATCGGGCAAGGATCGGGCCTGGGCTTGGACCGCTTCGAGCACCTGGGTGGGTTGGAACGAGGCCACCAGGGCATCGGCCAATTGTGCAACCGTCTCGCGCCAGGCCGTATTGGTAATGAGGGCCGAGCGTTCAGGGAGTTGCGCACGCACGGGGGTGTCGGCGGGAAGTACCCAAACGAGATTCGTCGGAAGTGCTCGAACCACCATCTTACCGAGGTTTCCGTGCCGTTCGGCGAGCTGCTCAATCAGATCGTCAGTTCTGGCCTGAATCAAGCGATGCTCCCAGATGACGGTTAAAGACGAAGCGCCCCACTTCCTGGCATTATGGTCGGGTCGACCGTAGAGTATCCCGACCGGGGTGGGGAGGGCATGATGAGATTCGGGGTCGAATTGGGCGGGGACAGTCAGTCTGGGTTCTTTGTCATTGGGACGGTGGAGGTTCACCGTCACCGGATACGCATGCCGCCACGTGAAAGGATTGCGGAAGCTGGTGGGACCGTCGAATAGAACCGACACATTCGCCTCCGGTTTGAGAATCGCCTGCACCATGAGACCCGAACCTGACGAGCTAAAAGAATGGACCATGAGGGGGGGTAAAGGGGTGACCACAAACGGGGTGCCGTCAAAAGCCTGAGCCGTAACCACGGCCTGCCATCCGGTGCCGTCTGCAGACCGGCTCGTCACCGTGAGCGTTTTCGAGAGGCCTAAGAGGGCAAAGAATCCCATGCCGGCGGGTTCGATCACTTGGGACTCATCCCACCCCGTCCGTGCGGCCATAAAAAGATTTTGGGGATCGGAGACGCCGGGTCCGTCATCGGCCACGGTGAGAACCCAGGCGTCATCCGCAGCGGTCCGTGCGATGGTGATATCGACCGTGGTGGCATGGGCTCGCGTACTGTTTTGCAGCATCTCGGCCAGAGCCGATCCGAGCGAGGAGAAAAATTGCGGCAAATGGGCCAAAAAGCGGGTGGTATCGACATCGAGTTTAAGTGATGTGGTCATGAGAGTGCAAGCCTCCTTCAAGAAGATGCGATCGAAAAAAGCCCGGCCAGAGGCCGGGCAATCCTTAGGAGCACACTCCCGATCTCGTGATCCCCCAGAACTTATTCAGGCACGGTAGGCAGGCGCTCGAGCATGAGCGTGGCAATGACGGCATAATCCCCTCGGGGGAACGAAGGGGAGGGCAAACGCCAGGCTTGGCGCAAGCGCTCGGCCACATCGCACAGATAAGCCGGCTGCAGTCGACCCAACCGTGCCACGAGATCGGTGGGCGGTTGATACATAAAGACCTCATCACCATCATCATCGACCAGTGCCTCATCGGCGAGCGTGTAGCCGTACGCTTCTAACTGCCAATCTCCGTCCTCAAAAGCATTCGGGTCTTCGTTATCGTAGACGTCGGCGATCGTGCGACACAAGGCGTCAGCGCCTTCGGGCGTCAAGCAGCGCAGGGCGGCTTGCAAGGCGGTAAGGCCATCTCGAATCTGTTGGATGCGATCGTCCGCTTGGGGATCCTTATGAGGCCTAGACCTGATGGCACACAGGTATTGGATCCGATCCCGCGTGATCGCGTTATGATGATGGTCGCGCAACCCCCGATTGATGGAATGGAGCACCGCACGTCGCTTACCGAAAAATTGGGGATGCCAGGGGTCCCAGAAATGTTGCACCGCATAGTCTGTTCCCGCCACGATATCGCCTAAATCCAACAAGGTATCGACGGCGACACGCTCCTGCCAGTCGTGTCCCCACGCGGTGGCGATGATGTGTTCTAACGTGGGGCCTTTGGAGGTGGAAGAAAGAGACAATAGGGATCATCCTTTCGCTGTGTGCCTGATTCTATCATAGTATCAAAGACCATCCCCGCTAGGACAAGACGCTGGCACGCGTAGCCAGACGTTTGGTGTTTCAGTGACTCCCGGGGCGCCGGCGGATCGCTAGGATGGGTCAACACCAAGCGCCGTCAGCCGGTGATCGTATACTCACTGATACGTTAGAGGAAAATACATATCATCTACCCATTCCGTTGCACCGCGACCACCCTTCCGTGCTGGAAGTCCACCTGCCCTACGGGATACATCCAGACCACTTGGGGTGTGCCGTGGTATGTGGAGTGCCGGATGGTCGTGGGCGGGCCCCAGACGGAACGGACCGCTGTGAAGGAGTCGTGTAATCCGAGGTACGGCCAGGTTTTACGCACTGGTGTAGCCCCAGGCTTCCAAGACGTACTCCGGACCCATGCCGCGTTAAACCACGTGAGGGCCTGCTGG
>DAHWKG010000222.1:0-2459 GCA_027343765.1 Sulfobacillus sp.
GAGGTGTTGGCCCTGGTGGGAGAGTCGGGCAGTGGGAAAACCACCATTGGCCGGTCGCTACTACGAATTTTGGAGCCTTCCGAGGGGACGATTAAGGTGGCGGGTCGGGATGTCACCCACATCAAAGGCGCCCAATTGGTGCACTATCGCCGCCAAGCGCAGATGATTTTTCAGGACCCGTTTGGGTCGTTGAACCCGGTGAAGAACGTGGAATCTCATCTGTTGTTCCCCATCAAAAAGCATCGTGGGGGAGACCGCGAGCGGGTTAGCCAGGTGGTCGATGAGCTGTTGGAACGGGTGGGCTTGACGCCCGTTGATGAAACGCGGCAGAAGTATCCCCATGAATTGTCGGGTGGACAGCGCCAGCGGCTGGCGATTGCGCGAGCCTTGGCTGTGCAGCCGGAGTTTTTGGTGGCCGATGAACCGATTTCCATGTTGGACGTGTCTATTCGAGCTGGCATTTTGAAGTTGATGAATGAGTTGAAAGCGGAATTTGGCTTGTCGTTTCTTTACATTACCCACGACTTGGCGTCGGCGCGGTACTTTGGCGACCGCATCATGGTCCTCTATGCCGGCCGCGTGATGGAAACGGCCACGTCACGAGATTTGGTGAGAAATCCCAGCCATCCCTATACCCGGCTTTTGTTGGCGGCCACGCCTGGAAGCCAGCATCAGGGAAAGCTTCCCGAGCGTGTCAACGAACCGCCGGACTTAAGCGAAGCCCGCAAGGGTTGCCCCTTCGCGTCACGGTGTCTATACGTGACCGACGAGTGCCGAGAGGTCATGCCTCCTATGGCGGAGCTTGAGACGGGTCATCATGTCGCCTGCTATCATCCCCAAGCCGCACCGGTTGCGGTAGGGGCCACTATCTGAAACGAGGTGCACGTATGGCAAACAAACTGACATTTCCGAAGGACTTCATTTTTGGGGTAGCCACCTCCTCCTACCAAATCGAAGGAGCCGCATTTGAGGACGGGCGAATCCCATCGCACTGGGACACCTTCTCTCACACACCGGGGAAGACTTTTCGGGGTGAAACGGGGGATGTGGCCTGCGACCACTACCACCGCTATCCAGAAGATGTAGCCATGATTGCGAGTCTGGGCCTCGATTCATACCGCTTTTCCTTCGCCTGGCCGCGTATTTTAACGGAAGACCGGAAGATTAATCAGAAGGGCATTCTATTTTATCACCGTCTCTTGGACGAGATGGAAAAGCACGGGGTCACACCGGCCGCAACCATTTATCATTGGGACCTGCCGCAATGGCTGGCCGATCGGGGCGGATGGGCCAATCGCGACAGCGTGGGCTATTTTAGTGATTTTGCTGAGGTGCTGTTCAACAATTTTGGGGATCGAATTAAGACCTGGATTACCCACAATGAGCCCTGGTGTGCCTCGTTTCTTAGTTACGGCATGGGGCACCATGCGCCCGGGCATCGCGATTGGCGCGAAGCCGTGCTGGCTTCGCACCACCTTCTTCTGTCCCACGGCGAAGTGGTCAAGGGCTATCGTTCCATGAACCTCAAGGGAGACATCGGAATCACCTTGAACCTCAATGTCACGGATGCCAAGAGCGATAGTGAATGGGACCGGGGCGCTCAGCTAAGGGCCGACGGGTTTCAAAACCGGTGGTTTCTCGATCCAATATTTAAGGGGAGCTACCCGGCGGACATGATGGATGTGTTTCGCCCCTATGTGCAAGATTACGGGTTTATGAAAGCCGGAGACTTGGAGACTATTGCCACCCCGATGGACTTCTTAGGCGTGAATTACTACAGCCGGGCGGTCGTCTACCATGATCCCGGCGACGAATTTATGCAGGTCGGTCACGTTCCGGTACCGCTTGACCGCACGACCGACATGGGATGGGAAGTTCATCCGAACTCCCTCTATCGGCTCCTCATGCGGTTAAACCAGGAGTACACTGATATCCCGCTTTACATCACCGAGAATGGTTGTGCGTATCCCGATGTGGTCAGCGAAGACGGGCATGTCCACGACACCGATCGGATAAAATTTGTCGAAGGCCATCTCGAGGCCGCGCATCAAGCGGTGCGTGAAGGGAGCACCTTGAAGGGCTATTACCTTTGGTCCTTAATGGACAACTTTGAGTGGGCGTTTGGATACTCCAAACGGTTTGGCATTGTGTACGTCGATTATGCCACGCAAAAGCGCATTTTAAAGGACAGTGCGCTCTGGTACCGGGACTTCGTGCAAACCTTCCGAGGCTAGACAATCCATGTGGGGGCGGGGCAACCCGCCTCCTCGACATCAGGAGAGGTGAGCGAACAATGACCGGATTTAGTTTGGGTGCCAATTATTGGAGTCGCGTCGGCGGGCCGCGCATGTGGACTGAGTGGGATGAACAAGCGGTGCGAGAAGAGGTGGGGTGGGCCCGCCAAATGGGGCTTGATACCCTAAGATTTTTCCTGTATTGGCCTGATTTCGAGCCAAAGC
>DAHWKG010000158.1:0-4459 GCA_027343765.1 Sulfobacillus sp.
CACGGCGCTGACCTGCGCGGAGGACGCACAGGCGGACGGGGCCCCAGCATAGGGCACATATTGGCTTTGGTCGCCCGACACCTGAGCATGAATCCGAGTGTTGAGGAGCCGCCACTGGGTGCCGGGAAAGGTGAGCCCCAAGTTGTAGGTCAATCCGACGTTAATCCCCGTCGTGCCATACGAGCGACCAGCGGTCGTCCCGGTAAATTGCAAGTACTTGGGATTCATGTGGGCAGCCGAGACCGTCGCATCCAGGGCGGTCACCGCGTTGGTCGTCACACACCCATTCGCGACCATCGACCGATCCGCAACCCCGGCGGCCGTATGCAAGGCCGCTTGGGCCGAAGTCGCTTCCAAGACCGCCGAGCCGCCCACAAACATCATCAGGGCTAAGGGGGTCGCAATGGCGAGGGATACATAATCGTTCAGCGGGAACGCCTCCTTCGCAATAGGGCAAAAAAGCCCCGCGCGCCATGACGCTGGCGCGCGGGGCCTGCATCGCCACGATGCCCGTCGATTACGGGAACTGGGCGAGAATGTTGCCGACCGTATTCGAGAAAAAGTTCCCGATCGCGTTGGGGAAGAAGTGATAGACAATCCCCCCCAGCACCACGGTGGCCAATAAGCCGACGCCCGCCGTCACCCAATCATTGGATCCCATGGATAGTCACCTCCCTTCAGGGGGCCTTGGAGCGACGGATTAGAGAAAGCCGCCGCTCCCCAGCGTCGTCGTCCACATGCCATAGAGCACCGGTGCGAGGACGCTGATCATGGCCAAAAAAAAGGCGAGCCCGGTATACGCCGTAATCGACTGGGTCGATCGCCGCACCAGGTAATCGCGTTTGAGGAGCTTCATGCGACTTAAGTGCCCCGACAGCGACCCAAAGGGGTCCGGAGGCACCGACTCGCGGTCATAGACCGCCAATTGTTGGAGCACGGCAGCCACATCGCGATCCGGGACGCGGTCCATCAATCGTCCCAGCACCTCGCTCAAGGGCAATCCGGCATTGAGACGATCAATCATCCGCGTCCATTCGACCCGGGTGGGATTCGGCACTTGAGGCGTCACGCCGCGCATGGCCTGCCGGACCGTTTCGCCCGCTTGCAGGCGGGCCTTTAACAGAATGACCACGTCGCCCATTTGAGCCGTGACCTGCGTCAGCCAGCCTTGATACTGCTGATGCAAGAGCCACCGCACCCCGCCGACGCCAATCAGTAGTCCTAAGGGAGCCAGCACCACGCTAAAGTCCATCCCAAACACCAGCGCCAACAGGCCGCCGGCCAAAATCGCTTGCATCGCATACTGGGCCGGCTCTCGACCCAGTTGCGTCAATTCGTGCCGAACGGCTGGCCCGTATCCTGGCCAGTGTCGAGTCGCCGTGGCGAGCCATCGTCGCCACTGAGTTCGCCAAGGCGACGATGGATGGCGCTGGCGGTCCATTTCGGCTAAAGCCAACTCCGCATCCGAAAAGCCCTGCCAGAAAAATAGAAAACCCATGAGCGCCACAATCCCGATCCCCAGCATCGCATCCCCCGCCTTTCCCCAATCCCCTGGCTTCCACGACCGCTTAGTCCGCCACGGAGACTTCCATCCGAGCGAATTTCCGCACGCCATGAAAGACGACCGCCGAGCCAAACGCCGCCAACGTCACCAAAATGCCCAGATGGTGGTGAAACGCCGGCCAGGTCGCGCTGGTCAGGCGATCGTAAGGAAAGATCGCAATCGTGGCCGCCCAGGAAATCAGGAGCACCGACAGGTACATCGACAGTTCACCCCGGACCGTCTGTTGAATCCGCTCATCGTCCTGCAACTTTTCCGTCAGAGATTCGAACGCATGGGCCATCGCCGCGGTGCCGGTCTCATCGCGGAGGCGCAGCAAGGAAAAGAAGAACGCGACCGTCGGCCAGTTGATTCCCCGTTCTAACGTGGCGAGCCGATCCGGCAAACTCACATTGGTTTCCACCTGCCGGCGATATTGCGTCATGGCTTTGGCCAACGGTCCATCGGAGATCGCTAGGGACGCGGCCCAAAGGGCATCTTCGACCGTCGCCCCCCGAGCGTGCAAATGGTCATGCACCGTGCCAATAAACATCCCAATTTGGCGTTGCAGCACCCCTAAGGTTTGCGAAGCTCGGAGTTCGAGGAAGAAGCCGGGCAGCTGATAGCCGATCCACCCGACGGGCAGCCCTGCCAACGGATCTTGGATCAACACCGCCCAGCCAATCCCGGCGGCGAGGGCACTCCCCCAGGACCACGCGCGCAGCCGCGCTGGGGACCAGCCCATCACTTCACAGGCCCGAAGGGTCACCGACCAGGCCCGCGTTTTCCCTGAACGCTTCTTGCGGGAATCGGGAGAAATCCGGGACGGCAACAGATCTTGCGTGATCTTCCCGTAGACCGCCACGGCCAGTAGCATTGATCCGATGAGGCCCAACATTAGCCCGGCTCCTCGTCCCGCCAGGCATCCAAGGCCTCGGGGACCAAATCATCGAGCGTCACCGGATCATCGGGGGTCGGCACGGGGACTTCCGCCACAAAGCAGCGTTCTTCCAGCGCGGTGGGTAAGGGCTCCACCCATTCCCATTGGTGCCCGCGATAATTCCACCGGTAGAGGTCATGGAAACTCCCGGCGGGATCGACCGCCACAATCCGAGTGATCCGCCGTTGGCCCCGAGCAAATTTGGTCACGAGCACGATCACCTGCACCGCGTGATAGAGCACCTGCATCAGGAATTGCTCATTGACGTTAATTCCGGCCGAGGAGAGAAAAAAGACGAAGTTGTGAAACGCGTCCTCGGGCGTCCCCGCGTGCATCGTCCCGAGCGTCCCGTCATGGCCTGCCATAATCGCCATCAGATAGGGCACGGCCTGAATGCCTTCTCGCACCTCGCCAATCAGAATCCGATCAGGACGCTTGCGTTTCACGGTGGCAAAGAGCTCATCCATGGATACGGGTCGCTCACTGCGTTCCACCGTCTGCATGCCAATAAACCGGGGGACCTGCAGTTCTAACTCTCGCGTGTCCTCTAAGGCAATAAACCGAACATCGTTCCGGGCCCCATATTCGGTAATAATGCGCCCCACGGTCGTTTTTCCACTGCCGGTCGGCCCACAAATCAACAGGTTGACCCCGGCCCGATACAGGAGCAACAACAGACGCATGCCCACCGGGTCAATTGCACCACTGGCCACATACTCCTGCGGGGTATACCGTTGGGTTTGGGCGACGGATTTCCGAATGTTCAGCGTGTCGACCGTGGTGACCGGCGCCGAGGTGATGTTAATGCGATGCCCTTGCACTTCGGCGTTGACGATGGGATGGGCCAAATCCAAGGGCCTACCGGTGTGCTGAATCAACGCTTTCAAGTACTCGTGCAATTGCGCGTTGGAGCGCCAGGTCACCGGCACGGTTTCCAACTGTCCGCGCCGTTCGATGTCCACATGCTGCGGCCCATCGACCAGGATTTCCGTCACCGAAGGGTCGCGCATATAGGGGTCCAGGGGGCCATAGCCAAATTGGTCGCGTTGAAACGCCCCCAGGGCATCCGCCCGTTCCGCTTCGGTCAGCGACAACTCGGCCAACACCCGCTCAGCGAATGCCATGACCACTTCGGCGGTCATGGCCGTTCCACTGCCCGCTTCGGCTAACCGTTCCCGGACCGTGCGAATGGCATCGACCACCGGATCGTCTTCCACGACCTTGAGGCCCGCTGCGCGTTGGGCTTCCACGGCCCGGTCCGCCAGATTGATGCGATGGTTCTCAAACCGAGGATTCATCATGCCTGGTGCCCCTTTCGACTTCCACGGATTCGCAACCAGCCGCGGGAGCGTCCCGCGACCGCCTCATCCTTCGGAATGCCGAGTCGATCCGCCACGTGGTCCCATTCGGGTGTCGGGTCAATCCGATGCTGATTAATCCCGCTGAGGTACTTCACCGGATTGGAGGCCACCGACCCCAGGAGCGGCAATCCCAAGGCCTCCGCAAAGGCTCGCGAATCCAGGCGCGCCGCCCGCGCCTTTTCCACTTTATTGACCAACAGCGACACCTTGCGGACCATGGCTACGCCATCCGGCCCCAACTGCTCCAGCAGATCGAGGTACAAGCGACTCGAATCCAGCATCAATTCCGTGGGTTCGACCACCCAAAGCACCTGGTCCACGATTTTCAGGACGCTCAAAATCGTGTGATCCCGCAAGCGAGCCGGGAGGTCGACAAAGGTCCAACCCCCATGTTGTCGCGCCCAGGCCAGGAGATGGGCGATGGCCGCCTCTCCGTTGGCCACCGGATATTGCAGTCCTGTCACCGTGCCGGCCATGGGCACCACTGTAAGCCGAGGCGTGACGGTCACGGCCAAGGTCGCCAACCGTTCGGCCAACCGTGCCGGATCGGTCCAGTCGGCGGCCGGGATGCTATCGAGGCCTTCCCCGTGTGGGCGTTGATTCCAATACGTGAGAATC
>DAHWKG010000163.1:0-4763 GCA_027343765.1 Sulfobacillus sp.
GGGTGCCCGATCCCGGCATTTTCGACCCGCGAACGAAGCGGTGATGCACTCGCTCTGGTACGCCTATCAGCACCGCAGGAAGCGCAAGGGTGACTTCCGCCGCCTGTGGATCTCTCGCATTAACGCGGCAGCCCGGATGAACGGCATGTCGTACAGCCGTTTGATGAACGGACTGAAGCGGGCAGGGATTGGCCTTGACCGGAAGGTGTTGGCCGATCTGGCAGTGCGCGACATGGATAGTTTCCGCGTCTTGGTTGACAAGGCGAAAGCGGCGCTATAAATGGTGATCCAACCGCTCGACTCGGCCGACAATAAGATGGTTCGACGCATTAAAAGGCTCAATGCCAGTCGTCAGGCACGAACGAAAAACCGGGCGACGGTCGTCGAGGGTGCGCGGTTGGTAGACGAAGCCTTGGCCTCAGGCATGACGCCTGAAGTCGTCGTCTATAGTCCCAAATGGGTGGAACGGGTCGAGGGTCGCGCCATGATGACGCGCCTTCGTGCTCGTTCCATCCCCATTTTTTATGTCACCGACCGTTTGTTTGAGGAGATTTCTCAGGTAGAGACGCCGCAAGGGATTATGGCGGTGATGTCGTTACCCGAGCCGCTCACATTAGAGCGCTTTTTGGCCCATGCCCCACATCCGCTCTTATTCCCCGTTGCCTTAGGCATTCAAGAACCGGGAAATTTGGGCACCCTCATGCGGGCGGCACTAGCGGCCGGGGCTCACGGCTTGGGAGTGTCCTTAGGCACGGTGGACGCTTTTAACCCGAAGTGTCTTCGGGCAGCGGCGGGGGCCGCCTTTCGGCTCCCCGTGGTGACCTTGCCGCCCGAGTGGTCCGAGCAATTAGAGGCGCATGGGGTTGCCGTCCGTACCACCTCGGTGGACCAGGGACAACCGTATTATGAGGCTGACTGGACGGAGCCGGTCGCGCTGGCGCTTGGCAACGAAGGCAACGGTATCGAGTCCGAGTGGCTTTCTAGGACAGAGGTGGTGACCATTCCCATGTCGCCCGCTTCGGAATCCCTGAATGTCTCCATGGCCGGCGCGATTCTCTTGTTTCACGCCGCCTTTCGGCGGCAGGAAGAGGGGATTGGCTTTCAGCCGCCGGCTATGGTATAGTCCTCATCAATAACACGATGATCCAGACGAGTAAGTAGACTTGGGAGCTGTTCCAGGGAGCGCATCCGTGACTGCAAGATGTGTCGGTTCCCCCTACTGAATTCCCTGGGGAGTGCCCGCGTGAAGCTAGTAGGGCGGGCCGGCCGAACCCGTTATGTTCACGAGAGGAAGTCTCGCCGGCGCGGGGCTTCAACAAAGGTGGTACCGCGGGAGTTACCCCGCCCTTTTCAGGGCGGTTTTTTTATTGATGGAGTGCGAAAGGAGGGTCCCTATGAGTGAAGAATTTCCGTTGGCGGACGTATTGGCGGCCATTCAAGCGGCCGACGACAAAGCGGAACTTACCGAGTTGCGGGGGCGCTACTTAGGTAAGAAGGGCTGGCTCACCCAGCAAATGAAGGAACTGGGGAGTCTCGATGCTGAACACCGGCGTCTTCGTGGAGCTGAGCTCAATCGGTGGCGGGAGGCACTTCTCGAAGCCTTGACCTCGCGGGAAAAAGACCTCGAGGATAAAGAGGAGGCGCGTCAGTTGGAAGCCGAGCGCCTCGACTTGAGCCTTCCCGGCCGGAGGCCCCAGGTAGGGCTGTTGCATCCGCTGACTCGCATGCGCCGGCGCATCGAACAGGTGCTCATGAGACTGGGGTTCTCTCTCGCTTATGGTCCCGAGGTTGAATCCGAGTGGTACAACTTTGAGGCCTTAAACATTCCCGCTGGTCACCCTGCCCGAGAAATGCAGGATTCCTTTTTCGTGGATATCCCGGGATGGGTCTTGCGTACCCACACCTCACCCGTGCAGATTCGGGCCATGCAGGCCCACCAGGGCGCACTTCCGGTGCGGGTAGCGGCGCCTGGATTTACCTATCGCCGAGACGATGATGCCACCCATGTGCCCATGTTTCAGCAAGTCGAAGGTTTAGTAGTCGACCGCAACATTAGCCTGGCGGATTTGACTGGCACCCTGACGGTGATGGTGCAGGAGTTGCTGGGCAACGACGTGGGCACGCGTTTTCGTCCTAGCTATTTTCCCTTCACGGAACCCTCGGTGGAAATGGACGTCACTTGTGCTAACTGTCGCGGCACGGGATGCCGCGTGTGCAAGGGTACCGGCTGGGTGGAAATTCTCGGATCGGGGATCGTCCACCCCGTAGTCCTGAGAAACGGGGGTTACAATCCCGACGAGGTATCGGGTTTTGCCTTTGGTATGGGCATTGAACGGGTGGCTATGCGCCTTTTCGGGCTGGATGACTTGCGTCTCTTATATCAGAACGATTTGCGCTATCTGGAACGGTTTCAAAGCGGGGGAGGCTACGGGTTATGATTTTGAGTCATCGCTGGCTTCGTCGCCACTTGTCGGAGTTGCCAGAACCGGCGGATGTCGTGGCTGGTTTGGAGCAAATCGGCGTGGAGGTTGCCTCGAAATCCCCATGGGGGGAGAATTTTTCGTCCGTGGAATTGGTCCAGGTGGTATCACGCCGACCCCATCCAGACAGCGACCATTTATCGTTGGTGGATGTGCGCCGAGGTTCGGGAGAGGTGACTCAAATTGTGACCGGGGCCAGCAACGGTTTCCCTGGCGATCGGCTTTGGTACGCCCCACCTGGAACCACCCTTCCCGACGGGCGGACGCTTGAGGTACGGGCCCTTCGGGGGATCGAGTCTCCTGGTATGCTGCTCTCCCCAGAGGAACTCGGGTTTGACGCGCACACGGGCGACCTCTGGGTTTGGTCCGGTGCGGAACCGCTCGGGGCTAGCTTTTTGGAGGTTATCGGAGGCCTCGATATGCTCTATGAGCTAGAGCTAACTCCGAATATTGCTCAATATTTGCAAAGCGTCCGCCATCTTGCCCACGAGTTGGCGGCCATTTGGGGCATGACGCTTGCTCCTCAGGTGACACCGTTTGCCTACCAGAATGAGCCCTTGGCGCGGATCGATGCTCCGGAGCGCTGTCCTCTGTATGGGCTGGTGGCCATGAAAATTAAGCCGGGCCAGAGCTCGCCATTGTGGTTGCAGACATTGCTCCGGGCGGTGGGCCACCGCATCATTCACCCGGCGGTGGACATCACCAATTTTGTTCTCTGGGACCTCGGCGAACCGTTGCACGCATTCGATGCCAAGAAGGTGGAGGGCCCGATTGAGGTGCGGCTGGCCAAGCCGGGTGAACGTCTTACGCTATTGGATGGGCGCGAGTTAGCCTTGAATGTGGAGGATTTAGTCATAGCCGATGAGACCAAGCCGCTGGCGCTGGCCGGTATCATGGGTGGGATAGATTCCGGCGTGTCGGCTGACACCGAGGACATCTGGCTGGAATGCGCGCACTTTTCGGCACCCGGTATTTTTCGGAGTTTCAAGCAGCATGGGCTCATGACCGACGCCGCCAACCATTTCGGCCGGGGCACCGACCCCTGGGCCGTTTTTGATGCGCCGTCCTTCGTGGCCCAGGTTTTAGAGGAAGCCGGCATTTTAGAGCGCGTCACCTCGAGCACCCTTCAGGGGGAGCTTCCAGCAGAACGGCGGGTGGATAGGGACTTGGCCCGCATCCGATCGCTTTTGGGCGTGGATTGGTCTGACGACAAGCTGACCCACGCCTTAGACGGGTTCGGCTATGAGCGAGAACAAGACCAGGTGATTGTTCCCCGGTATCGTCACGATGTCGAAACGGTTTACGACCTGGCGGAGGATGTGGCCCGTTTTTATGGTCTCGACGCCATCCCCCGTAGGTTGCCGGAAGGGCGAACGGCGTTGGCGAAAACAAGCCCGCGGGTGGCGTTCGATGAGGAAATCCGAGACCTGACGGCGAGCGCCGGATACCAGGAGGTTATTACCAGGACTTTGGTGAGCCCTGACTTCGAAAAGCTCTCTTGGGAAACTAGGGGCACGCCCATTCGGGTGGCCAATCCGCTCCGTGAAGAGGAGAGCGAGCTTCGTTCGCATATCCTGGGAAGTCTTTTGGAAGTGGTCCGGTACAATCGCGCACGCCACAGTAAGCCTATTCGGATCTTCGAACTGGGTCCGGTTTTCCGCCGAGAAGGGCAAGAGGTCCAGGAAGGCCGGGAATTGGGGGTGGCTCTAAGCTTGGAACCCGATGAGACCTACCCGCACCGGGAGACGCCGTCGCTATACGATCTTACCGGTCTGGCAGACTTTCTCTTTGAGCGCTTGGGTATTGCCGATGGCGCGCGCCGGGATACGGTGGACGGGCCGCGATTTCTCCATCCTGGACGGTGTCAGCGCCTCGTGATTGGCGACAGGCCAGTGGGCTTTGTCGGGGAATTGCGTCCTCGATTGGCACAGCAATATCGGGTTCGTCGTCTCGGCGTGTTGGTCATGCGGATCGACCAAATGCCGGCTCAGCGGATTTCGCATCCTGGACGTCCCTCTAAATTTCCCGAGGTGGAGCGCGACCTGTCACTAGTCATTCCCGGGCACATATCATATCAGGCGATCGGAGAAGCCTTATCGCGGCTGACCATCGACACCTTGTCGGATGTGCGCCCGATCGACAAGTTCCAGGGAGACTTCGGCACCTCACTCACGATTCGCCTCCGATTTCAATCCCACCAGGAGACGTTGACGGATGCCGTGGTGGACAGGGAAATCGGTCGAATTTTAGGGGAGTTACGGACGATCGGCGTCGAACTTCGCC
>DAHWKG010000164.1:0-22306 GCA_027343765.1 Sulfobacillus sp.
TGATTCCGGAAAGTGTGTCAGCGCACGGTCCAACACCGAATTCACCGCGGTCAAGCCCGTGTGGCCCATGCGGACCGCCAGAATCCCTCCGCACTGCTCCGGTGGAAATTTTTCCATCAACCGGAAATCCTGATAGTTGAGTGTGATCAACACCCGCTCCGTCTCACAGGCCAACCGATACACAACATCGTCTGCCGAACCGAGCAAATCCGCAGCCGCGGCAGATAGCACGTCGTGGCCGCGGCTCCGCAGCCACCTGTCCGTCTCGGCCCCGATGTTCTCATCCAACAGGACTTTCATGGAGCGTCGGAGTGAGCCGGTGTTCGGGACGCCCACTGTCCCACCGCATACGCCCCGAAGGCGATCGCCGCTCGGACATCCTCCTCCGTCAATTGCGGGTATTGTTGGATAATTTCAGGGAGCGTCGCCCCTTCAGCGAGATAATCGAGAATCATCCGCACGGGAATGCGGGTCCCGCGAATACAGGGCATCCCGCCCATAATAGCCGGATCGATCCCAATTCGATCGTCTCCCCGGTCACCGTGTCTTGCCATGCTATCGTCCTCCTCTCGCCTCTGAACTTATTGTACAACCGTTCTGACGGCGATACCAAGCCAGCATCAGAAATCGCCTCCCAACCCGCTTGCGGCGGATTCTTCCCCAAAACTCCGCTGACCTGTCGACTTCACAACTCAAATTCGATTCGTGGACGTCGATCATGGTGAGGTTACTACGCTCAAAGAGGGCATTATACGGCCAAATCAACCATTCCCGCATCGGGCAGCGGACACTGCCATTACCTCACCGATGGACACGTTACTCATCAGGCAGATCGTGCTGGGAGGCTAGCATGGAGCGCAGTTCACGCAAGGTATTGTGGCCCTCCTCCCAGGTCGGGCTGGTGGCTCCGATTAGGCGATCTGCGTAGGGGGTGGACACGCGGGGTGCACGCGCCGGCCGCTCGCGCTCGGTCTCCGCGGTCAGCAGGAGCGCCATGGCCGCGTCTCGAGCCGCTTGGCGCAGCGTCGCCCAATAATTGTCGAGCTACTCGCGGAATGTCAGGGCGCCCGTGTTTTTGAACGTTCCCCGCCTCACGCACATAGCGCCCCTCTTCGGGATCCCATCCAAACATCGGTTGCGGTTCAAACGGGACCCAAGTCCGTTGTTTCCGTGCCACCGCTTCGCGGTCCGCATAGATAATGGGCAGCTCAGTCCGGAGAATGTCCACGTCCCGGGCCGCACTAGACAGCAAGTTAACGGCGCGCGCGAGGCGGTCGCGACACCGGTCGGCCGTCGCAGGTTCCACTAACACGCGGTCGGCTTTCTCAATGAGACCCATCTCGCGGTCCACATCCTGAATCGCTCGATCGATTCGATCGCCCGGGGAAATCGGCCCGCCGTCATGTTGCGGCTCGATCTGGTAGGGTGTCCCGCCATGCCGCTGGAACGCTTCGTACTCAGGGTTTTCGATGACATACGTGCGCCCCGCGTCGACCTCGCCGGTAGCCAGATTCATCCAGCGTGCCTCGTACACTGGCGGTGGGAGTGCCGCCGGTGGGGTGGTCATGACCCGGGGCAGCGCGCTAACGGCCCCCTCTTCGTGCGCTGCTAGGGCCAATGCCTCTTTATGGTGGTCCATATGGGCATAGATCAAATCGTCCTCCTGTAGTCCCGGTCCTGGGCGCATCTGCGCTCCGCACGTGTAGACCCACACCCAGTGCCCGTATGCCATGGTCATCGCCTCCTCGATCGTAGTATGTTAGAACAGGACCTCGGGCTACGGGCTCGGATCGAACAACCCGCCATCCCAGCCAAATCGCCCCGCATTCCGCGGCACATGACGTGAGCGTTCTCCCGGCGTCTGGTCCCGGCCGGATTGTGGTTTCTGACGACGGTCTTGCAGCATTCGCTCCCTCATGGTTTCTTATCCTAACGACTCGGGGTCGGCGTAGACTAAGGCGTCTTCGGCCCCGGGTGGGCCACGGTCTCCGTGAGTATTCAAGTAATCAGGTGGGTTGCCGCTATTCAGACAGCCCCTATCGCATGGCGCCTCGGGCCTTCACTCGCGGAGGAGTCGCGTGAAAGAAGTCCTCTTTCTTCCAGATTATGTTCTCACTCACGTTAGGATAGCGATAGTGAATCTCGGGAGGCGGATGCGATGGATCTCACCTTGGCCCCGAAAGTCCAATGATATCCAAGCCCGCAGCAGACGCTGTTGCTCCAGCAACCCGTCGAGGCCTAGCACAACGGATGCAATGACGCCTCGGCAATTGTTGACGCGACGCACACCCTCCAGCAAGCCGCGCTGCATGCGGACACTTATAGGCCCCTGCGAGTCCATCGTCTGCACTTCCGGGGGAGTCGCGAGCCCCGCCTTCGGGCGGGGTCGTTGACAGCGGTCGAAATGCCGGAAGCCAGTCACCCCCGGACTCCAACCAATGAACCGACACACGTTGTCCAACGGTCAGTGTCTCAAGTGTGGCCTCGACGATTTTGGTCAGTAGGCGAAAGCCTTCATCCATATCCACGAAGGCGAGCACATAGGGCAGCTTTTGCTGAAAGTAGGGATGACCGTGACGGTGGAGCACCGTGTGCGAGTAAATGGTGCCCATGCCTAAAGAAGGCAGCCACCGTAACCGGGTGCCGAGGCAGCCCGTGCAGTGGCTCCTCGGGTAGAAGACCACTGTTCCACAGTCGGTGCATACTTGATACATCAGTTGACGCTTTCTGAGGTAGGCGTAATAGCGTTCGCTATCCGGCTCTGGAAAACGGGCGCTCGGGCGCTCGAGATGTGAATCCATCATTTTAGTCCCTCCCCAAAATCACGGTGGCCCCGGCATGACGGGTCCCTAATTGTCCCCCGTTGCCGTGTACCACAGCCAAGCGTGCCTCCGCTACTTGGGCCGACGACTCGCCCCGCAACTGGCGCGCCGCTTCAATCAGCAAAAAGATGCCCCGCATCCCCGGATGATTTGAGGAAAGACCACCGCCGTCGGTATTCAGCGCTGGTCCGCCGGGGATGTCAAAGGCCAACCGTCCATTGGCTACATAAGCGCCACCCTCACCTTTGGCGCAAAATCCTAAATCCTCTAAACTGGCTAAAACGGTTATGGTGAAAGAATCATAGATCATGGCGACATCTATTTCCTCTGGACGAACCCCGGCCTGACCGAACGCCTCCGGCCCCGAGCGTGCGGCTGCCGTTACGGTAATGTCCCGCTTATTGTCTGGGTACCCGACGGCCTCGCCGCTCCCAAGAATCCAGACGGGCCGATGGCGGGTCTCTCGGGCCACTTCGTCGGACGCGATTACAACCGCTCCGCCGCCATCGGAAATCATGCAGCAATCCAATAGATGAAGAGGATCGGAAATCATCGGGGAATGAAGCACATCGCGGACGGATAGATTCCCGACATCGCGAAAGCCTAAATCCTGCATCGCTTTCACCGCCTGGGGATTCCTCATGGCATGGCGACGGGTAACCACGGCAATTTCCGCAAGGTCCTCCGGGCGGGTGCCATATTGGTGCATGTGGCGGCGAGCGACCAAGGCATAGTTGGCAATCAAGGTTAGTCCCCAGGGATCTTCGATGTTTCCGCTAGGCGTCGGCATCCCTTGGGTCATCCGCCCGCCGGTGCCAATCGCCCGCCGGTCGCGCTTGGCCGTCGACCCATAGGTGAGAAGAGCCACACGGGCTCGACCCGCCTCGATGTCGCGGCGGGCATGCGCCGCATGAAACTCGTACGAACTTCCCCCGACGGCAGTACCGTCGATCACCCGCGGATTCACCTGGAGATATTCCGCCATCATCACTGGAGACATCCCCGAAAACGCCTCGCCCGCGTCGTAGAGGGCGTCCACGTCGCCCCAGCCAAGGCCAGCGTCCTCCAAGGCTCTTTGAGCGGAACTGGCCTTGATATTTAAGGCGCTGATATCGTCTTGAACGCGCCGCTCCGGGAATTCCGCGATCCCCACGATGGCCGCCTTTCGCATATTATTGGGCCTCCTCCTGAGACGGTTGACGCCAGACAATGAGGGCATCCAACACCTCGATGGTATGACCGCTCACCCATAGTGGGTTGATTTCCAATGTATCCAGATGATCGCCAAGTGACTCGGCCAATTGCCCGAGGGAAAAAATCACATCGGTGAGACGCTCCACATCGGCTTGTGGTTGACCACGGCCCCCCTTTAACACGCGGCTACCACGGAGTTCGTCCAGCATGACCCGGACCTCGCCACGACTTACCGGAAGCACCCGGATGGCACGATCTTGGAAGATTTCCACCCAAATGCCTCCCAACGCCACCGTCAGCACCACTCCCCACCCGGGATCACGACTGAGAGACACCAAAAGTTCGTGTCCTTGACGCCGCATCGGCTCGATTAAAATGCCTTCAATATTGGCCCCCAGGGCCGCGTTTCTAAGTCGCCTCAAGAGGTCTTCCGCCGCTCCCTCTACCGCCTCGGGATCTCGAATATCTAATACCACACCACCCACGTCACTTTTATGCACCACCTCATCCGAGGCAATTTTAAGCACCACCGGATAGCCGATCCGCTCCGCTATCATCCTGCACTCCTGGGGGTTTCGCGCCAAGGCGGCCGGCGTCACGGGGATTCCGGCCGCTTCTAATAGATGACGGGCTCGCCATTCCCCCCACACACCTTCCGGCCGTTGCGGACCAAGGTCCAACAGCACCCGTCGAGGAGGACCCACCTCCTCTGTCGCTAGTCGCCGACGTTGATGCCACCAAACGGCCCGACGGAGCACACGAAGTCCATGCTCAATCCCACCTAACACCTGAATGTCGGCGGCCTCAATCATCTCCTGGGCCAGCTCGGGAATATCAGTGAGCGTCTCCGTGGCAGCTAGCAGCGGTTTATTGGCCTTGGCCTTCAGCTCGCCCAACGCCCTGAAGGCGGCACGAAACCGTTCAGGATTAGGGCTTCGATGAGTCGGCAAGGTCACGAAGGTGAGTAGAAAGTCGAAGTTCTCGTCGTCCACGGCTACCTCAAGGGCACGACGCGTGAGGCTCGGATCCACCACCACGTAGCCCGTCACGTCTAGCGGGTTGTGCAAGGTCGCAAAAGATGGCACAACCGTCCTCAGGCGCGCCTTCACCCCGGGCGAGAAGTCGGGCAATTGGAGTCCCTCTTCGTCGGCCCGATCGGCGACGATATCAGAAGCCCCACCAGAGGGCGTGATGACTCCCATGCGCGTCCCCGTCAAGGGCGGGGCGCTTCCTAAAAATCCGGCTGTTAGCAACAAATCCTCAACCGATTCCACCCGTATCACTCCAAATTGCCGAAGTGCCGCGGCATTGACGGCGTCGTTGCCTACCAGAGCACCGGTATGAGCCATGGCAGTTCTTTGGCTTACGGAACTTTTCCCGACTTTTAGAGCGACCACCGGCTTACCCGCCTGAAAAGCCCGCTGGGCGGCATGGCGAAAAGCGCCGGCATCGCGAATCGACTCGAGAAAGAGCGCAATCACGCGGGTTGCCGGATCATCAATCAAATATTCCATCACGTCGGTGCAAGCGACCATCATTTCATTGCCCATAGATACCAACAGAGAGAGGCCAATGGCATGATTGCGAGCAAAACCCAGGGCGGTCGACGCCAAGGCGCCACTCTGAAGAATGAGCCCTACCGGTCCCCGACGAAGCGGCGGCGTCACCAAAAGACCATAGGGAACTATTCCCGCCTGAGAGTTAATGAAGCCGTTGCCGTTAGGGCCAAGGATGATCATGTCGTAGCGGAGCGCCAGTAAATGAAGGTGGGCCTCTAAGCGCGCCCCCTCGGGGCCGGTCTCCGAGAACCCGGCCGTAAGCACGACCGCGTAATGGATTCCCATTTCCCCGGCTTCTTTGATAACCCCCGTCACCACGTCGGCGGGGACCATCACATAGAGCAAATCGGGGCGCTCGGGAAGTTCTTGAAGCGAGGCATAGGCTCTTTGACCATGAACGTGCCGATGCCGCGGGTGAACGAGATAGACCGGCCCGGAAAATCCGCACTGCTGGAGATTCTGAAAGGTATTGAGGGACCAGCGCGAGTTGTCGGTCGCCCCAACCAACGCCACCGAGTGAGGCCGAAACAGCCCATCTAGACGTTCTTTCAGAGAGCCTATTTGACTCATCGGATGCCCTCCTCTCAGCGGCTGTCCTTGGGAAGCCCTAAGACCCGTTCAGCAATCACATTTTTTTGAATCTCTGAGGTGCCGGCAAAAATCGTCTCCGCCCGGGACCACAAAAAAGCCCGGTGCAAGCTGCCGCCGCCTTCACTGTCGAGCCCTCCGCTATAGGGCATAGCACCTCCTAGTACCTCCATGGCTAACTCCCCGAGTCGCTTATGCATCTCGCTGTAGTAAAGCTTCAACATCGACGCCTCAGGACCGAGCCGGCTTCTCTGCTGCAACTGGGTGATGACTTGGTAGCCATGAAGCCGAAGAATCTCAATATCGCTCCAAAGCTTCATCAGGCGATCGCGATAGTGGGGGTCTTTGGCAATCGAGCCATTGGCACCTTCCGCCCGACGCGCTACCCCGAGCAGGGTTTCAAACTCCCTCAAGTAGTGGGCATGACGGCCGACAATCGTGGTGCCACGTTCAAACGACAAGATGGTGTTGGCTACTCGCCAACCATCGTTGACCGCCCCCACCACATTCTCCCGGGCCGTCCGTGCTCCATCAAATGTCACGCTGTTGAAATGCGCCTCACCCGTTAACTGCACTAACGGCTCGACCTTGACGCCCGGTTGATGCATGGGCACCAGAAAGAAGGTAATGCCCCGATGCTTGGGCACCGAGGGATCCGTACGCGCCAAGACAAAACACCAGTCGGCCAAGTGCGCATAGGAGGTCCAAATCTTCTGGCCCGTGATCACCCACTCATCGCCCTCTAGTACGGCCCGGGTGGTCAATGACGCCAAATCGGACCCCGCATTGGGCTCCGAATAGCCCTGGCACCAAATTTCCTCACCGGCTAAAAGCGGCGGGATAAAACGGCGCTTTTGGGCCTCGTTGCCTTCCACCAACAAGGTGGGACCCAAGAGTCCCCGGCCAAGACCGTTGACCCCAGCGGGCGCGTTGGCCCGCGCGCACTCTTCCGAAAAAATGACCTGCTCGACCCAGGAAAGCCCTTGCCCGCCATATTCTTGGGGCCACGAGATGCCCTGAAATCCATGGGCGTAGACGGTACGTTCCCACCATATCCCCAGTTCGGCCTGCGCCGAAGCGCCCGTGGGGATAGGATGCTTGGGCGTCCCCCATCCATCGGGCAGGACTTCTTGGAGAAAGGTACGGACCCGTTCCCGAAAAGCTTCGTGCTCGGCATTAAATTGTAAATCCATAGCCATCCCCCTCCTCTTCCCCGCGGTCAATCACCAGCCGCGCCATCTCTTCCCGTAAATCTGTGGCCCGACCGAGTTCGGAGGCCAATCGCCAGGCACGCTTGAAATAGAGGTGCATGTCGCTCTCCCAGGTAAAGCCAATCCCGCCATGGAGTTGAATCGCATCGCCCGTCACCCGGCGAGCAGTGTCACTCGCATACGCTTTGGCCATGGCGGCATAAAGCGGACTCTCGGGACTCTTCTCGCTCACCAACCAGGAAGCATAGCGATTCGCGACGCGCGCGCTTTCCAACATGAGATAGTCGTCGGCGGCCGTATGCTTGACCGCCTGAAAGCGACCCACCGGTCCCCCGAACTGTTCGCGCACTTTGACATAGTCCAAAGCGCGTCGAAACGCCTCTTCCGCCACCCCTAACGCCTCTTGGGCAAGGGCGACAAGCCCCATGGTGTGGGCAAAAGCCCAGGCTTCCCGCCCCCCGGCCACCAGCTCCCCGTCCCGCACTCGGTAGCCGTTTAAAGAAATGGCCCCTAAGGGGTAGGAACCATCCATGCTCTCCAAAGACTCGACGCTCACCCCTTCTTGGGTCGGGTCACACAAAACCAACATGATAGCATTGACATCCGTGGCATAAACGGGCATCAGCACCACCCCTGCGGCTTCAAGAAAGGGCACGAATTTGCGTCGGCCGTAAAGACGCAACACGCCACCCTGCCGTACGGCCTGCACCCCCTCCTGACCGAATCCGTCTTTGACATTGCCCCAAGCCAGAGTGGGAATGACCGTACCGCTCACCATCGCCGAAAGCCAGTGCTGTTTCTGGGCCTCGTCTCCATACCGATCCACTAGGGTGGCTGCCACATAGTTTTCAATCAAGGGGAAGGGCAACAAGGTTTGACCGGCGGCTTCGAACACCAGCGCAGAGTCTAAGAGTGTTAACTCGCTACCCCCGTATAGTTCGGCGGCACCCGCACCCAAGATCCCTTGATCGGCTAAGGTCCCGGCCAGGCTCTTGGCTACTTCGGCCCCGGTCTCGTAGGTTTTCCGGCAGAGCGCGGGGCCCGCCTCTTGGCGGAATAGACCCAAGACGCTCTCGTACATCATGTGCTGTTCATCAGAAAAGCTAAATTCCATGGAAATCCCCTTTCCCTGTGTGTCCTCTACGGACACTGACAAAGTCCCTAATCGCAGCGGCCACCGTGCTTGGATCCTCTTCTTGAACCCAGTGGGCCGCCCCTTGAACGACATGGGTCTCAACCCTCGGCTGCGCACGAAGCACGGCTTTCTCCCAGTCGGAAACCTTGGGCTGGCAGTACGGATCCTTTCCCCCCCAAATCATCAGAACCGGCTTTTCAATGTGGCCGAGGACCACCAAGGGATTGACGCGACTGGAGTGGGTGTTGCGCATACGACGGGGTCCGAGCCGAGTCCGCCAAATATTGTGATAGGTGGTGTAGATCGCCTGAGACGACACATTGGCAGGTTCACCAAAATGAATGGCCCGTAAGTTGGCCTCCACGACAGCAAGGCGGTCATCAAAGAGCGGTTCGGGCGGGAAGCGCCGTTCTTCAACGCGCCAGTGACGAGACGCATCGCCCACCCGCCCTACCAGCGAGACCAGAACCCCGGCCTCAGCTAACCCAGGATCGCGCTCCATTAGGGAAAGCGCCAGATAGGCTCCAAATGAGTAGCCGCCGAGCACCGCGCCGCGGAGTCCTAATTGCGATATGGCGCCGGCCAACGTCTCAAGGTAGCCGGGGAAGTCAAAATTCCCGAGCCAGTCGTCGGACTCCCCATAACCCGGCATGTCAAGAAGCCAAAGGTCCAAGTCAGATAGCGCGGGGAGAAGTGCCGCCCAGTGGGTCCAGCTACCGTAGACGCCATGGAGCAATACCACTTGAGGGCCGCCACCCGGGCGATGAACCACATGGATTCTCATGTTGTCCACGGAGATGAATAGATGGGTGAGACCAGAGTCGTGCCAGCAAGTGGCAACCTCTTGGAGACTTTGCTCAAGACTCATAGCCGGAAGGGCTGTGGGTCGTGCCGCTCGAACCATTCGGATGGCTTCGTCGTACGAATGTCCCGCGTATGCGAGCGCTAGGGCCGCCACCGCCGCCGTACGGGAGTTGCCAGCCTGGCAGTAGATGCCCACGACTTCCCCCGCTCGAGTCTCGTCAAGGACCCATCGCGCCGCCTGACTTAACATGGCCTGTTGACCCGGCCGCTCGTCTTGGAGCGGGAAATGGGCTACTGGCACACTTAAACAGAGAGGTGACGCTTCGGCGCGTAGGTCCACCAAACGGGTGGCTCCCTTACGGACCATTTCTAGGGCCTCGCTGGCGTCCCCGAGCCAAATATGCCGATTCAACCGATTCATCGACGATTCGACCCTGTCATGGTGGCGTCTCGAAAACGCAGCACGGCCGTGCCACTAAGAGCCGTGCGCCCATCGGCATGGGTTAAGGCCAGGTCCAAAGAGGCCTTCCCATCCTCACCCACCGACACCACCCGAATGGTTGCTCTCAGGAGATCGTGGGGCTCCACCATGGCCCGAAACCGTACTCCATAGCGCTCGAGTTGAGAGCCTGGAGGGGCGGCCTCGCCAAGTACCCGCGCTAGCACCCCCATGCTTAGCATGCCGTGGGCGATGACACCAGGAAGCCCAAAACTTCGAGCACGCTCTTGGTCGTAATGAATGGGATTAAAGTCGCCCGAAGCCCCCGCATAGCGGACGATGTCCTCCCGACTCAATTGAAACGGGCCTACCTCGACTGTCTCGCCGGCTTCCCACACGTTAGGCCACCCCCTTCGGAATAATCAGCACCGACCGCGACTGAAAGGCCAATGTGCCATCGGCGTGGCATCCCTCGGTAAGAAGGGTCACCAGCGTCATGGGCCCACGACGGCCTTTGACCTCACGGACCTCGGCCAACCAACCGGAGACACTAATTCGGTCGCCAGCCGTCATGGCCCGTCCGTAGAGAAACTCTTGCTCACCGTGAATCACCCCTGCCCGCGGCATCGTAAGCCCGGGGATGGGATTTCTCGTGAGCGTAATGGCAAAGGTTGGCGGGGCCAGAAGACTCGGGTACCCCGCCGCACGGGCCGCCTCTTCGTCGAAATAGATCGGGTTAGTCTCGCCCAGGGCCTGAGCAAAACGCCGAATGGTCCCCTTTTCGATTTCAGTAACGGCAACAATGCTCCGTGCCCCGATCCAACCCGGGTCAACGTCAAACATGTGCCTCCTCCCCTCCTAAACCCTCCGGCCCTCCGTCGACGTAGAGCACGGTACCGTTGATGTATGGAGATCGGGCGATAAACAAAACCGCCTCGGCCACATCGTCGGGCGACCCGAGGAGCCCGACCGAGCGGCGTGCTGCCGCCCGGTTAATAAGCTCGGGATTACTGTCGTAGAGAACCTGCTTGGCCGCCTCGGTAAGAATCGGCCCGGGGGCCACGCAGTTCACCCGCACCCGGGGCCCCCATTCCGCTGCCAGAGTCCGAGTCATGTTCACTAGGCCCGCCTTGCTGGCGCCGTACGCGACCATGTTCGGTGCCATGTCACGTCCGGCCGTCGATCCGATGTTGATAATCGCCCCGCCTTGCCGCTCCAAGAGCGGCAAGAAGGTCCGCGAGACGATGAAGGGACCAGCCAGATTAATGGCGACCACGGCAAGAAAACCCCGTGGTGATATCGTCCGTGCCGGAGCTCGAAACGAGCCCCCGGCGTTGTTCACCAGAAGGTCCAGGTGGCCATAGCGGTGCTCAACCATTTGGGCGGCCGCTTCCACTTGTTCAACCTCTCGCACGTCGGCGGGAACCACGAGGGCATCCTTCATCTCCGGCCAGCGCGCCACGACGCGGGACAGCTTCTCGCGGTCGCGGGCCATAAGCGCCAGTTGAAACCCGGCTCGGGCCAAAAAGCCCGCCGTCACTTCCCCAATCCCTTGGGAAGCGCCCGTCACCAGCGCAACCTGGCGGTCCATAAGCCCTCCTTTTCTCCCGAAGCCATCATTCCGGGCTTTATGAGATACTTTTGGTGTCCGTGCTCGAGCTCACGGGCGGTCGGCGAAACCAGGGACCCCGCCCGAAGAAGAGCAACACCCCGTAAACCACGATCCCAATCCAGCAGATATCGAGCCAAGCGGCCCATCCGGCGGCGCTCACCACCAAAAAGGTAATAGCTCCCGCAATGCCGGCCAGTACGTATTGCACGAATGACCATAGCGCCCACCCGGTTCCCTGAAGCGTGGGATGAATATCTTCGAGATTTTCCGAGTAAAGAGCCATCCATGGCCCAAATCCGATCCCCAGCAACACCCCTTGAACCGAGGTATAGAGAATCATGGTCGAGGGAGGTACCGGATGCCCGATGAGGCGAATCCAAAAGAGCATGAAGACCAAGACGCCGATGACTCCGATAAAGGAGAACAGTTTCCGCAGCTGAAGCCAGTCGGACACGAGGCCAACCAGGATCAAGGACCCGAGATTGGCAAGCCAGAAATAGCTGGCAATGGATGCGGCCTCGGCTGCCGGATACTTGAATACGGTGGATAGATAGAGTGGCCCGAAAGCGGTGGTAAAGTAGTAGACCAACAAAAAGAGCACAATCCCGACCGCGAGCGCCCAAATCCGTCCCGACCCATACACCATGCGGGGATTAGCCACCGTCTCTTTGACCTCACGGGCCCGCTGATCTGCCACCTGAGCCTCTTTTTGATCGTGGATAATTTGCGCCCGAAGTCCCGGGCTTAGATCACGAATCAAAAACGCCACCACGAGACTAATGATGAAGCAAAAGCTTCCCATGATGACGAATTGCGATTGCCAGGCATCGTGAAACAAGGGCAGCGTGGCCCCCGCCACACCAGCGGCGAGAAAATTCGCGCCCACCGGGCCGAAGGTCCAAAGTCCGAAGCCAAGGGCCCGCCCGACACGCGGGGTGAAATCGCGGACCAGGCCAGTCGTGGCCGGAAGCACCAGACCAAGAATGATCGCCATGATGAGCCGCACAATGATGAAATCCAGCGTGGTGTGCACCAACACCATCGAAAAGACCGCGATTGAGGTGATGAATGTGCCGATGGAAACAAAGAACGTGCGTCCGTAGCGGTCAAACCGCGCCCCTACCAATAGCGAGACAATCCCCGAAACCACCGTGGTTAGGCCCACAATGAGGCCATAGCCGAGCAGCGTTAACTTCAAATACGGTAGCAGGACCGGGGCTACCGGTGCCAGTTCACCTTCATAGTTGGCGACAATGTTAGCGATAATCACCAACACCAACAGTCCTACTTGGACCCATCCGCGCGGATACGTGTCAATATCACGCCGGGAAAACCAGCGCGCCATGCGCGGAGCTTCAACAGCCATTGTCGTCCCTCCTCATTCAATGGCCCCCACGATGAATACCTGGAAGAAGAGACCGGAGGCATCATCACGCTTATCGGCACCGCGCCCCGCGACGGGAGGCCCGCGGCCCCTTTCCTTTCGGTTCATGACTGCAGCCACTCCTTCAGAGTGCGTTTCATGATCTTTCCCACGGCGTTTCGGGGAAGCGCGTCCACCACCCGAATTTCTTTGGGGACCTTGTACCGAGCTAGAGCACGTGCCACGAAAGCCAGCACCTCGCTCTCCTCCAACATCGCTCCAGGTTTGGCGGTGACAAAGGCCACCGCCTCCTCGCCCAGTCGCTCTGAGAAAGCTCCCACGACTGCCACCTCGGCGATTCCGGGGTGCCGCATCAGGACCTCCTCAACATCGCGCGGATAGATGTTGAAGCCGCCGCGAATGATGACATCCTTCTTCCGATCAACAATGGTGAGGTATCCATCCTCATCGAAAAAACCCACGTCCCCGGTCCGAAGCCAGCCCTCGTTGTCCAGGACCTCGCGGGTCGCCTCAGGCCGCCGAAAATAGCCCGGGCTCACATTGTCTCCGCGCACCCATAGCTCGCCGACGTCCCCCCGGGGCAGGTCACGACCGTCAAAGTCCACAATGCGCGCCTTTACCCCAGGAACCAACACCCCCACCGTGCCGGGCTTTATAGGCATTCCGCGGCGATGGCCACTGACGACCGGCGCGGCTTCCGAAAGCCCGTAACCTTCGAGCACCTCGGCGTGAAATTTCGCCCGAAAGGCTTCAATTAACGGGACAGGACAAGGGGCGGAACCACACGAAACTGTCTCCAAACTAGAAAGGTCGTAGGATATCGCATGCGGACTCACTACCATGGCGTAAAGCATGGCCGGCACCGCGGCAAAGGTTCGCACCCGGTGGCGCTGGATGGCCTCGAACACCTCTTCGACGTCGAATTTACGGAAGATAACGACCGATCCCCCCAACATGGCCGTGACGGTACTGACCGTAAATCCAAAAATATGGGCCAGAGGCAAAACCCCAAGCGTCACGCCCCGATCGCGGTCAGGGCTTGCCTGGATAACTTGCGTCGCATTGGCGTAGAGATTCTTATGCGTAAGCATGACCCCTTTGGGTGCTCCCGTGGTCCCGGAGGTATAGAGAATCACTGCCACGTCGCCGGCTTTAGGATCTGGGCCACTGGCTTTTCGAACCGAAGGGAGCGTACTAAGAGACGGGACAACGGACGTCGGGTCAGCCGACCAGGTCTCGGGAGTGATGTGCGCCTGGTCGGCTGCCGCTAGCACTTTCTGTAGCGAACTCTCGTCCGTAAAGACCGCTCTCGGTTCCGCATCGCGCATAATATGGGCCATCTCCGGCTGACCTAAGAGATACATCACGGGCACCACGACCGCCCCGGCCATCATGGCCCCCTGATACACGAAAAAGACTTCCGCCCGGTTCGGCATCGAGACGAACACTCGGTCGCCCCGCTGAATTCCCTGGGAAATTAATAAGTCCCGAATCCGTTCCGCCTCGTGTAGAGTCTGAACATTGCTGTATGTCTTCGCACCGTCATACAAAAACGCGGACTCCCCAAATTCTCTGATATTGTCCTTTAGCACACGGGTTAGAATCTCCATCGCGACCTCCTCGACTTCTCAGTCGGTCGATCCCCAACAAAAACTTACCATTTAGAAATCAAGAATTATTGTGAACTTTTCTCAGGCAAAATGGCCCCCTCCTCGACAACCTTAGAGAGCCCTCGGCCCGCCAAACTCCTCGCGAACGCGATTTTTTTGGATTTTACCGGTCCCAGTTTTCGGAAGCTCCCGAACGATGCGAAGATCCTTCAGCCGCTTAAAGCCAGCCAGTCGGGCGTTCGTGTCCTTGAGTAGACTTTCGGGATCCACCTCCATCCCCGGCTTCAACGAGACCACGGCCATTGGGACTTCTCCCCACACCGGATCGGGTTTGCCGATGACCGAGGCCTCCGCCACCGCTGGATGGTGATACAGGGCATCTTCTAACTCGACGCTAGCAATATTCTCGCCCCCGGAGATAATGATGTCTTTCTTTCGATCCACAATCCGGATGTAGCCTTCGCCATCAATGACGGCCATATCTCCTGTGTAAAGCCAGCCATTCTTGAGGACCTGGGCCGTTTCGTCCGGTTTGTTCCAGTATCCCGCCATCACCGTATCAGCTCGAACGCGAAGTTCCCCTGGCGTGACACCGTCCCATTCTAGCTCCCGATCCTGATCATCGACCAAGCTGACCTCAACCCCCACAAGGGGAATCCCGGCCGTTCCGCGCCAACCATTAAGCGCTTCTCGAGCCCGGTCCCGAAGGGTCCCCTTGATGGCCGCCGAGGACACCACCGGCGACGTCTCCGAAAGGCCATAGCCCCCCTGATATTCCACATCCAGGGCTTCCATCGTCTCCAACACAAAGCTTGACGGACTGGGCGCCCCGCCGATGGTCACCCGGGTCAGGCTCTCAAGATTGAACTCCTTTTTTTCGGGAGCCAAATTCAAGACCCCGATCATGGTGGGAACCATCAAAGCGTGGGTTACACGATGACGCTCGATCAGGCCAAAGACGGTACGAGGGACAAACTTACGGAGCATAATGTGGGTAGCCCCAAGCGCCGTAATATAATGGGGTGCTCCCCATCCGTTGACGTGAAACAAGGGTATGGTGTGAAGCATGACGGTCTCATCGCTTAGAGGTTCCGTTGCCATAACATTCATGGCGTTCATGAAAAGATTGCGGTGCGTCAAAGCAACGCCCTTGGGCCGTCCGGTGGTTCCCGAGGTGTAAAAGAGTTCCGCCACAGAATTTTCGTCGAGTTCGCGATCGGCGGCATCAGCCTCGGACGACGCACCGGCGAGGAATTCCTCATAACCGACGTACCCCTGATGGCTTCCTTCTATCCGGATTTCAATTAAACGCAGTTCGCGTTCGTTCTGTATTTGACGTGCTGTGGCCTCGAAGTCGGAATCAAACATCAGCACTTTGGGATCGGCGTCCTCGATAATGGCCTTGAGGTCTTCTACCGTGAGCCGAATATTGAGCGGCACCAGAATGGCACCGAATTGCACCACCCCGAAGTAGCCTTCTAAAAGCGGGTGATTGTTATAGCCAAGCCATGCCACCCGGTCGCCAGGGCCTACCCCGATATCTTTGAGCGCATGGCTTAAGCGCTGCACCCGTGACCACATTTGACCGTACGTGAAGATCCGGTCACCATCAAAGATGGCGGGCTTGCTTCCATATAAGCGCCGCGCCCGGTTTAAAAACCGAGCAATATTCATCGGAACCTCCATCGCTCCTCCTAATTGATTCGCTCCACAATCATCGCCATCCCTTGGCCACCGCCCACACACATAGTTTCCAATCCAATGCTCTGGTTACGCGTCTCAAGCCCGTTTAACAAGGTGGCTAAAATGCGCGCCCCGCTCATCCCGTAGGGGTGCCCAACGGCAATGCTCCCCCCAAAAGGATTTAATTTCTCCATGTCAATGTTGAGTTCCCGCTGCACGGCTAGGACCTGAGCGGCAAACGCCTCATTCAATTCCACGATGTCGATGTTATCAAGCGACATCCGTGCTTGTTTCAACACCCGTTTGACTGCCTCGATGGGGCCCACCCCCATGATGGCCGGATCAAGGGCACTGACGGACGTGGCGAGAATTCGTGCCCGAGGCCGAAGGTCAAGCTCTCGGGCGCGCCGTGCGGACATCACCAGAACGGCCGCCGCCCCATCGTTTAGGGGACAAGAGTTCCCAGCCGTTACGGTGCCACCTACACGAAAGGCCGGGGGCAATTGGGCCAACCCCTCCAACGTGGTGTTGGGTCGAGGGCTGTCGTCTTCTGTCATGATGGTGCCATCGGAAAGCGGCACGGGAATAATTTCCCGGGCCCAAAAGCCCGTTTCCCGGCTCATTGTCGCCAGGTCTTGCGAGCGCTTGGCGTAGGCGTCTTGATCGTCACGTGACACGCCATACTGGCCGGCCACATTTTCCGCCGTGATCCCCATCGAAATGTAGACCGGCGGTGCGTCCTCGGAAAGGAACCGCGGGTTTCGATAATCCTGGAATGCCGGATATCGGCTGACAAACTCAACCCCGGCTGCCACGAATACATCCCCCTCGCCAGCCCAGATAGCATGGGCTGCCATGCGCACGGTTTGAAGACTAGACGCGCAATACCGGCTCACCGTGGTTCCCGGCACCGAGGTCCCGAGTCCCGCAATGAGGCCTATCACCCGTGCCATGTTATATCCCTGCTCCCCTTCTGGCACCCCGCAGCCAACCATGAGGTCCACAATTTCCTTTCGATCGACCTCCGGTACGCGTCGCATGAGTTGGTCGACAATGTATCCGCCCACCTCGTCCGGCCGTTCGTGAATCAAGTGACCCTTTTTGGCACGGCCAATCGGTGAGCGCACCGCATCAATAATGACAGCCTCTTCCACGGATTTTTAACCTCCCGGTGCTATGATTCGGACGGGCCCCCACGAACATAGATGACCTGACCGGAAATAAATGAGGACTCGTCGGAACACAGGAAAGCCACCACGTTGGCGATGTCTTCCGGTACCCCCACACGCCGTAAGGGGATGCTGCTGGCTGCACCGGCTTTCAGTTGTTCCGGGTCAAGGCCGAGTCTTCGGGCCGTGTCCCGCGTCATATCGGTATCGATGAAGCCCGGGGCCACGGCATTCACGTTGATGTTAAATGGTCCAAGTTCAATGGCGAGAGTTCGGGTGAAGCCTTGCAGCCCCGCTTTAGCGGCCGAGTAATTGGCCTGGCCCCGATTGCCCAGGGCTGAGGTCGAAGAAGTGTTTACAATCTTGCCCCATTTTTGCTCCACCATATAACGCTGGGCTTCGCGGGCACAAAGGAAACTTCCTTTTAAATGGGTGGTAATGACGGCATCAAAGTCCTCTTCCGTCATCTTAAACAAGAGGTTATCTCGCGTAATTCCGGCATTGTTAACCAAAATGCCGATCGGGCCGAAGCGTCGTGTGGCATCCTCCATCAGGGCCTTAACGGACGCGGCGTCGGCGACATTGACGCCATAGGCCTCAGCCTGGCCGCCTTCGGCCCGAATGGTATTCACGGTTTCTGAAGCGTCTCCCTCCCGTAAATCCACCACCGCTACACGGGCACCCTCACGAGCCAGGCGAAGGGCCTCGGCCCGTCCAATTCCGCGTGCAGCGCCGGTGACAACGGCAGTACGCTTGCTCAATTCGGGATACATCAAAAATCCCCTCCTCCGTGGGATAACGACGTTAAGATCATGTGGCTATAGAAGGCGGCAATTTCGCTAATGGTCCGCGGACCCTCCGGGCGGTACCAGCGATGGACGAAATTGATGGCACCCAAGACAAAACGCGCCGCCATTGAGGCATCCTGAGCGCGAAATTGCCCTCCTTCTATGCCTGTTCGAATGATCTCTTGCAAGAGCTCGCGATAACGTTTCAAGGCTTGGCGAATTTCCCGTCGGTACGGCCGATCCAACTCCCCAACGTCACGAAAGAGCGTCACCGTCCCGGGATGTTCCAGTTGCAAATGGATATGTTGCTTAATGGCGCGGTCCATCTTTTCCGATGGGCTCACTCTACTAGAGACCACCGATTCCAGTGCGTGATTGTATGACTCCGCGGTGTTCTTCAACACCAGAAACAATAGCTCGTTCTTGTTCTTAATGTAGTGGTACAGCGTTGGCTTTTGCAGTTGTACCACGTCGGCAATGTCGTTTAAGGTCGTGGCTACGTAGCCTTTATCCTGAAAGCACCGTGTAGCCGCCTCGATGATCTGCGGGAGCTTTGAGAGCGTCTCACTCGATTCCATGACCATCCCGCCTCACCAACAAGTGTTCGACCGCCCGGTCGGTTGAGTCCACTTTATGTCATTCGCCCGAACTTTGCAATAGAATCACTTAGCGGAATTGACAGTATTTTTCCGTCGGCCAGAGTGAATCACGACTTGACCTAAGGCAAAGCGGCCGCAGCAACCTTTTAGAGGACTCCCTTCAAAGGGCCTTTAGACCATTGATTGGATTGGACCAAAGGTGAGTGCACGCGTTCTCTGTTGAGCGCTACCTCAGCAGACGTTCGCCACCAGGGGTAGCTTACTTTTCAATATTGACCCACTAGTCAATCAACGGTACCCTCACAGAGACGGCTTTATCTACCACATACACGGTAAGGGAGCGTGACTACGGCGTCCCGCTACCCCCGCGCTGAGTCCCGTCACTTCCCTATGAACACACGGGACGGCGCTCCCGTCAACCGGATCCGGGCCGATCTGCCACCGGACTTATGCAGTATTCCGACATGTCAGTCCGAGCCCACCATCAGGAGTCGGATAGACCGGCCCCACCTCACAGACTCTAATCGATTATGCTGAGAGAAGGAGGCTCACCCTGAATGAAGACGCCATTAACGCCGTTATCATTGGCCGACCGGGCGTTTAAGTACCGTGACCGCCGGTTGGCCGTCATCGACGGCGACCAGCAACAAACCTATGGCGACTGGGCACGGCGCATATTCCAGGTCGCTCGGGCACTGATGGATGCCGGCATCAAACCAGGCGATCGGGTGGCGGCGCTCATGCCTAATACCGGGCCCATGTTGGACCTGTTTTATGCGGTGCCGTGGATCGGTGCGATATTGGTACCGCTCAATACGCGACTCGCCGCCGACGACTATGCGTATATTTTGCGCCATTCCGGATCTCGCCTGGTGGTGGTCGATAGGACCCTCTGGCCGTTACTTGTTCCGCTCCAGGACGCCTTGCCCACCGTATGGGTCAGTCGAGGCTCGGTGGCCGGTCTACTTCAATACGAGACCGTGCTAAGCCGCTTCTCGCCCGATCCGCTCCCGGTGCCGTCCATCGACGAAGATGCCACAATGACTCTGAATTACACTAGCGGCACCACGGCGCGCCCCAAAGGGGTGGAGTTGACCCATCGAAATCTGATGACTAATGCGGTCGATTTTGCCTTTCACCTCCAGATCGGCTTAGGCGACGTTTACCTTCATACCTTGCCGATGTTTCATGTGAACGGCTGGGGCGGCGTTTGGGCAGTCACCGGTGTCGGCGGGGTGCATGTCACCTTACCAAAAGTGGACGGCACCCAGATTTGGCAGCTCATCCGCCAACACGGCATAACCCGAATGTGCGGTGCGCCGGCAGTTATGAATATCATGATTAATAGCCCGGATGCCGCCCGGGTCGAGCACGCCGTACGCCTGGGCACAGCGGGAGCGCCCCCGCCCGCATCGATTATCGAGCGAATGGAATCACTGGGATTCGATATTTTACACGTCTATGGCCTGACAGAAGTGTCACCCTTTATCACCGTGTCAGAGTGGCTTCCGGAAGAGCGCCATCTTCCGGTGGCCGAGCGTGCAAGGCAATCCGCCCGCCAGGGAATCCCCCAGCTATTGTCCGGAGAGGTCCGTGTGGTGCGGCCAGACGACACCCAAGTAGCTGAGGATGGCGAAGAGATGGGAGAAATCGTCTGCCGCGGTAATGTGGTCATGAAAGGCTACTACCAGGATCCCGACGCGACGGCCAAGGCGCTACGCGGCGGCTGGTTTCACACCGGGGATTTAGCCGTGGTCCACCCCGACCACTACATTGAGATTCGGGACCGGGACAAAGACGTCATCATCTCCGGGGGCGAAAACATTTCCTCCGTTGAAGTAGAGTCCGTGTTATACCGCCATCCTGCCATTCAGGACGCGGCTGTCATCGGGGTACCTGATGCCAAGTGGGGTGAGACCGTCAAGGCCATTGTGGTGTTGAAAGAGGACATGGCCGTCGACTCATCCGAAATCATCCGCTTCTGCCGCGACCATATGGCCCACTTCAAGGCGCCGACGTCGGTCGATATTGTGGCCGAGTTGCCACGAACTGCCAGTGGTAAGGTGCAGAAGTTTATTTTACGCGAACCGTATTGGAAGAAGACGCCCAAACGGGTCAATTGAGTGGTTTTCGTCGAGCTGGTTGGGCATCCGCTCCGATGGCGAACAGCCAGGGCGTTGCCCTTCTCGGCTTTACTGCTCAGCGTTGTTCACGACCGCCTTAGAGCAGTTCCTGTTCCTCCCCGCAATGCCTAAATCTCAGGTAGCCGTTAATTGACAGCCAAAGGCGGTGGCAATCCCACTGTCGCTAGCTCGCGGACATGCCGAATTAGGGTTAGTGCACATGGTTGAAACAATCCGCACAAGTCGTGGCCGTGTACACAATCGCCTCTCGGCTTATTCAGCCAACCCCCTATTAACCTATAGAAAGGCTTACCTTTAAGGAACCGTTCCTCATCCCCCAAATCACTCATTGGCATTGTGCACTCTAGCCCTCCAACCGCCCTCATTATTGGTCACCAGGCGAATCGTACAGCCGGAGCTAATCGTCACCCTTGGCTCGAAATTTTTTATCAAATTGGTGGTGATTTTTCACATAATAGTTAATCGACTAGGAGGAATTGTCACAAAAGACCGCGAATATGGTTACTAAATCTAAAGGAGGTGTCACGTATGGAAGCATCCGCAGTCCCGCGCGTCCGTTGGCGTCGTATCGTACCGATTGCATTCCTCATGTATACCATCGCCTATATGGACCGCATCAACGTAGGCTTTGGGTTTAGCGGGATGGAGAAAAGCCTGCATATCTCCGCCACCGTAGCCGGCCTGGCCGGGGGTATATTTTTCTTTGGTTACCTCTTCCTGCAAGTGCCAGGCGGGTGGTTCGCCAGCCGCGTCAGCGCCAAGAAGTTTGTGTTCGTCGCCCTTTTGGTTTGGGGGATTTTTGCCATCCTGACAGGGCTGGTCACCACGGAGGCTGAGCTATTAATTGTTCGCTTTCTTCTCGGAGTTGCTGAGGGTGGTGTGTGGCCCGCGACCCTAATCTTGCTATCCCGATGGTTTCCAATTGAAGAACGGGCGCGCGCCAATATGTACTGGATGTTTTGTTTGCCGGTTGCAGCCATCATTATGGCTCCTATCTCAGGTGCCATCGTTGCCCACATGAGTTGGCGTTACCTGTTTATATTCGAAGGGATCCCACCCTTCATTTGGGCGGCCATCTGGTGGTTCACCATCGATGACTCCCCCGAAACCGCCAAATTTATCTCCCCGGAGGAGCGGGACTATCTTCGCGCCAAATTTGCCGAAGATGCCCGTCGATTCCAACCATCCGCCAATAACTGGAAATCGGCCTTCTCTAACGGCCGGATTTGGTTGCTGGTGGCTGTTTACTTTCTCGTTCAAGTCGGCTTTTACGGCTTTAGCTTGTGGCTCCCGACCGTCATAAAGGATGTGACGAAGACCGGCTTTACCGCCACTGGCCTTCTCACGGCTTTACCCTACGTAGCCGCGTTGATATTCATGTGGATTAATGCTAATCATTCCGACCGCACCCTCGAGAGGCGGGTCCATACGGCATTGCCCCTAATCTTGGGCGGGATCATGCTGATTCTCTCCGCCCTCACGACCCCGATTATTTTCCTCTCGGTGGTTTTCTTGATCCTGACCGAAGGATTCATGCTTCCCTATGTGGGAGTCTTCTGGACGTT
>DAHWKG010000202.1:0-36805 GCA_027343765.1 Sulfobacillus sp.
GGAGGACACAGTCGCCTTTGGCAGAGTTGACAGCCAAATGCGCACCACTCCCCCAAGCGCCTAAAAAAGCCTCCCCGATGACAGGGAGGCTTTCCAGGGTCGCTGAGAGCACTAGCGCTGCAGTTTCTTCAATTCACCCAGCAAGCGGTCGTTCAAGACGCGAATATGCGTGCCCTTCATGCCGAGCGAGCGCGACTCAATCACACCCGCCGACTCGAACTTCCGCAACGCGTTCACAATGACGGAACGGGTAATTCCAACCCGGTCAGCAATCTTGGAGGCAACCAACAGACCTTCGGGCCCACCGAGTTCCTCAAAAATGTGCTGGACTGCTTCCAACTCCGAGTAGGAAAGCGTGTCAATCGCGACCTTGACGGCCGCCTTCTTGCGCGCTTCCATCTCCAACTCATCCGACTTGGAGCGGAGAATCTCCATGGCCACCACGGTGGCGCCGTACTCCGCCAAAATTAAGTCCTCGTCGTCAAACTCGCGTCCAAAGCGAGAGATGACCAACGTCCCTAGGCGGTCCCCACCGCCGTTCACCGGCACAATGGTGGTAATCTTGTTCTCATAGATGCACGGCTTGTCATGGAAAAAGACACACTGACGCTTTTCCTGCGAAATATTGGGATGGGTTTCGTCCACCTTCAAAAGCCCCTGGTTGTAGCTCTGAGGAAACACTTCAGGGGTCAACACTTCGCGCACCATGATGTCACACTCAAATGAGTCTAGCAGTGAATACCCAAGAATTTTCCCGCGACGGCTCACCACGTACACGTTGGCTTGGATGAGCTCGCTCAAAATCTTGGCCATTTCCTCAAAGTTCACCGGATGACCGGCGGACCGTTGCAAGAGTCGGTTAATACGCCGAGTCTTGTCGAGAAGTTTTTCCACGACATCGTCTCCCTTAATTCAACATGACCTATCAAACTTCCGCACTATTATAGCATGGAAATGGGATAAAGGTCATGACGAACACAAAAATTCAGAGTATATATCTATTGATGTCAATGTTGTCGGCGATTCCACGGAGCCGTTCGTCCACATAATTGTCGGTGATGGGAATGGTCTGCCCGGTCAGCTCCGGAGCACTAAAGCTTAATTCTTCCAGCACCTTTTCCAATATCGTATGGAGACGGCGGGCCCCTATGTTTTCACTATCCCGATTGACCTGAAAGGCATAGTGGGCCATTCGGCGAAGGCCGCTTTCTTCAAATTTCACGTCCACGCCCTCGGCCCCCAAGAGCGCTTGATATTGAAACACCAAGGAATGCTTGGGCTCGGTCAGAATGCGATAGAAATCGTCCTCGGTCAGCGCCTCAAACTCCACCCGGATGGGAAATCGCCCTTGAAGTTCGGGGATTAAGTCGCTGGGCTTGGAGACATGAAAAGCCCCAGCGGCAATAAACAGCATATGGTCCGTCTTCACGGGCCCATATTTGGTCTGCACCGTCGAACCTTCGACGATTGGCAGAATGTCTCGCTGCACCCCTTCCCGCGATACGTCCGGTCCCCGGCCCTCATTTCCTCCGGCAATTTTGTCGAACTCGTCAATGAAGATAATGCCTTGCTGTTCTGCCCGCCAAATGGCGTCCGAGGTGACAGCATCCTTGTCAATCAATTTGTCCGCCTCTTCCTGGGTTAACACCCGGCGGGCTTCGGCCACCGTCATTTTGCGGCGCTTGGTACGTTTCGGCAGGAGCCCCTGAAACATCTCCCCGAGGTTCATCTGATTCTCCATCCCGGGCATGTTGTTCATCATCGGCAGGGCGGGACCCGCGTCCTCAACCTCGACTTCAATGACTTCGTGCTCCATCGCCTTCAATCGCAACTTCTCACGGATGCGGCGGCGATCCTCCTCAATCCGTCGACGCTCCTCCACATCCACTGGACGGGATGTGTTGGGGTTGGAGGTCCCGCCGAAAAACATTTCGAAGGGATTCTTCATGCCCCCACCTTGATCTTCTGGAAAGGGAGCCATGACCTCCACAATCCGGTCTTCGGCCATGCGCTCGGCCCGTTCCTTAACCTGTTGGCTCTTTTCCTCCTTGACCATGCGAATAGCCGTCTCAACCAAGTCACGCACCATGGCATCCACGTCCCGGCCTACATAGCCGACCTCCGTGAATTTGGTGGCCTCAATCTTGATGAAGGGGACCCGCAAAAGCCGCGCCAAGCGGCGCGCAACCTCTGTCTTACCCACGCCGGTCGGGCCAATCATCAAGATATTCTTTGGGGTAATCTCCTCTTGCAGTTCCGGGTCCAAACGACTTCGCCTCCAGCGATGGCGGAGCGCGATCGCCACCGCTCGCTTGGCCTCCTTTTGTCCGACAATATATCGATCCAGTTCCTCGACGATACGGGCTGGGGTTAACTGCGATTCGTCCATGTGCGCCTCCTATTCCAAGGTTTCAATGGTCAAGTTGTGGTTCGTGTAGATGCAGATGTCGGCGGCAATATCCAATGAACGGCGAACCAATTCACCGGGCTGAAGCCCACTATCCACCGATACCAACGCCCTCGCAGCCGCCAAGGCGTAGCTGCCACCGGAACCCACTGCTGCGATGCCATCGTCCGGCTCAATCACTTCTCCGGTGCCGGACAGGAGAAACAGATTCTCCCGATCCGCGACCAACAAGAGCGCCTCCAACTTGCCCAGCATCCGATCGGTGCGCCATTCCCGCGATAGGGCCACTGCCGCACGGGGCAGATTGCCATGATGCTCCTCCAACTTGCCCTCAAAGCGCTCGAACAGCGTCAAAGCATCTGCCACGGCGCCCGCGAATCCAGCCAGCACTTGACCGTGGTACAACCGGCGCACTTTTCTGGCCGTATGTTTCATAATGGTGTTCTGCCCGAACGTCACTTGGCCATCTCCACCAAGGACCGCTTGGCCGTTTTTGACCACAGCTAAAATGGTGGTCCCATGAAATTCCGCCACCCTCATCCCCCCGTCTTCCATTTTATGCCCTAGGATGGGCATTCTGATAGATGCGGCCCAATTGCTCCTGAGACACATAGGTGTAAATCTGCGTCGTCCGCAGCGATTCATGCCCTAATAGCTCCTGAACCACGCGCAAATCCGCCCCTCCCATCAACATGTGGGTGGCATAGGAATGACGAAGCCAATGGGGACTAATATTGCGATGAAGGGCTGACTTCATCAACACGGCCTTGACGATGCGCCGAACGCTGCGGGTCGTCAGCCGTCCCCCGCGGGCGTTGACGAACAACGCCTGTTGACGGCTTGACGAGAGAAGCTCCGGCCGGCCCTCCTGCAAATAACGAGTAAGCGCACGGACCGCATGCTGCCCGATGGGGACGATGCGCTCCTTTTTCCCCTTGCCTAGCGCTCGCACCAAGCGAGAACCGAGGTTCACATCCAGCACGTCCAGGTCAACGGCCTCCTGGCTACGAAGTCCTCCCCCATACATCAGCTCCACCAAAGCCCAGTTGCGAAGGGCCAAGGCGCCAGTGTCGTTCATCGCCGCCTCAATAAATTGCTGCATCTCGTCCACCGTCAACACGCGCGGCAAGCTCCGCCGAAATCGGGGAGCCAATACCCTTTTGGCGGGATTTTCGGCCAGGTATCCCTCGCGCTCCAACCAGCGAAAGAAGCTTCGCACCACGGCCAGTTTCCGCGCCACGCTGCGCGCCGATACGCCCTCTTCCCCTAAGTGGGCCAGGTGGCGTCGAATGGCCCGGGCATCGATCCTTTCGGGGGGACCCGCGAATGTCAGCAATTGGACAATATCGCTTTCGTAGGCGCGGAGCGTATGATTCGAGACATCGTCGACCGAGCTTAAATATTGGAGATACGCCTGGACCCACGGATGATCGCTTTTAGGCATAACGCGTCTCGTCGACGCCAAGCGTCGCCTCCATCATCTGGAGCGCCCGATCTCTCATCCACTGCCGACGCTCGCGTTTGTCTTTCAGGGCGCGCACGTCATCGGGCAACTCCAAGAGACCAAACGTGGCGTTCATGGGCTGAAAGGTCTCGGGATCGGCATGCGAGACATAATAGAAGAGCGCCCCCATCATGGTTTCTCGAGGCAGAAACAGCGGCGCTTGCCCTTCAAGATGACGGGCCGCATTAACGGCCGCCAAAATGCCCGAGGCGGCTGACTCGACGTAGCCCTCGACCCCAATCATTTGCCCCGCTAGCCATAAATCCGGCCGGATGCGAGTATTGAGACTCGCTTCCAATGTCTTGGGGCTCTTGAGATACGTGTTTCGATGCATCACCCCGTAACGCGCATATTCCGCGCGATGGAGGGCGGGAATCATGGAAAACACCCGTTTCTGCTCACCCCAGCGGAGATTAGTCTGAAATCCCACCAAGCTCCAGAGGGATCCGGCCGCGTTGTCGCGTCTCATTTGCACCACCGCATAGGGCCGCCGACCACCCTCCAGCGGATTGGAAAGCCCGGTCGGCTTCATGGGCCCAAAGAGCGGCGTGCGCAGCCCTCGGCGTGCCAACTCCTCGATGGGAAGGCATCCCTCAAAAAAGCTGGCATCCTCAAAGTCATGCCGTTCGTGCTGTTCGGCCGACACCAAGGCCTCGAAAAAGGCGTTGTACTCCTCCTTGGTTAAGGGGCAATTAATATAATCCTCACTGCCTTCGCGCGATCCCATGAACGCCCGCTCCATATCAATTGAATCCCCAAACACGATGGGTGCCGCGGCATCGAAAAAGGACAACGGATTATCCCCGAGGGTGTCCACCAGACTTTCGCTTAGTGATTCATGGGTGAGGGGCCCGGTGGCAATGATGGTGGGACCTTCTGGTACCCGTTCCACCACCTGGCGGTGAATGGCGATGGACGGGTGGTTTTCAATCACCTCGGTCACATGGGCGCTAAACACGTCCCGATCTACGGCCAGGGCCGAACCCGCATCCACCCGGGCTATGGCGCCAGCTTTCAAAATCAGTGAATCGAAAAGACGCATTTCCGCTTTTAGCAAGGCCGCTGGGGACAGCCCTTGGTCCCCGCCAAACGAGTTGGAGCACACCAATTCCGCAAACCGCCCGGTATGATGCGCCGGCGTCATCGAAACGGGACGCATCTCATAGAGATCGACCTCTATCCCCCGCTTGGCGAGTTGATAGGCGGCCTCTGAGCCGGCAAGACCGCCGCCCACCACGGTCACGCGATTATTGCGCTTCTTCTTCAAAGCCACACCCCTCCTTAAGACACACCAAAGTATCTTGTCGCCCTTTACGACGAAAAGCCATTGAGGCTCCACATCGTGGGCAGGACTTTTCCGTCGGGCGCCACCAAGTAACGAAGTCACAGTCGGGATAGGCCCGGCATCCGTAAAATGTCCGGCCCCGCTTCGAGCGTCGAACCACCAAATCGGCGCCGCATTTCGGGCACACACCGCCCGTTTTTTCAACCAATGGCTGGGTATTGGTACATTCCGGGTAGCCAGAACAGGCCAAGAACTTTCCGAATCGGCCATATTTTACCACCATCGGCTTGCCGCAGACCTGGCAGACCTCGTCCGTCACCTCAGAGGCCAGTTCCACCTTTTCGATGTCCTCATCCGCACGGGCCAATTCCTCGCGAAACGGGCCATAAAAATCGCTCAGCACCCGGCGCCACTCGGTCTCAGCATCCTCAACCCGGTCCAATTGATCTTCAATCGCCGCCGTAAAGGAGATGTCAACGATTTCCGGGAAGTAATTTTGCAGGAGGTCAACCACCACACCTCCGAGTTCGGTCGGCATTAAGCGCTTCTGATCGCGCCGAACATAGTCCCGCTGCAACAAGGTATCAATAATCGGCGCATAAGTGGATGGGCGCCCCACCCCCAGTTCTTCCAAGGTCTTCACTAGGCTTGCCTCGCTAAATCGGGGGGGTGGCTCGGTAAAGTGTTGACTGGGTTCGACCGCTGAAACGGGCAGGCTTTGGTTTTCTACCAACAGCGGCAGCGGGCCGCGGCCTTCCTCCTCCTCGCCCTCTTCCCGCGTTTCCTGATAGAGGGTGGTAAAACCGGGAAACTTCACCACGGCCCCGTGGGCCCGAAAGGTCTGGGAACCAGCCTCCACCTCAATGGTGGTGGCGTCGTACACCATGGGCGCCATTTGGCTGGCCACGAAGCGTTCCCAAATGAGCCGGTACAGACGCAACTGGTCACGGTGTAGGGAGCCTTTGAGGAGATCGGGATGGCGCATAACCGCCGTAGGACGGATGGCTTCGTGGGCACCTTGAACCCCGGGCTTTTCCTTTTCCTGACGTTTAGCCGGTCCGCTTCCTTTCCAGTAGGGAGCACCAAAGGTGGTTTCTATATAGGTGCGGGCTTCCTCAACGGCCACTTCAGCCACCCGCGTGGAGTCGGTGCGAATGTAAGTGACCAGCCCCACCGTTCCCTCGCCCTTGACCTCCAACCCTTCATAGAGCTGTTGGGCTAAACTCATGGTCCGTTTCACCGAAAATCCCAATCGGCGCGACGCTTCCTGCTGCAACGTCGAGGTGGTAAACGGATTGGCGGGGAATCGGCGACGCTCACGCGTTTTAACCGACACGACTCGCGCTTGTCCGGCCGCCTCCACCATCTTGACCACCTCGTCAGCCTCGTGCTGGCTGACCCGGCCCTTTTCGCCCAGTGGGCCCGCGTACTCGGCAACAAACGGGGGACTCCCCTCGGTTGTCAGGCGAAGCGTGTAATATTCTTCCGGCTTAAACGCGTCAATCTCCCGCTCCCGGTCAACGATGAGCTTCAAAGCGGCAGACTGTACCCGCCCGGCCGAGAGACCCGGTCGGACTTTTCGCCAAAGGAGCGGGGATAACTGATACCCCACAACCCGATCCAACACCCGCCGAGCTTGCTGCGCATCGACCAGATGGGTGTTTATGGGGCGGGCATGACGAATGGCATCCGTAACCGCATCCTTGGTAATTTCGTGGAACTCAATCCGCCGGGCTTCTTCCGGCCTGATCCCGAGCGCCTCGCCCAAATGCCAGGCGATAGCCTCGCCCTCGCGATCCGGGTCTGTGGCCAGATAGACTCGGTCAGTTTTCTTGGCCGCATCCCGGAGCTCCTTCACTAGGCTACCTTTTCCTCGAATGGTAATGTAGCGGGGTTGGAAGTCATTGTCGACATCCACCCCGAACTGGCTCTTGGGCAGATCCCGCACATGACCCATGGAAGCCTTGACTTGATAGCGACTCCCTAAAAACCGGCTGATCGTTTTAGCTTTTGCCGGCGACTCTACGATGATTAAGGGCTTCGGTTTCGCCAACCTGCCACCTCCCGTCCATAAGCGTCCCTATATTAACCCATTATGCTGCCCGTCGCCAGAAACCTCCCAGCGGTGCGTCTCTAAATCGTTCCTTATATAGTGCGATTCTTAAGAAAAGCCCGCAAGCCCGAAACCCCGACCCCCTCGAGACTCTCTAGGCGCAATACCCCGGTCGGAAACTGAAGATCCTGAGTTGAGGGGTTAGGGATGACCACACATTGAATCCCGGCCGCTAAAGCGGCACGCGCCCCGTGAGGAGAATCCTCGATCGCCACCGCCTCGGAGGCCCGAATGGAAAGCCGCGACAAGGCCGTCAAATAGACCTCGGGATCCGGCTTGACCCGTCGCACGTCATCTGCGGCGGCAATCACCGAGAAGTAGCCTTGGAGACCATGGTGGCTCAAAAATTTCCGAATCCACCACCGAGGTGAGCTCGAAGCCACCGCTTGACGGATGCCCAGACCGTCCGATTGTTCAACCAACGCCAGCACACCAGGGCGTAGCAGAGCCTCTTCCATATTCGCGGCGATCAAGCGTTCCACTTGACGCATCAACGTCCGACGGTCTATGGCCTGACCTAGAGCCTCTTCCAACACGTCAAACAAATCCCAGTCCGTCACTGTGCCCACCATTTTTCCCCATACCTCAGGTTCTAGACGGGCTCCAAACTCACCGAACACCTGTTGCCAAGCCAAAAATTGAGGTGTCTCCGTGTCCACCAGCGTCCCATCAAAATCCCAAATAATCGCTTTGACAGCTATCTCCCCCACTTCCCCGCCATTATATCGCCCTGAATACGCTTTCCCAACTTGTCGAAATCCCGATCTCCAATTCGCGTCTAGGGCATAACTTCCAGTAACGCCATTGATTGTGATCGACCGACATTTACTGGCAAAATTCGACGAACGAAGGAGAAGGGAGGCTGTCATCGCCGAATCAGCACCGTGACAATTTCGACCTCATGTCTGTACTATCGACAGGACTCCTAACGCCGAATCATGGACATTTCACGTGTACGGGGGATTAAAGGGCGACCACCCTTGGTGAATCGTGCTCATGAGTACGTAGGGCTCCTTCTGCCCGAACCGACAACTAACCTCGGAGGCAATTCACGAAGGAAGGGGAGCCCTTTCTTGCACATACGCTGGACTGGCGCCGCGGCCGGCTTTGCTGTCGCTTGCGCTTTAGGTTTCACCGGACTCGCCCAAGCCGCTTCGCTTACAGGCGTATACGGTCCTGGGGCATCGGGTCCCAATGTTCGGGAATTACAATCAATCCTGGACCACCATGGTTATCATATTCCCACCACAGGGTATTTTGGCGCCATGACCGAAGCGGCCGTGAAAAACTTCCAGGCGACACACCACCTAGCTACCGACGGCATTGTGGGACCATTAACCGAGCGAGCTTTAGACTCAGCGTCTCCAACCACCACCTCGAGCAGCACCTCACCAAAGTTCGAGGCCGCTCCGGTTTCCACCTATCGTGTACAAGCGGGCGACACCTTAGGGCGAATCGCCACCCGTTTTCACACCACCTGGCAGCATTTGGCGGCCATTAATCATTTAGCCAATCCCAACAATATCCGGGTCGGACAAGTCCTTCACCTGAGTGGCACGGTCACGAGGCCTTCCCGAACCACGGCAGAAGTGCGCACGGCGGCCCATAACTACCGCGTACAACCCGGTGACACGCTCTCCAAGATTGCGGCCCGCTTTCACACCCGTTGGCCGATTTTGGCGCGCCTGAATCACCTCGCCAATCCTAACGCGCTTTATGTCGGGCAGGTACTGACATTGCCTGGCGGAACTTCCACCGCCACCATGGCCGCCAACAAAGCGAAGAGCGGCAGCGGGTCGGCTAGCGTCTCTCTTCCCGTTCAAAGTGCTCCCCAGTCGATGGATGCAGCCATCGTGTCGACCGCCTTTAAATACCTGGGCGTGCCCTACGTCTGGGGGGGCGAGAGTCCCCGTGGGTTTGACTGTTCCGGCTTAGTTCAGTACGTATTGGCGCAAAACGGGATTTCCATCGGCCGAACTACCTGGGCTCAGTGGAACGATGTGAACCACATTGCCCGATCCAATCTTGTTCCCGGCGACCTGGTGTTCTTCAACACTTACGCGTCGGGCGCCTCCCACGTCGGTATTTACATTGGTTCCTATCCTAAACTCGGCTATGCCCAGGCTTTTATCGATGCCCCAGCTCCGGGACAGTCGGTGATGGTACAGAACCTCAACAACGTATATTGGTCCAGCCATTACTATGGAGCCGGAGCCGTCCGACCCTAGCATTTTTGACCACGATGCCGAGGGACCCGTTGGGTCCCTCTTTTCTTGTGGCGACATATTTTTCAGGATCTGGGGAAATCATGTTCGTATGATAACCACAGGAAAAAGATGCTCGATGAGGAGGCTATCGTGACCTGTCCCGCCTGCGGACGGGAAAACCGTCCGGGTTCCCATTTCTGTCGCTTTTGTGGCGAGACCATTTTCGTGAAGCGTCGCCGTCTTAAGTGGAGACGGCTTCTACTCCTGGCATCCGGACTGCTCGCCATTTTGGGGGCGACCATGATTGGAGACGTGATGGTGCGGGCTATCCGCCACATGCCCTCGGTTGGGCACCTGGTTCAGGTGATGGATCACTCCCCGAGTTCCGTCGTCTTGGATGCCGAGGGACACATTGTGGCGCATTTGGGCGCGCCACATAAAAAGGTCACCCCGATTCAAGATATTTCTCCCGCCATGGCGACGGCCATGGTCGCCATCGAGGACCACAACTTCTATCACAATCCCGGTTTTGACCTAAAATCCATTGCCCGTGCGGCCCTGGTTGACCTGGTTCACCACGCGGCCGTTCAAGGGGCCAGCACCATCACCGAGCAGCTGGCCAAAGACCTCTATTTAAGCGATCAGAAGTCCTTAGTCCGGAAGACGCAGGAATTTCTTCTGGGCTTACAACTGGCGCACCGGTATACAAAAAAACAGATTTTAGACCTCTATTTGAATGCCGTATACTTTGGGCAAGGGGCCGATGGGATCCGCCAGGCGGCTCACGTGTACTTCGACACCACACCCGCACACTTAACGTTGGCCCAGGCCACGATGCTTGCTGGACTACCGCAAGCACCGTCGCTGTATGACCCGCTGGTCCACCCAAGGCTGGCGCGCGCGCGCCAGCAAGAAGTCGTCCAGGCCATGGTCCGCTATCACGATATCACCGCCGCGCGCGCCCAAAAAATTCTGAAAGCCCCGCTCCACTTTCATCCCGAGGCTGTCCAGCATCATCAAAACGGCTATCCTGACCCCTGGTATATCGATCAAATCGTCAATCAACTACAGTCTCAAGGCTTCAGCATGAACCAGATTTTAAATGGCGGTCTGAAAATCCACACCGCGCTCCGCCCCTCGGTCTATGCTGCCGCCCAGAACGCCGTCAACGAGTGGATGAACAAGAACTTTGGACATGCCCACCACGCCTATCCCCACCATCAAGCGGCGGCCGTGGTCATGAACCCGAAGAATGGCCACGTATGGGCGATTATCGGTGGCCGCCGCCACTTTGCCTTCCGCCAACAGGACTTGGCAATCGATGCCAGCCGCTCGACCGGTTCAGCCATCAAACCCCTACTGGACTACGCCCCTGCCTTGGCCCGCGGTTACACCCAAATGTCGGTGTTGCAAGACGTGCCCATCTTCAAGAATGTGGGCGGCCAGAAATGGTGGCCCTCCAATGATGACAATATCTATCGCGGCTACGTTGACCTCCGTGATGCCTTAGCGATTTCGGACAATGATATCGCCGTCCACTTGCTAAACGATATCGGCCTCAGTTATGCCAAAAAATTTCTTCGCGATCGGTTTGGCATTCGGATCCCCCACGGCCAGTCGGGACTTGACCTGGCACTAGGCGTCGACACAAACCTCTTAACCTTGACAGATGGCTATGCCGCTATCGATAACGGGGGCCAGCGTATCGACCCCATATTTGTCACGCGGGTTACCGCCCACGGGAAGACCCTCTATCATGCGCGGGTACTGCAACATCGGGCCTTGTCAGCCGACGACGCCGCTATCTTAACCAAGATGATGCAGCGCGTACTAAGTCCCAAGCCCTTCACCAATATTGGACCAACCACCTATGCCACCGGCCACGATCTCGGCATTGGCCGACCTGCCGCCGGCAAAAGCGGCACCAATAACAATGAAGCGGATGCTTGGTTCGTGGGCTTTGAGCCGCAAATGGTGGTGGGCGTTTGGGAAGGCAACCGTGAAGGTGAAATTGCCCAGCCCTGGACCCAATCGGGCGATGGTCCAGCCTACGGAGCCGTCGCCTCGGGGCCCATCTGGCAACAAATTATGACCAGCGTCAATCGGCGCCTGAAGATTCCCCCAAAACCTTTTTCGAGGCCAGGGGGACTGGTTTATATTCCTAACGTGTCCACCACGTCGGGACAGTTGGCCAGCCGATGGACTCCGAAGACCGATATTGCAGGGGCGTGGTTTGTGAAAGGAACCCAACCGACGAAGAAGGATTCCTCCTGGAGGCCAGTTCGTGTGCCGGCCAATGATCCCACCGTTCTTTGGAAACCCGGTTGCGGACCTTATATCACGATTCCCACGTTGAAGCCGGAGACCGACTGGCATCCGGGTGTACCGCGCCCCGCTGATGCCCAGTATTGGCCTCCGAAGGGCTCGTGCAAAAAGCCGCACAAGCCTTCGAAAGATGGTTCCAAATAGGGCTTGGAGACGCTACTGGAGAGTGTTCGACCTACGATTCGCAGATATTCCCCCATTTGTTGACGCCTCTCGCGAATATCTATCACACCACGCCGGGCACCCCTTCGCCCGGCGTGGCCCAATTTTGGCATCTTTCAACCTCCCGCAGCATAGCTTCCTGAAAGTGTAAACGTGGGAGGTGGACCTCTTGCGCCGCATGATCGTGATCTGGCTTCTCGCCGTGCTGGCCATCGCGTTTCTCTACTTGGGCGCCTCGACTCTGTGGTTTGACACGCCAGCGCCCCTCATTTTAGGCATGCCACCCTTGGTTTTCTGGTTTCTCTTGGTGCCGCTCGCTACCCCATTGATCCTCGGGGCGCTCTACCTCTGGGACAAACGGGCGAACCCGCAACAAGCCTATTTCACTGACCCACCTTCATAAGGGGGAATTTACATGGAAGACGGGCCATTAATCTTGCTGATAGCGCTGGTGGCGGTCATCGCGATTACGATTGGCGGCATTTGGTATGGCCGCCGCCAGTCGAACAATCTCAGTGGATGGCTGGTTGATTCTCGCCGTATGGGGCCATTCTTAGTGTGGTTTCTATTGGGTACGGAAATATACACAGCTTTTACCTTTCAGGGACTGGCCGCCTACGCCTACGCCAACGGATCGGCCGCCTTCTACAACGTCGCCTTAAACGACCTGGCTTATGCCCTGGGCTTCTTCCTGCTACCGGCCTTCTGGCTCCTCGGCAAACGCTATGGCCACATTACCCAAAGTGACTTCGTCGCCTCTCGTTACCAGAGTCCAGGCCTCGGCATCTTTGTCGCCTTGACCACCGCGCTCATCATGATTGGCTACATTGATCTGAACATCGAAGGACTCGGAGCGGTGGTCACGGTCATTAGTGGGGGCGCCGTCACCGGCATCTGGCCCGACATCCTGGGATTTTTAGTCCTCGGGCTTGCCGTGATGTTTGGGGGTATCCGCGGCAACGCCTGGCAATCGGCCATCAAGGATATTCTCATGTTCGTCGCCATCATCACGCTCTTCTTCATCGTGCCCACACACTTCTTTCACGGCTTTGGTCCCATGTTCCAGGCTTTCCACCAAAAGCTCCAGAGCCGGATGGTCCTGCCGGGAATCAATCCAAAAATGGGCATTTTGTGGCTCATTACCACCGTCATCCTGACCAGCATGGGACAATGGATGTGGCCACAATGGTTTGGGATTTCCTATACCGCCCGGGGCCCCCGTTCCTTGAAGCTTCAAGCCGTGTTTATGCCGCTCTATCAACTGGTCAAATGGATGGTCATCGTCATTGGCTTTGCGGCCGTGCTTATCTTGGGATATCACAAGACCGAGGGCAACAACGTGGTGATGATGCTCGCGGGTCATGTGCTGCCCCCCTGGATGTTGGCCATATTTACCGTGGCGGCGGTGTTTTCGGCCATCATTCCAGCCGGGCCCATCATCATGACCTCAGCCGGCCTATTGTCCCGAAATGTGTATCAGAAGCTCTGGCCAAAGACCAAAGACACCACCACCTATCGCCTTACCCGGGGGCTCGTACTGCCGCTCACATTCCTAGCCTTGATATTGGCTGAAGCGGCGCCCGCCCTCATTGTGGTGGTACTCCTAATCGCCTATGATTTCATTGCCCAACTGTTCCCAGCCATTGTCATCGGCGGATTGTTTTGGAAGCGGGCGACCAAGGAAGGAGCCCTGGCGGGTATTTTAGGCGGTTGGTTGGTGGCGGCATGGATGTTGGTCACCCAGCACGATCCCTGGCACGGGATAAATGCTGGATTCATTGCTCTTCTGGTCAATTTGGTGCTCTTTTTCGGCGTAAGTCTCCTCACAAAACCGGTCAATCGTCTATTCCTAAGAGAGTTCTTTAAGACCGTGCATCCCGAAAGCCGGTGACCCAAGGAAAAGGGTCCAGCGACGCCTTTCAGGGAACCCGAGGAAAGCAGGTAAATTGGCTACTGAGCCCATTCGTCGGGTCCGAGATGGAGAAAAGTCACCCGGTGAGCACCAGAGGGGCCATATGTCTTTAAAGCCTCTCGGTGTAAGCGGGTGGCATACCCCTTATGTTGGTCAAAATGGTACTCGGGATAGAGGGCGTGAAGTGCTTCCATGTAGTGGTCACGCACCACCTTGGCAATAATAGAGGCGGCAGCGATGGACGCAGAACGCGCGTCCCCCCGTATTAGCGGCACGACATGATAGGGGGCGTCTGGCAGCGGCATGGCGTCGCTCAACACCACGTCAGGTTTCACCATAAGATTCCCGAGTGCCCGCCGCATCGCCAGGCGCGACGCTTGATAGATGTTGACCCGCTCAATGGTCCGCGGGCCCACCGCCCCAATGCCGATAGCCCACGCTTGCCGTTGAATGGTGAGATAGAGGGATGCCCGTTGCCGGGGGGACAGCTTCTTAGAGTCGTCTAGACCATGAATGGCTGGCGCCTCAGGGTCTAGCACCACCGCTGCCGCCACCACCGGGCCCGCTAGGGGCCCGCGGCCGACTTCATCCGTCCCCGCCACCAATAAACCTTGCTGGGCAAAAATTCTCTCGAAGACGAGGAGAGCCTCCCACGACGGATGGATCACGGGGCACTCGCCCCCGGACGTTCAAGGCTTATGCGACCTAAAGAAGCATTACGAAAGCCGACAATCACGGCCTCGGCGGTCCGCTGCCGATCGACTTCCCCACCCCGCACGAGATATCCCCGCCCGCGGCCCCATTCCACCCAGGCGTCCTCCGCCGCCTTCGGGTAATAGAGCTGCCAGATCCGCGCCGCCAGCGCCTCCGCTTCCTCCGGCTCGACCGGCACCACGCCTAAAATTGCCAGTCGCCAATCGCGGGATTTGGATGGGGTCACGACACCGGGCAAGTCAAGCCACTCCCATCCATCGTCCAGGCGAATCCATTGCGGCCCGCGGGTAATCCCGGGCTTGCCGCCTGTACGAACCCGGTTCTTACCCACCATCCGATTCAGCACGGTCGACTTGCCTAAGTTAGGCAAACCCACCACGGATAATCGGTAGGGAGGATCGATCCGTCGGGTGATGGCCGCCTTTAGACGACCCCGGGCATCCTGGGCCGATGCCGTTAAGGGCACGGCGGTAATTCCCCGTTTTTGATACCAGGATACCCAGGCGTCGGTCACTTTGGGATCGGCGACATCACTCTTATTCAAGACCAAAATTAACGGGGTTTTGCCAATCCATGTGGCTAGAGGGCGATGGCGCGTCAATTCCGGCGCCCGCGCGTCCACCACTTCGACAAATGCGGAGAGGTAAGGAGCCAGCTCACGAATGGTTTTTTGAGTGACCAGCATGTGGCCGGGGTACCAACCGCGGTTTGACATTAGAGCCACCGAAATTGATTCAAGGGCCACCAAATGATAAAGGCCTGACCCTTGAGGTTTTTCTCGGGCAAGAGGCCAAAATAACGGCTGTCGTAGGACACGGGCCGATTATCCCCCTCAACCCAGAGATAGCCTTTGGGCACGTAGTGAGGCGCCACGTTGATCGACTTACGATATTTCAAGAAGGGCTCCGGATACCGTTTACCGTTGATGTAGACCACGTTGTTCTTCACGCTCACCGTGTCTCCGGGCACGCCAATCACCCGCTTAATCCAGTCCTGTTTGGGATCCACGGGGCTCTTAAACACCACAATTTCGCCGGTCGTCGGTTTCCCAAAAACGAAGGCCAATTTGTTCACCAGCACCCGGTCGCCGGTATAAAAAGTCGGCTCCATGGACGTACCTTTGACGTAATAGGATTCGAACACAAAGGTGCGGATGATGAACGCCAGTACCAGTGCAATCACCAACGTCTCGATGAGTTCACGAGTTGCGCTCTTCTGTTTCTTTTCTGCCACACTGTCACCTCATTGGGGAATAATGGAGGCGAAGACAAAGGTCTTCGCCTGCCCCTTAGCGCCGCTCGCGAATACGAGCCGCCTTCCCCCGAAGCTGGCGGAGGTAGTACAATCGGGCCCGGCGTACCCGGCCACGGCGCACCACCTCAATTGATTCCAACCGAGGCGAGTGCAGCAAAAATGTCCGCTCAACGCCAACCCCATAACTCACGCGGCGCACCGTGAAGGTCTTAGATAGGCCAGTGCCGCGTTTGCGGATCACCACCCCTTCAAACATCTGTACCCGTTCCCGGTTGCCTTCTTTAATCTTCACCGCCACCCGCACCGTGTCACCCGCGCGAAATACAGGAAGATCCGACTTCATCTGATCTTCCTCAAGAAGCTTAATGTAATCCATTAGTTCTCCCCCCTTTCCTTAATTAAGTCCGGCCGCCGTTCCAGCGTCCAGCGCCGTGCCATCTCTTCCTGATACGCATGGATGGCCTCATGGTTTCCACTGGTGAGCACCCCTGGTACCCGAAGTCCGCGATAGATTTCCGGTCGCGTATATTGCGGTCCCTCCAGCCAGCCTTCTTCGCGACTGAACGAGTCGTGGCGTGCTCCCTCTTCGGCACCCAGTACGCCGGGCAAAAGACGGGCCACGGCATCGACCATCATCATCGCCGGCAGTTCCCCGCCGGTTAATACAAAGTCGCCAATCGACACCTCTTCGGCATCTAGAATCATCCGCGCCCGCTCATCGAGTCCCTCATAGTGGCCAGCGACGATAATGAGATGCTCTTCTTTGGACAACTCCTCCGCCAGGGCTTGATTAAACGGCCGACCTTGCGGTGAAGTGACCAGCACCCGCGGGTGTCCCTTGACATGCATCATCGTCCACTCCACAGCTGGCACGACCACGTCGGCCCGGAGTAGCATACCCACCCCGCCGCCGAAGGGATAGTCGTCCGTCTGACGATGCGGCCCCACGCCGAAGGGTCTCAGCGGCACCACCCGAATATCCACCAACTGGCGCTTTCGGGCCCGTTTTAAGATGCTGGCACCAAAGACTCCGGAGAACATCTCCGGAAACAGTGTGATGACCTGAATGACCATCATCACTCACTAATGTCCTCCAGCCCCGGCAAGAGTTCGACCCGCATTTCCCGGCCTTCAATATCGATGTGTTTAACCACCGACTTTAGGGCGGGAATTAACAAGGGCTTTTTCCCTTCTCGGGCTATCTCAAAGACATCATGCCCAGCACCCGTCCTAATCACATGCGCTAAGCTCCCCAAGGTACGATTGGTGCCTTCCTCACGGACCACCATGCCCACTAACTGATGCCAATAATACTCGTCTTGGGGCAGTTTGGGCAAATCCTCTTCAGGAACCATGAGAAGCGCTCCACGCAACCGTTCGGCCTGTTCCCGGCTGGCGACGCCAGCAATTTGCAAGACCGCCATAGGCGGTTGCAAGCGGCTCATTAATACCGGTCGCGGTCCCCCGAGGACATCCACCGTGACTTTTTTCAGCCCCAGAAGACGTTCCGGAAAATCTGTCGTGGGATAGACTTTGACAGAACCATCAATCCCAAACGGAGCCGTCACCTGTCCGATCAACACATGACCGGGCCACACATTGGCTACACTACGACTCATGAGCCTCTTGAGGCTGTTGCTTCAACTGGTGTACACGATTCAACACACCCGTTTTCCGAAGCAGCGAGCGTGCCGTATCAGTCGGCTGAGCGCCGTTCTGTATCCAACGGATTGCCTTGTCTTCGTCAATCTTTATGACGGCCGGCTCTTTGGTGGGGTCATAGTAGCCGATCTCTTCAATGAAACGCCCGTCGCGAGGGGACCGTGAATCCGCAACCACCACGCGGTAAAAGGGCCGCTTCTTGGCGCCCATGCGGCGCAAGCGAATTTTTACCATTCTCTAACCTCCTTTCTGGTCATCCCAAAGGCGGAAAGGGCATTCGCGGCATACGCATGCGGCCCTTTTTGCCTTTCATTTGTTTCATCATCTTTTTCATCTCGCCAAACTGTTTCAGCAGGCGATTGACTTCCTGTACGGAGGTTCCGCTACCGCGGGCAATCCGCAATCGGCGGCTGCCATCGATGACGTCGGGCCGTTGACGCTCCTTGATGGTCATGGAGTTTAAAATCGCCTCCACCCGCACCATCATCCGGTCGTCAACCTTGTCCTTCACCTGAGCCATTTTGCCGCCCATTCCGGGCATCATCTCCATGACCTTGGAAAGCGGTCCCAACTTTTTCACTTGATCAATCATGGCGCGAAAATCGTCCAAGGTAAAATCCGCCTTGGTAATCTTTTCGGCCAACACTTGGGTGTCCTCTCGATCCATGGACGCTTCTGCTTTTTCTATCAGGGTGAGGATATCTCCCATGCCAAGAATCCGCGAGGCCAAGCGTTCGGGGTTAAAAGGCTCCAAATCTTCCAGCTTCTCGCCTGATCCGATAAGCTTAATGGGGAGTTCGGTCACTTCCCGAATGGAAAGAGCCGCCCCACCACGGGCATCGCCATCCAGTTTGGTCATAATCACGCCCGTCAGAGGCAGTCGATCTTTAAAAGCTTCGGCGACCCGCACGGCGTCTTGACCGGTCATGGCGTCCACCACTAACAGCATCTCGTGGGCAGGCACTTGGCGATTCATGGCTTCCAGTTCACCCATGAGGTCGTCGTCCACGTGAAGGCGTCCGGCCGTGTCAATAATGACCACATCTTTCGCCATCCGCCGCGACGTGGCCATGCCCAGCTGGGCCAATTCCACCGGCGTTTTCTGCTCCTCGGTCACCACTGGTACTTGAATCTTCTCCCCGAGCACCTTCAACTGGTCAATAGCGGCGGGGCGATAGATGTCAGCCGCCACCAATAGAGGCTGGCGTCCTTGATGGCGCAACATACGCGCCAACTTGGCGCTGGCGGTGGTCTTACCGGCCCCTTGAAGGCCGACCAGATAGATCACCGTCGGTGGGTTGGACGCCATGTGCACCCGTTCTACGCGGGTGCCCATCAATTGAATGAGCTCATCGCGCACAATCTTGATGACCGCTTGATCGGGCGTGAGACTTGAAAGGACATCTTGGCCGACAGCGCGAGATTCCACGCGGTTCAAAAACTCACGGACGACTTTGAAATTGACGTCGGCTTCCAAGAGGGCCAGACGCACTTCACGAAGCGCCTCTTTGACATCCGCCTCCGTAAGGCGGCCCTTGTTGCGCATCCGCTTAAAGGTTTGCTGCAATTTTTCCGTCAGCGCATCAAACATCCGTCAGCCCCTCCTCTTCCGCCCATCGTTCCATCATCGCCCGCACCGCGCCGGCCGCTTCTAGCCCTCGGAGCGCCTGCAACACCATTTGAAAGCGCTCCCGACGGCGCTGGTGGAGTGCTAAAAGCCCTAAACGAGACTCGTAGTCCTCCAGTAGTTTCTCGGTGCGCTCAAGCAAATCGTGAACGGCTGCCCGCGAAATCCGGTGAGCCTCCCCAATTTCAGCGAGTGACCAATCCTCGAGGTAATAGAGCTGCCAGACCTCTTGCTGGTGTTCGGTGAGAAGCGGTCCATAGACATCAAACAACAACCCCGCCCGCACGCGATCCAGCGATTTGGCCGTCAGTGTCTCCCCCTCGTAGTGTCAAGGTTTTTTCCTTGACAGCCTCATCGATTGTACCCGTTGGCCACACCCTTGTCAATCCCGCGATTAAAACTGACTCGAGACGGCGCTGTCCTGATTATGGGCGCGGCTCTCATTGATTTGGCGAATGGCGTTCTGCACTTCCTCGGATGCACCGTGCGTCAGCCGTTCCACCCGACTCCAGTTCACCACCACGGCATGTGGCGGCACAGCCCCCCGCCGCATGTGACTTCTGAGAAGCCCCGTAGCCACCGTCGCCACTGCCTGTGAAAAGCCGTCGACTTCATAGTGCCCCAAGTGCGTGATGCGTACCGGATAGTCTTCCAAGCCATACACGCCCTCTTTGATTTCAAAGTACACTTCCCAGGCTTCATCATGCCACTTTACCGACCGGACCTTGACCATACCAACCCTCCTTTCCCGAACAGAGATTCCGAAGGTATTATAGCGAATTTTACATAGCCCAACGCGTCGGACCCCGTATGTGGGGAAGATAGGTTTCGCGCAAGATAAGGCGGAGTCGAACATTCGTCATAGTACGGAGGAGCAGGTCGGCAAAAAGGTGTCCGGGCGGCAATGGGCCTTCGTCAACCAAATGCTAAAGGCCCCGGCATGCGCCGATAATCGGTAGAAGGTGGGGCGGGGATCGCGTCGGCCTGGACCTTCACCCATGCTGCGGGAGACAAACGTTCAGGCCGACCACAACGGTCGTGGTCGGCCTGAGACAGTCGCTTACAACTTCTCCGGATACAGTAAGGCGTAAAACAGGTAAATCAGTGACAGTAGCCCTACGATTCCGCCAATCACCATTTCTACCATTATCGTACGCCCCCTCCCTTGCTCTGGGACTTGGTCAACAAGCGGTCACAATAATGGATGTAGAACTCACACCCAACAAAGAAGAGAACTCCCAGCCCAAGGCCCAAGACATCCAGCATTACCATCAACTCCTTTTTTACTCATGACCGGGCCATCCAAGCTCTATCCATGGTGCGTTGTCTCCCAGTGAAGGAGTGACAGGTTCAACTCCAAAACGTTCACGTACGGGTCCCCGTACATCCCCAAAAATCGGCCATGGGTATGCGCCTTAATAAGGCCGTTCACCACCGATAGCGGAATGTGATTGACCCGCGCCACACGGGGCGCCTGAAGATAGGCGGCTTTCGGCGTGATGTCTGGATCCAACCCGCTGTCCGAGCTTTCCACCATGGAGGGGGGGATCTGACTGGCCTTGACTCCCGGATTAGCTTTTAAGAACGCCGCCAAATTGGTTTTGACCTCTTTGACCAACGCCGGATTGGTCGGTCCGTAGTTGCTGGCTGTCGAAGCGGCGGCATTGTAGCTAGCCGCTGACGGGCGGCTGTCAAACCACTTCGCACTCGTAAAGCTCTGCCCAATCAACTTCGAGCCAATCACCTGGCCGTGCAGTCGCACTAAACTCCCATTGGCTTGAAAAGGAAATGCTAACTGCGCCACGCCCGTCACCGCCAGTGAGTAAATCCCCGCCAAGAGAACCATAAACACGACCAGTAGGCGTATCGATGTCGACAAATGTTTGACCACGGATTCTCCTCCTTTCTGTTATCGTGGCGTTCAGCTAGGCATGAAGCGAAACCAAATGAAGTGCCGTCACGACCAGGTCAATCAACTTGATTCCGACGAAGGGCAAAACCAGTCCACCCAACCCATAAATCAAGAGGTTGTTACGTAAAATCACCGCCGCCCCCACGGGACGATACCGCACACCGCGGAGCGCTAGCGGAATCAAGAGGGGGATGATAATGGCATTGAATATGACGGCCGACAGCACGGCGCTCTCCGGGGACGTCAAGTGCATAATATTCAACGCCTGAAGGCCTGGGAAGATCACCACGAACATCGCGGGGATAATCGCGAAATACTTGGCCACGTCATTGGCAATCGAAAACGTCGTCATGGCACCACGCGTGATCAAGATTTGCTTCCCAATTTCGACGATGTCCAACAACTTGGTGGGGCTCGAATCCAGATCCACCATGTTGCCCGCTTCGCGTGCGGCCTGGGTGCCTGAATTCATGGCAACGGCCACATCAGCCTGGGCTAATGCCGGCGAGTCATTGGTCCCGTCTCCAACCATACCGACCAAGTAGCCTTTTTCCTGTTCCTGCTTAATGTAAGCCAGTTTGGTTTCCGGGGTCGCTTGCGCCAAGAAGTCGTCCACCCCCACCTCGTTGGCAATCGTCTCGGCGGTGACCGGGTTGTCGCCGGTAATCATCACCGTTTTAATCCCCGCATCGCGCAACGCCTGCAAGCGCTCACGGATACCAGGCTTGACGATGTCCTTGAGGTAGATGACGCCCAACACACGGTCCCCCTCAGCCACGACCAAAGGCGTGCCGCCAAGTTTTCCGATGCGTGTGACCTCTTGTTCTAATTCGGTTGGGAGGGCGCCCCCGCGATCACGAACAAACGCGGGAACCGACTTACTGGATCCCTTGCGAATTGCCCGCCCCCCGATGTCGATGCCCGACATCTGCGTTTGTGCCGTGAACTCGTGAAATTCTGCCCCTTCGATACTGGCACTGGTCTCTTCAAACCCGAAGGTTTTCTTAGCCAGTTCAACGATCGACCGGCCTTCCGGAGTCTCATCGCTTAACGACGACAACAGCGCCGCTTCTGCCAACTCGCGTTCTTGAACCCCGGGCATGGGGATGAACTCTGTTGCCATGCGATTGCCCATCGTAATCGTGCCGGTCTTGTCGAGCAGAATCACATTCACGTCCCCAGCAGCCTCAATCGCGCGACCTGACATCGCGAGCACATTCTTTTGCAACAGTCGGTTCATGCCCGAGATACCAATGGCGGACATCAGGCCCCCAATGGTGGTCGGAATGAGACAGACCAACAGGGCGATTAAAATGGTCACCGACACCGCTTTCCCTGAATAAATCGCGAAGGGCTCGGTGGTCAGGATAACGACCACGAAAATCAAGGTCAGGCCCGCCAACAAAATGGCCAAAGCGATCTCATTCGGGGTCTTCTGACGCACCGCCCCTTCAATGAGGTTAATCATCCGGTCCAAGAACGTCTCGCCGGGATTCGCGGTAATCTCGACAATAATTTCATCCGAGAGTACCCGCGTCCCCCCCGTGACGGCACTGACATCGCCACCCGCTGCTCGGACCACGGGCGCAGACTCGCCGGTGATGGCGGACTCGTCAATCGAGGCAGCGCCCTCGATAATCGTGCCATCGCTGGGAATCACTTCACCCGCCACCACTTTCACCCGGTTACCCTTCGCTAATTGGGTTCCGGGCACCATCTCGAACGTGCCCGACGCATTAAGGCGGCGCGCCATGGTTTCCGTGCGCGTGCCCCGTAACGCTTGGGCTTGCGCCCGCCCTCGCCCTTCGGCCAAGGCCTCGGCAAAATTGGCAAACAGCACTGTCAGCCACAGCCAAATCGCAATCTGTAAGGTGAAGCTGAACAACGAACCTTTTCCCTCAAGCAAGAGACGCAAGGCATCCAACGTGGTAAAGACACTGCCCACCTCTACCACAAACATCACCGGATTGTGCATCATCCATCGGGGATTAAGCTTTCTAAACGCCTCGCCGATGGCTTGGTTGACGGCCGAAGATGACAGCGTCTGAGACTTCAAATCCTGGACTGACATCCTAGGCACCTCCTCCGAATAAGTGTCCAGACCACAGCGCAAAGTGCTCAGCCAAGGGGCCTAGAGCCAAGGCTGGGAAGAAGACCAAGGCGCCGACAATCAAAACGGTCGCGATCAACAACCCGCCAAACAGCACACCGTGAGTGGGAAACGTTCCCGCACTAGACGGCACCGCCTGCTTTTGCACCAATGACCCGGCAATGGCCAAGGCGGGAATGTACATCGCAAACCGTCCGAACAGCATGGCCAGCCCCACTGTCCAAGTGTAAAAGGGCGACGCAGCGTCCAGTCCGCCAAATGCCGACCCGTTATTACCCACGCCGGAGGAAAAGGCGTACAACACCTCAGACAGCCCGTGCGGGCCGGGGTTGTATATACCCGCCGTTCCTCCCTTGGAGGTGACCGCCCAGGCCGACAACCCTAAGATGACAAACGTCGGGACAATCATGGCCAACACGGCCATCTTGACCTCGTATGACTGGATTTTCTTACCCAGATACTCAGGCGTTCGACCAACCATCAACCCGGCCAAAAATACTGCGAGAATGGCGAAGGCCAGCATCCCCAACAGACCCACACCCCACGCCCCCACGATAACCTCGCCGCTCATCATATTGAAGAGCGCGATGAGGCCGCCAATGGGTGTCAGACTATCGTTAGCAGCCGCGGTGGAGCCCCACGACACGGCCGTCGTCGAGGTCTCAAACAATGACGACAGCGCCGGCCCAAAGCGGACTTCCTTGCCCTCCATGTTGGCCCCATGCACGCCCAAATGCGCCAATATGGGGTTCCCGGCCGCTTCGGCGTGGTACATGATCAGCGTCCCGGCAAGAAACATCGCCAACATGGCGCCTAAAATCGTCCAGCCTTGCCGCGTGTCCTTGACCACCTTACCGAAGTAATACGTAAGACCCACCGGGATGGAAAAGCCTAGCACCATCTGAAACATTAGCGATGCGGCCGTGGCCGTCTCATAAGGATGGCCAGCATTCATGTTGAAGAAGCCGCCGCCGTTATCGCCCAACTGCATAATCGCGTTCATCATCCCCACGGGGCCTTGCGCAATCACTTGGGTACCGCCCTGTAAGGTGTGAGCGGTCACGTACGACCCCCAGTTTTGGGGATTGCCCAACGCCACGAGGATGATGGCACTAATGAAGGCAATCGGCAGGCTGACCCAGAGCACAGTCCGCGTCAGGTCAACCCAAAAGTTGCCCAAGGTATTGGCATTGCGGCGTGAAAGCCCGCGAATGAAGGCTAAAATCATGCCCATGCCGGTAATGGGCGACAAAAACTGCTGCACCATCAACATCGTCTGGGAGAAATAGCTCATGGTGCTCTCTCCCCCATAGGCTTGCCAGTTCGTATTGGTCATAAAACTGACTGCCGTATTGAACGATAGATGGGGTCCCACATCTTTCATATGGGCGGGATTGAAGGGCAACGCCGCTTGAATACGCAAAAACAGATATAAGACGACAAAGCCCACCAAGTTGAATGCCAAGATGGCTAGAAAATATTCGGTCCAGCGCATCTCCTTGTCTTCTTTAACACCCGTGAGGCGATAAATGCCCCGCTCAAGGGGCCGCATCACCGGGTCTAGAAACGTCCGGCGCTGGTCGTAAACCCCATAGAGATAGAGTCCGATCGGCTTGGCCATCAGAATCAATACGGCCGTGAACACAAGAATGCCGAGGACACCTGGCAAAGTCACGTTGTCACCCCTTTTCTTGAATTACAAGAACGAATCTTAGTAAACCCGACCCCGAAACACCATTAAAAACGGCTAGCATCCGATGAAAAATCCATAAAAAATAACCTCTCATCGAGGGGCCTCGGAAAAATTCTTCTGGGGAATTCAATCCCCTTGAGGCGAGCTATAAAGCGCGTAGCCAACGCCCACAAAGGAAATCAGATAGATGGGGCTTTTGGGGTTAGGCTCAATGTGGCGTCGAAGATTCCGCACGTAAACCCTGAGATATTCATGCTCCTCTAAATGCTCAAAGCCCCAAATATGCCCGAGCAAGTACTCATGGGTCAAAACCTGCCCGCAATGGGTCATAAACTCGCGCATTAAACGCCATTCTGTGGGGGTCAAGCGCACATGGCGCTCGCCGATGATGAGTTGACGAGAATCCGTTTCCAATCGCAGGTCGCCACACCGAATCTCAGGCGCCGTCTCGCCCATGGCGCGACTTCGACGAAGTAGCGCCTGCACGCGAACCTTTAATTCCATCGGGGAAAACGGCTTAACCATATAGTCATCCGCCCCCAACTGGAAAGCCCGGATCAAATATTCCTCGCTGTCCATCGCCGTCAAAACAATAATCGGAGCGTCACTCACCGCCCGGATTTGCTGACACAAGACAAGTCCGTCCCCATCTGGAAGCCGTAAATCGAGGACGACGACGTCAGGTTCGAAGGTCCCTAATAGTTGCATCGCTTCCTTGACACCCGAAGCCTCGATAACCTTATAGCCCTCCATATGAAAATTAGCCGCAATTAGCCGCCGATACCGCTTTTCATCATCAATGACTAAAACCCGAACCATCCCACTAGCGGCCATATGACAAACCCTCCGGTACCTTTTTCTATCGAATCGGAATGGTGTCGTTCCGGAACCAATTCAATCATAGAGGGCTTGAGGTATTCTTGGACACCGAAAATAACGTAAAAACTTTGTAAATATGCCGTGAAGGAATCCAAGGGTCGAACAGCCAATAATTCACCCACCTAAGGCAGCAAAGACGCTAAATCATCCACCCACCCCCTACCTTGCACCTAAAATTTTCTAGTTCAGGGTTTCTATGGGTGAGAAGGCCGATCTCCGTGAAGACGAGCATGGGCCGGTGAAGAGCCTCCAAGATGGGCAACTGGGGTGCATGGAAAATTTTCGGCACGCGGACTCGCGCTGTTCCGTCGCGTCTTGGGTAACTTGCACACGAGCCAAATGGCGGACCAGCCCGTGACCCGTGGGACGGTACCGGAATGGCGACAGGGGGCTACCCCTTTTGGGACAGCCCCCTGCTCTCTGCCCGAACGGCGCAGTTTTCAGGCCCCTGCTAATAAAAAAGACCGGGGACGCATCCCCGGGTCTGATTAGCCCACTGATTCAGATTCCCGCACCAGAGCCACTGGCTCGTCGAGAAATTGGCGAAGTCCCTCCAACACCCCCAGCGCTCCTTCATAGCGTGAGCGAAGGATCACCGGAGGCAACGACTCTTTGACCGCGAGGGTGCCGTTGGCCACCAACACGCCGCGGTACCGGCCTTCCATGAGGTCGACATCATTTTCGGCGTCGCCGGCGACGAAACATTGCTGCGCCCGCATATGAAGACGGTTCAAAATGTACTTTAACGCACGTCCTTTAAAGGCCCCGCGGGGAACAATATCGAGACGCTGCTCTTCGTCGTTCCACAGCGTCCGATGCATGAGCCCCGCCCTCACCAGACGGGTGCGGGCCTCGCTAAGCGCCGTATAACTTTCAACGCGATAGGCGAGACGCCAATGCGAACTCCGGCCGAGATACGCCACGCCCGCCATTCCGTCTAGGGTTCGCATGACCCGACGGGGTGACCAATCGCGGCGTTGTTGAAAGGCCCAACTCTCATCGCCCCGTAAATCGGGACCCCAATACACGTCGGCTCCAATGTCGGTGGCTAAAGCCAAGGGTTCTGGAAAGCCATGGCGCCTAACCATCGCCACCGCATTAGCCCGCGTTCTGCCCGTTAAGTAGACCACCCCAATTTCGGGATGTTCAGCAAGATAGTCGGCCAACTCCCGTTCCCCACCCCGGCCTACTAAGGTCCCGTCAATGTCAGATGCCAACACCCACTTGATCCCTGCCACTGCCGGTCACCTCCTGATAACAGGCCACCATCTGTTCGGCCATCTGTTCCACGGTGTGCAAACGATGCACCTTGTCTTGGCCCGAGGCCCCCATCTTGCGGGCTCGTGTCGGATCACTCCAGAGTGCCAACGCCTGGTCCCAAAGTCCCTTCATATCCTGTTGGTCCACGATAAATCCATCTTCGCCAGGCGTCACCCAATCTTCAACACCGGGCACTCGTGTGCCCACTACCGGCACCCCCGAAGCTAAACTCTCCAGCACGGCCATTCCGAGGGTCGGACCTTGGTTGGGCGCTATCAGCACTTCCGAGGCGGCCAGGAAGGGAGCCACCCCGCGATGTGGCATGCCCCCAACGAAATGCACGTGCGAACCGAGCCGTTCCTTGAGTTGCTTCAAGTCATCAAGCACAGGCTCGCCCCGTTGCACCTCCCGTCGAGTGCCACCCAACACCAACAGAGCGAAGTCCTCGGGCAAGCTTTGCTGGCTCAGCGCTTGGAGTGCCTGACGCAGTCCCCGGGCCAACTCCAGCCGGCCTACATAAATGACCGGGCGACGCTTCAAGCCCAGGTTTCTAAGCACGGGCCCTGCATCGCGGCTGAAAAATTGGGTGGGATCGATACCCGGCGGCACCACATAAACGGGCACCTCAGGGTTCGCTTGGTGAATAATCTCCGCTTCGCTCAAATATGACACCACAATCGCATTGGCGGCGTGCAATAAGTGCCGTTCGATGTCAACGCGTTCAGTATGGAGCATTTCACCGGGGCGATTGGTCCATTCCGCCATCTTGACCGGTGAGTGAACCCAGGGCAACCCCGTTTCTTGATGAATCCGCTCCGCCACCAAACCGCTAATCCAATAATGGCTGTGAATTAATTGATGCTGGCGTCCACTCTCGCGAAGCCACGCCATCGCTTGTTCGGTGAGAGCGTCGACGACTTGGCTCCAGGACTCTTCTTGATTCCGCTCCAACCCCTCAGCTAGGCGAACCACTTGACCCAAATGGCCTAGACTAAATTTTTCTGGCCACAACGGGTTGGCCTGGGCCGTTAACACGTCGACACCATACCCGTGAGATTGTATGTGCTTGACTAATTCACGAATGAGAATCTGCTGGCCGCCGACGGCACCGCTGTCACCATAGGTGAGCGGATCGGCATGCAGAGAAATTTGTAAAACTCGACGAATCATCGCGTACATTCCTCCCTCAAAAACCCGGGAATAAAAAATCCCCAGGTACCCCGGGGGGAGAGGGACAACCGATATTTGACAAACCCCTTGAGCCCCCAACGCCTACGAAGTTAGCTGACGGGTTAGGGCCGTGGTCATGCCCCTTGTCGGAAACAATTCACCCCGATCTTAGTGGGTCCTCCGCTTCATTCCGAACTCGGCGCTTTCAAGGTTACCTCCATTATATCGGGAGCAACACCCATGTTCAATGATCCGACCGCCATCTGCCGGAATTTCGCCCTTAAAATTTCCTGATATCTCCATTGCCCGAGTAGCATAGAGGAAATGTCGACAAACGAGGCCCTCATGCGACACATTGAGAATTTAGTCCGCGATATTTTGGCGTCCCGCCGCATGACGCACCATTTTCAACCGATTTGGGATACCGCCCAAGAAACCTTACTGGGTTTTGAAGCCTTAGCCCGGTTCCCGGATGCGTCCCCCGAAGTCGTATTCCGGACTGCTGAAGCTTGTCATTTGGGCGTGGCCCTCGACCGTCTATCCATCCAGGAAGCCTTGAGGCAAGCTCAGGACCTTCCCGGGCTCCTTTTTATCAATATGAATCCGAATCATCTCGGCCAATCCGAAGGTCCTTTTGGTTCGGTTGGGTCGGCCATCGCCAGCCGCCGCCAGCGACAGGCGGTGGTGTTTGAGATCACCGAGGAAAAAGTGCAGGAGCAAAGTCAAGTCGAAGTTGGTGTCGCCCGCATGCACCGGCGAAACATTCAGTTGGCCTTGGACGATGCCGGCACGGGGAAATCTGACGCGGCTCCCTTGACGTGGGTCCAACCCCGCTTCGTCAAGATTGCCCAGCCGCTTCTACAGCAATGGCAATCCGGTGACCAGGAGCCTATGCTCCACTGGATTAGTCTCGCGCGCACCGTGGATGCCGAGTTAATCGCCGAGGGCATCGAGGACCGGGACTTTCTAGAGCCATTGCGCGCGTTGGGAATTCGCTATGTTCAAGGGTTCGCGCTGGGACGCCCGGAGCCCAGCGAATATTGGCGCGAACGCCTTCAAAAAGTAGAAACCCGCCAGATGGAACCGGCCTTAAGGGTGTTCATACCTCCCGCGTGGCAAAAAGACCTTCCCGCGAACCCTCCGCTTCTTAGTGTGCAGGAAATTGGGGACATCATGTACAGTCTTTGGCCTTTTCCTGCCTTCATTGTCAATGGCGACAACCGACTTGTGGGAATGAACCTGAGGGCGGAACGGTACTTTGGCACCTCACTGGAACACGTAGCCCTCCAACCGGCGGAGGAGGTGCTGGGGCTTAAAGCCGATGAACCGGGGATGACGCGCGTGTCGGCCGTCTTCCCAGGCAACCTCCCGGTTGGTGAAGCCCTCGAGCAGCGGGTCAGGTTAGCCCGTGGCGATGCGGGGGATGAACCGGCCCGACTCACCATGGTCGGGGTGCGCGTGGGTATGCGCCCGGAGACCTACAAACTTGTGACCCTAATTACCGAGGCATCGGACAGCCCCTTGCCATCCCTTTTAGGCAAAGATCCGTTAAGTGGCTTACCGACCCGAGCCTGGTGGGAACGGGAGCAACAAAGTTGGCAGAGCGCGCGTGGGGCCGTCATCTTCCTCGACTTAGATGGGCTCAAGCAAGTGAACGATCTCTTTGGGCATGGAGAAGGCGATCGTCTGATCGCGGATATGGGCCGCATCATCCATTATGCGCTCGAAAGTTGCCCGGCAGCCGCCCTACGCTATGGCGGCGACGAATTTCTCATCATCTTGAGGGATGCGAGTCTCAAAGAAGCAGAAGATCTTGCCATGTCTCTCGCCCAGCAGTTTTCCGCGTTTGAAAATACCGCCTCCCGGGTTCCCTCGAGCTTTTCCTATGGGGTATCAGCGTTCCAGCCTGGCACGCTTTCAGACGCCATTCATGCCGCCGATCAGCGCCTCTATGAGCAAAAGGGACTCTTGCTATCGACTTCGTCCGGCGCCAAGCTGGTCCTCACCGCGAGCGGACGGCGAGCGCTATGGCAACCCATCCAGCAGCACCACGCCACCCGCCCCAGGCTCGATCGCCTGGTGCAACACGTGCCGGCCGTCAACCTCAGACGCGCCTTTGTTGACTTTATCGCCCCAGAGGCGGGCTTGGCGGTGGTCGAAGTGAACGCCGGACGGGGACAGGTCGGTTTCCTGGGTCGGCTCGTCGCCCGTTTAGGTCCCGGCGCTCAATACCTCGGTGCCGACAGTAACGGACAACATCTGACCCGCATCTATCAGCAATGGCAACAGGAAATGCCCGCCACTCGAGTACATTTCCTGCGCACCGCGGCCGACCATCTGCCCATCGTCAGCCAGTCAGCGGATCTCACGGTATTGGGGTGGTCTTTGCCTGATGACGACGCGGAAGTCGTGCTGAGGGAAATGGCTCGCATCACGCGAGCGGACGGCGTGGTCGCGTTGGCAATGGTCCGGTCGGCCCGTTTCTCCGAGGGCTTAGAGCGCTTATGGCAACGAATCGAGCGACCCGTGCCAGTACTGGAGGAATCAGAGCTCTTGGCCATCACCCGCCGCCTAAACCTCACTGCCCTCCGCACCACTCTCCAGGCGGAACGGCTGACCTTCCCGACCGTCAAGGAGGTGAGCGTCTGGCTCGCCGCTTTGGATGTCCAAGCCCACCATTACCTTGATTTGACGAATCCGGCACATTTCGATCACGGGCAAGCCTTCGAGGCCACTTTGGAGACCCAATTTTGGCTCTTCGCTCACAGCACCGATTAAGCGGATTCCGTGGTGCCTAAGATGGCTCCCACGTATTGATCGGGGTCAAATTCCATCAAATCGTCCAACTTCTCCCCGACCCCGACAAAACCAATCGGCAAGTTGAGCGCCTGGTGAATGGCGAAAGCCACTCCCCCCTTCGCAGTCCCATCCAACTTCGTCAACACGATGCCGGTCACTTGGACCGCCTCTTGAAAAACCCGCGCCTGCTCTAGCCCATTTTGCCCGGTGGTGGCGTCGATGACCAACCACACCTGATGCGGCGCTCCCTCGCATTCGCGACCCACCACGCGGGCCATTTTCTTGAGCTCCTGCATCAGATGCGCCTTATTATGTAATCGCCCAGCGGTGTCGATCACGGCGAGATCCACTTTTCGGGCCACGGCCGCGCGCACTGTATCAAAGGCCACCGCCGCCGGGTCAGCCCCTTCCACCTGGCGAACCACATCCACCTGGGCCCGGCGCCCCCACTCCAAGAGCTGTTCAGCGGCGGCCGCGCGAAAGGTATCCCCAGCCCCCAAAATCACTGAGGTGCCGCGCTTTTTCATGCGTTCCGCCAGTTTACCGGCCGTGGTGGTTTTACCGGTTCCATTCACCCCCACCATCAGCCATACCGCCGGGCGCACCTCGGGTAGGGCATACGGATCGGGCATCGCCTGCAGCATGGACACCATCACCTGGTGCAAGAGTTGCATGACATCTTCGGCCCGCTCCGGTCGGTTTTGGTGGACCTTTTCCCTTAACTGGCCGAGGATCGTCTCGACCGCCCTGGCCCCCAGATCCGCCTCATAAAGAATTTCCTCCAACTGGTCGTATAAATCGTCTGACCACTGCCGGCCCCCCACCAACGCACGGATTTTGTCTCCGAGCCCGCCGCGCGTTTTGGTCATGCCTTGGCGCAGCCGTTCAAAAAAACCTGCCATGGCCACTCTCCTTCCCGTTCCTATGAAGAACTTGCCACCGCCTCAGCGTCTTCCAACAACACCGAAATAAGACGGCTCTGTCCCTGACCATCCCCGGCCACCCCCCACAGCGCATCCGCGACCTCCATGGTTTGGCGGTGGTGTGTCACAATCACATACTGAGTCTTCCCCTTCAGCGTTTCAACATAATGGGCGAACCGCGAGGCGTTAGCCTCGTCCAACGACGCCTCGACTTCGTCCAATACCACGAAGGGGGAGCGCCGCACGGAAAGTAAGCTAAAGAGCCAGGCAATGCCCCCCAACGCTTTTTCTCCGCCCGACAAGAGGGAGAGATGACTCGGCCGTTTTCCCGGCGGCCGAACCCAAAGTTCCACCCCGGCGTTTTCCCCTTCGAGCCAGGTAAAGCCCCCATCGCCCCCGCCGTACAATTGGCGGCAGGCTTCGTTGAAGGCCACCTCCACGCGTTTGGCCGCCTCCCCAACCCGGCGCTCCATTTCCTGGTCGATATCCTTCAATGTCGCGAGAAGTTCCCGGCGGGCCGCCTCAACGTCCTGACTTTCCTTCTGAAGAAAACTCCGCCGTTCTTTTAGTTGCTCAAACAACGCCAAGCTTCCCGGAACGACCGGGCCCAACTCATTAAGACTTGCGGCAATGCGCGTGAGCTCGCGGCGCGCGTTCTCCTCCTCGCTTCGCGACAAGGGTTCGACTCCCTCTGGCACTTCATATGACTCAAAGCGCACTCGGGTCTCAATGAGCTCCTGCCGCCAGGCGTTGGCCTTCTGTTCCATGCGACGATCGTCCAATTCCAAGGCACGCTGGCGATTTTCCAAATCCAGGGCCTGTTGGCTCAACTGATTAAACCGCTCGACTTGAGCGGAGCGCTCCCGCTCTCGTCGTGCCAGGTCCTCGCTCAAGTCCTTTAGGGAGTAAACCACGGCTTGCCGTTGTTCTTCGGCAGCCGCACTGGCCTTAGCATTCTCTTCGGCTCGCCCACGAGCTCGAGCCACTTGTTCGTTAATGCGGAGAATTTCTTGGTCAATACGTTCGGCAATTAATTGCCGTTCGCGAAGGCCCTGTTCCCGTTCTCGAATGGCCGCCTCCAACTGACGCACAGATTGCTCGCGCTCCCGGTGGCGCTCTGACAGGTCGGCCAATTGGGCTCGGAGGTCCTCACGTTCTCCTGCTAGGGCGCCAATCTTGTTATCCAGCCGCGCCATCTCCGCCGTCAGTTCGAACGGGTCGCCCACCTCCGCATCCAAGGTCAACTCTTGGCGCATATTCACAAAGTGGTTGCGGCGATCGGACAACAATTCCCGGGCAGCGTCCGTGGCTTGATCTAATTCGTCCAATTCTTCACGCGTCGAGGTGAGGAGTTCCTCTTTGGCTGCAACCACCTGGCGTTCTTCGGTGATCCGGCGCGTCAATTCCTCCAACTCCACCCGACGCGTACTGGTGGAATGCCGTCCCCGGCTCCCCCCGGTAATGGCACCGCCGGCGTGAACGACCTGACCGTCCAACGTCACCATTTTGTAGCGGAACTGGTGAAGAGGTCCGAGACGGCTAGCATCCTCTAGTGACTGAACCACCAACACCCGCCCCAGCACATGGTAAACGGCCGACCGAATGGCCGGGTCATAGGAGACCAGATCGGCCGCCCAGCCAACCACCCCCGCCTCCCGCGACATGCGGCGATAGTCCTCGGCCGAAACCCGGGCGGCGCGCACGGTGTCTAAGGGCAGAAAGGTCGCCCGCCCTAAGGAGCCCGTTTTGAGAAAGCGCACCGCTTGCCGAGCGTGCGGTTCACTTTCCACGACGACATCCTGATGGGACCCCCCGAGGGCGGTTTCGATGGCTAAGCTCAGCTCCGGTTCTGATTTCATAAGACTTCCCAACGTGCCTATGACACCGCTTAACTGGTTTTGATGCTGCCCCCGCAACACGGCGCGAACACCGGCCGCCAATCCCTCGCCCTCGGCCTCTAATTGGTGCAACGCTCGGAGTCGCGCTTGGCGCCCCGCCAGTTGGTGGCGAAGGCTATAGACTTCCTGTTCCGTTTGCCCCAAAAATGTCTTGAGCCGGGTGCGCTCTTCCGTCAGTTTGACCACTTCGGCTGTCAACTGCTGCACCTCGTGCTCGAGCCGCTTGGCCTCCTCGTGGCGGTGGGCCAGCACCTCCATGACTGTCCCCTGGTCATCGCCCATGCGAAGCATACCCCGAAGACGCGCCAACCGCTGTTCGAGGCGTTGACGGGTCTCCTGCTCCCCAGCCAAATTAGCCTCCAAGCCATCGAGACGACGACGGAGCTCTTGCCGCTGCACCTCGAGCCCACGAAGCTCCTGACTAAGCTTTTCATAATTTCCAGCCAGTTCGCTGGCTTCGGGAGCTATGGCCCCCACGTCCGGCCGCTCTTGTTGAAGATCATCCTTTTGCCGGGATAGCACGGTCAAGTTCTCCGTCAGTTGGGCCGCTTCTTCTTGCAAATGAGCGATGCGGCTAGTTAATTCGCGTTCCGTGAGGCGAAGCGCCGTTTGCTGTTCGGTGAGCCGGTTTAACGCCTGGAGCTCACCATCGCCTTCCGATTGCAACTGGGCTATCTCTCCACGAACGGCCGCCCCCCGATCCACCACCTGAGCCAGCTCCGCCGCCAAGGCTTGCCGTTCCTCATCGAGACGGCGAAGTTGCTCGGTAAGACGCGCCTTCTTTTCCATGGCCCGATGGTACTCCGTGTAGTCAAGGCGACCTTGCCAGTCTTGGCGAAGAGCTTCCCACGCCTTGTACCGGGATTCTGCTTCAGCCTTCTCACGAACTTCCTCCATTTGCCGACCCACTTCGTCGAGTAGATCACCCAACCGGGTTAGCTTCGCTTCCGTTTCCGCCAAGTGCCCTTGGGTTTCTTTTTTCTTGACCTTGTAGCGCGAAACGCCCGCCGCCTCCTGCAGTTGTTCCAAGCGCTCGGTGGGCTTTTGCATGAGTGCCCCCTCGACCCGCCCTTGGCTAATAATCGCGTAGCTAAAGCGTCCGAGTCCGCTATCAAGAAAAAGGTCGGCGATATCCTTGAGGCGTACCGACTGCCCGTTGATGAGATATTCCGAATCCCCACTGCGATAATAGCGGCGGGTGATCGTCAAAGATTCCGGCCATAAAGGCATTTCCCCATCATGATTGTCGAACTCAAGCTGGACCTCTGCCATGCGGGCAGCCACCCGACCAGGACCGCCCTGATGTAGGAGATCTTCCCAACGCTCAGCCCGTAAATCTCGAAGTCGCTGTTCGCCCAAAGCCCAGCGAATGGCATCCACCACGTTGGATTTGCCACCCCCGTTAGGCCCCACCAAAGCCGTAATACCGGGTGTCATCTCCAACTGAACGTCCTTGGCGAATGACTTGAAGCCGTACATTTGAATCCTTCTTAAATACACGACAGAACTCCTTTGGGCCAAGGCAAAGCCAGGGCAATGTATATCAGGGGGATCGCTAGTGCGATTCTACCACCATCCGAAGCCCGGTCCGCATTTCTCCGTCAATGGCAACCTCAACAAACTCCGGACGCATAAACAGGTCTAAGCCTTCCTCGATCAAGAAGCTGCGCGCGATCGCAATCGCTTTTACCGCTTGATTGACGGCTCCTGCTCCCACGGCCTGAATTTCCAAGAGGCCGGATTCTTTAATTACGGCTGCAATTGCACCCGCCACCGCTTTGGGCCTGGACGCGGCCGATACCCGCAAGGATTGCATGTCCACCCCACCTGTATTCTTAAGTGTATTCGCGGCTCACCCAAATTTCCCTTCCCATTCGGTTCGTCTATCGCTTCGTATACACGATGACTGTACATCCCTAAGCCATTTATACACCTCTTCTGTAAAGGGACCGGCTTAAGAAGGGCGAAATCTGCAATTATGCAGGTTATCGACCAAATTGCCAATCTCATTCTTGAAGACCCTCTGATTACGGCCGCCCGCATTGCTAGGCGTCTCGGCTATGCCGAAGAGAAGACGGTCTATTATTGGTTGCACAAGTCCCATTATAGTGGCCTCAATGCCTTTAAAAAGGCGGTACTGCACGGGCAGTATCTTCCTCCCCGGGAGACAATGGAGGAAACCAAAGGCCTCTATGGTCGGTTGCCCGTCACCGACCAGTGGACCATGGACGGCCAACCGCTTTTTGAAGGCGACACCCTCGCCGTTCCCAGCGGCGCCCCGGCCGAATTAATTTGGCGCTATTCCGGCCCACCCATGCTTTCCATTCTTCCCCAAGACTTGCTGGTGTTGAGTGCCATCGACCCCAATGTTAAAAGCCCCTGGCTGGTCGCCCACGGGGCCGACGGTATGCAGCTTAGGTTACGCATGGTATCCGGTACCCATCAGATTATGGTAGACCCGGTAACTTTTCAGAAAGATAGCCAATCAATCCCCATGTATCAAATCCTTCAGTTAATCCGTCACTATTAAGTATTCGTCGCCCAGTCGGCATAAACTTGGGATGACCGCCATTTAACGCCAGGTCTACCTTTCTGGGTTTATGCTACAATTAGCTGCAATTACTGTCGTTTTGCGCGAATGATGTCATAACGATCACACGAGGGTTAAACCCTGAAGAGGAGCGATACCATGTTTTGTCGCAGCTGTGGAGAGAACATCCCAGTCGATAGTGTGTTTTGTCCGAACTGCGGTAAAAACCTGCTGGAGGTTTCCGAACGGCAGGTGCCTATGGCGGAACCGGAGGTCGCTCCTATCGCCATCGATGAGGAACCTCGCCGTTTTCGCCGTCGGCGGCCAACCCCCACCGAGGTTGGGGCAGATGACGGGGGCGAGGATGAGCCGTTCATCGACGCCGACTCGGAGGGGCGGGAGCCCCGCGATTATTCCCAACTATGGGCCCGTTTAAGCCTAAAGCGTCTACTTTGGATC
>DAHWKG010000209.1:0-11433 GCA_027343765.1 Sulfobacillus sp.
TCGGCAAAGGTGACAAACGCCGGCAAGTGGCGCTGCCGACGGCCACGCATGCGTCCTTGATGGCGTATCGCGCGGTTCGCCCTCCCACAGAGCTCGCCACATTCTTTGTGACCCAGCGCCGCATCCCCAAGGGCCAGACCTTTCCGATTAGATCGCTAGCACCCCGGGAAATTCAGCGCCGTATCCAGCAGTATGCCGCCCAAGCAGCGTTGCCGGTGCACCTTACCCCCCACAAATTGCGGCACACCTTCGCCACGGCATTATTGGAAGCCGGCATGGACATCCGCATCGTTCAGGAAGCGCTCGGGCACGCGGATTTGTCGACCACCGAAATTTATGCGCATGTCAATGTCGCCACGCAAAAGGAAGCGGTGAACCGCCTTCCGTACTTTACCGGCAACCGGCATGATCAGTGATCGGGGACGATACTTCAACAAAACCCTATGACACCCTTCACGGGGACAAGCCCACACGATCCCGGCGCATCTCGGTCGTTTCGCGGTTCCCGTTGGTATGATCCACCGAAGGTCCCCGCGGACGCTTAGACTCCGAGAGTTCATAACGGACGCTTAAACGCGAAAGGGGAGGGGAGGTGACGTGAGGATCCTCGGGATTTGGGAACAGCCTCGTACCCCGCGAATGATCCCCCGCCACCGGAGAACTCGACAGGACAACCACCGGGCCGCTTTTTTCGCCGCTTTGATCCACATAGGGAAATGGTGTGAGAACTACATGGCCGGCTCTATAGATTGTTGTAGGCGTCGTCCTGAGGATTATCCCATTCGGATTGCAGGTGGCGGACCATAATCTGATACCAACCCTCGCCGTCCAGCCGTTCCAAGAACGCACGTTGATCAGAATCGGGAAATCGGCGGAACTCTTCCAACAGCCGCTTGACGGATTCGCGTTTCGGCATCATGCCTGGCGCGGCCGCGACCGACCGAAATGGCATGGAACCTGGGGAACACGGAGGCTGCTTCGTCAAGTCTCCCGAATCCGCAGGCCAGCTGATTGCCAGCGGGATGGGAAAGTATTCTCGGACGGCCGGGGTGAATTTTTATGGGTGAGGTCTACAATCACGGCGACCGTCGTTATGCTGGCTCCATGAAGCGACCGTTAATAACCACGCGGTAGACAGGGTTATGCCCGAGACGGTATGGGATCTGAGCCATGCTGCCCGAATCCAGGATGACGACGTTGGCTACATACCCCGGAAGAATGGCTCCGTGCGTATTCTCTAATCCCAGAACGTACGCGGCTTCCCGGGTAATTGCTGCTAGGGCCTCCTCAGGCGTCATATCTAGGAGATTGACGGCCAGCGCCACCACAGTGGGCAAGTTGCCAATGGGGCTTGAGCCTGGATTTAAATCGGTGGCTAAAGCGAGGCGAACTCCCCGATCAAGAATTTTCCTAACCGGCGCGTAGCCTCCAGCTCCTCCGTAGAAGGCGGCACCTGGCATAATCACTGCCGCCATATGGTGAGTGGCCATAAGGTCGATTTCGTCTGAGCTGAGGCATTCTAGATGTTCAACCGAACGTGCCCCCAGCAGCACCCCCAGCTCGATTCCACCAATTTGGGAAAATTGGTTGGTGTGTAGACGAACGGTTAGGTTGGCGGGTAGGGATTCGAAAACCAATGCCACCTCGGCGGGACTGTAAGCCGTACGCTCCACAAACGCGTCGACCGCCGTCAAAAACCCCATCGCGGCGGCCTGTGGGAGTAATTGACTACGGACTGCGTTAAGCCAGTCGGATTTGCTGCCAGTCCGCGGGTGGGCATGGAGGAAGAGCCCCGTGGCAATGATGTCCTGAGGCAGTTGATCCATGAGTTGCTGAATGAGACGCAGCGCCCGCATCTCTTCATCGAGCGTGAGGCCGTATCCCGTCTTCATTTCGAGCACGGTCGTGCCCCATGCTAGCGCTTCAGTGGCTAATTGCGTAGTAAGGGTGAGAATCTCGGTATCGGAGGCAGTCGCCCATTGATCGCTCGAGCGGACGATCCCGCCCTTCCTCTGGGACAAGCTTTCATAGGAGACCCCTTGAAGCCGTGCCACATATTCATCGTCTCGCTATCCGGCAAAAGGGAGATGCGTATGGCAATCGATGAAGCCAGGCACCACGGCGCGTCCTTCGACATCGACCACGGTTCCCAGATTTCGCTCTTGGGCTAACAATTGGCCGGTCGGCCCCACCGCGGTAATGCGGCCGTTGTCGATGATGACCGCACCATTCGGCTCAACCATCCATTGATTTTGGGTACGGTCCTGATAAATTCGCCCGTGGGTCAACGTCAGTCGCACAGCAGATCCTCCTCGACGTGAATGGTATACAAGCGGGGCGGGGGGCATCTGATCCGGCGATGAGATGCCCCTCGGCCCGGTTTATGCAGTGGTTACTTGTTCGTGGGTACGTGGGTGGGTCCCAGAAGCGGCGTGTTGAAACGCTCGGGAAATGCCTCCAGTGTTCGCTGGGCCTTTTCGTAACCCGCATCAGCGTGGCGCACGACCCCTATCCCGGGATCGTTCCAGAGAACACGAGCGAGCCGATCCGCACTGTCCGAGGACCCATCTGCGACGGTCTGGGCCCCCGAATGCAGGGAATACCCAATGCCCGTTCCGCCGCCATGGTGGAACGCGACCCAATGGGCCCCGGAGGCAACATTCAGCAGGGCATTTAAAATGGGCCAGTCGGCAATCGCATCCGACCCATCTTGCATGGCCTCCGTTTCGCGATAGGGAGATGCCACCGATCCGGTATCATGATGATCGCGTCCGAAGACTACCGGGGCATGCACGACACCTTGGGCGACCAGGTCGTTGACTTTGAGGGCAAAGGCATCGCGCTCGCCCTGGCCCATATACGCGATACGGGCGGGCAAGCCTTGGAAATGAATATATTTCCGAGCCAGGGCGAACCACCGGCGTAGAAGGGGATTATCGCCAAACATTTCGAGAGCAAGATCGTCCATCCGATAAATATCCTCAGGATCGCCGGAGAGAGCAGCCCAGCGGAATGGCCCTTTGCCTTCACTGAAGAGTTCCCGAATCGTGGCGGGGACGTAGCCGGGGATATCGAATGCGTGGTCAACGCCAGCATCCAACGCTTCGCGGCGAATATTGTTCCCATAGTCAAAGGTGACGGCTCCGGCTGCTTGAAGACTTAGCATCTGTTCCACATGGCGTCCGATAGAGGCCCGGGCGAGACAAAGATACTCTGTAGGGTCTTTGGCTCTGAGCGCTGCCGCCTCGTCGACACCATACCCGTCCGGTATATATCCGACCAAGGGGTCGTGCGCAGCTGTTTGGTCGGACAAGATATCCGGTACGATGTGACGTTCGCGTAAGTAGGCGAGGAGTTCGTTGGCATGGCACTGAATTCCGATCGTGTAGGACTCACCCTGCGCCTTTGCTTCGAGGGCCCGGGTTACGGCTTCAGGAATGCTGGTCATTCCGGCGTCGAGGTAACCTGAATCCAGTCGGCGCTGGATCCGCCGCGGATCGACATCGGCGATCAGAGCGACGCCTTCAAGCATTTTGGCCGCGAGCGGCTGAGCGCCGCCCATGCCGCCCAGACCTGCCGATACGTAGAGACGGCCGCGCAGGTGGTCCGCCTGAAAATGCTGTGTGGCTAGTGCCACTAGGGTCTGAAAAGTACCTTGAATAATACCCTGACTACCAATATAAACCCACGATCCGGCCGTCATCTGGCCGTACATGGTGAGACCCTCAGCTTCAAGGCGATTGAACTCATCGAGGGAGGCCCATTTGCCGACCAGATTGCTGTTGGCAATGAGAACGCGGGGAGCACTGGGCTGGGTCCGGAAGACGGCTACTGGCTTGCCCGACTGAATGAGAAGCGTCTCGTCGTTTTCCAGTTTCATCAAGGTCTCGACAATTTTGTCGTAGGCGTCCCACGATCGGGCAGCCCGGCCGCGTCCTCCATAGACAATGAGATGCGCTGGATCTTCGGCTACCGCGGGGTCGAGATTGTTCATTAACATCCGCAGGGCTGCTTCTTGGCCCCACCCGCGGCAGTGCAGTGTGGCTCCTCGGGGCGCGTGGATATTGTCGTGACGAAACCAATTCATGGATTATACCTCCTCCGTAGGATGTGATGAAAATCGTAGGTCATATCATGGGCTCCACCCGTTGACGAGTGCTTGAACTTGGCGGTTCAGGTGTGTATTGTCGATCGCCCGATGCACACCATCCCTTACAACCGGTCGCCCGGCGACGACCACGTCGCGGACGGCGTCAGGCTGCATCGCGTACACCACATTCGCGGCGAGGGTGCTTTCAACCCAGGGAATGAGCGAGGGATGGGTCAGGTCGATCCCGATGAAGTCGGCATAAAAGCCGGGTTCAAGACGTCCTGTGGGAAGCTGGAGAAGTTCTGATCCGCCGATCGTGCCCATCTCAAGAACCCGGTCATGGCCTAGAACGGTTGCATCGCGCGAAACTCCTTTATGCACGAGGGCGGCCATCCGCATTTCTTCAAAGAGGTTGGCCCGATTATTGCTGCAGCCACCGTCGGTTCCCAATCCCGCCACGACCTGCCGTGCAAGTAGTTGGCGCAGTGGGGCGATGCCATCCGCCAAAAACAGATTGCTCGATGGGCAATAGGCCCAGCGAGTGCCGGTTTCGGCTACCAGATCAATATCCCCGTCCGTCAAACGGACCAGATGGACGGCAATCGTGTTCGGGCCCAACACCCCTAATTCCGCGAGGTGTGCGACCGGTGTGTGGCCCGTACGGGAGCGGACCTCGTCAACTTCGAAAGGTTCTTCCGCAACATGGATGTGACATGGCACCTGAAGTTCTCGAGCCAAGGCGTGGGCTTCGCGGATCATCGCGTCGGAGGCGCCATGCAGGCTGTGCGGTGCGATGTGAATTATCACTTGGGGGTCATCGGCGACCTCCGCGGCCAGGGTCTGAGTGCGCTGCACGGCCTGGTCGATGGTTTCGCGATACGCGGTCGGGGCGCCGTTCCAATCGTAAAAAGTCCTCGCCAACACGAGCCGGATTCCTACGTCCCTGGCCGCTTGAATGACGGCTCGATCCGACGCCAGTCCATCACCATGGAGATAGAAGAATTCCGCTACCGTGGTGACGCCAGCTTGTAGCATTTCCAAAAAGGCGAGCTGACTCCCCAGATACAAGGCCTCGGGGTCCAGATGCGGGGTGAGGCGATACAAGGCCTCGTCTCGCCATGTGAGAAACGGACGGTCGACGCCGCGACCCCGCGCCAAATGCTGAAAGGCGTGGGCGTGCACGTTAATCGTTCCCGGCATCAGGAGGCGGTTGGGCCAGAGGGTGACCGGCACGTCTTGATATTTGCTTTGCAGAACGTCGCGGGCTCCTGCTGCGACAATCTCGCCGGATGTGTCATTCACAATGAGGCATCCGTTGGGTTCAAGCCCTGTCGGAAACAGTACGTATTCGGCTTCATAGCGCCTTAACACCGGTTACTACCTCCTCCAGCGTTTGATCGAGCGCGATTAGCGCGTCGTGCAAGACTTCTGCGCCTATCGCCAGATCGGGGGCGCGACTCGCTTCGTCTGGACAGTGGCTCTTTCCCGCCAGACTGCGAATAAACAGCATGCCGGTGGGAACTCGGCGCGCCATATGGGTCGCGTCATGCCCCGCCCAACTATTTAAAATGGGCGGGGCAACGCCACGGGATTGGGCGGCGTTGACGAGAATACGTTGCAGGTCAGCAGAAAGCGGTTGTGGTGCTTGGTTCAAAATATTGCGAATCGCGACTGCGATACCAAGCGACGTCATCGTTTGTTCCAGGCGCTGTCGATAGCGTTCAGCGGCGTGCTGGAGCTGATCGATGTCGGTAGATCGGATCTCGACGGTGAACACGACCTGGGACGGCACAATGTTCACCGCGTTGGGATACACGTGTACTTGCCCCACGGTGCCTACCATCCAGTGCGGCCACGGCTCACGCAAAAGGGCGTTCAACGCCAATACCGCATGGCTGAACGCGTGAAGCGCGTCTCGGCGGTGGGCCAACATCGTCGTGCCCGCATGATTCTGTTCCCCAGTCAGGGTGATGTGGTCGCGATAGATCCCGGTGATGCGGTCAACCACGCCGATGGGCAGATCCGCGGCATCAAGCCGCCCGCTTTGTTCAACGTGGGGCTCAATGAAGGCTCCAATTTCATCCGGATCGAGGTTGTCGCATTGCGCTAAGTCGCCACCCACGCGTTCTAAAGCCTCAGTGAGTAAGCGGCCATTATCGCTTGTGTGGGTCATTAGTTGCGCGCTGCCAAGCCGGCCCGTGTAGAGCCGGCTTCCTAGGGTAGAGAGTCCAAAGGGATTGGGTTCTTCGCCGGTAAATGCCACGACTGCCAATGGATGGCGATTGCGGTAGCCTCGGGCCGCTAACGATTGCAGGACCTCTAAACTCATGAGAACACCCGCTGCCCCATCATAGGCTCCTCCGTGGGGCACAGTATCTAGATGTGAACCAGCAGCAATGGTTTTGGCTAATGCCTCATGCCCTGGCATGCGCCCCCATTGGTTACCCGCGGCATCGACGTGGTACTCGAGACCGGCCTCGATGACTTCTCGGTAAAACGCCGTCCGAGCCTCAAAGTCCGCATCGCTACCAAAGGGGCGCGTAATGCCGCCGCCGGGGTCTCTTCCGATGGCGGCGAATTTGGCGATACGCTGCATTAATCGTTCTGAACTGATGGGCGAGGTCACAACAGTTGATCTCCTTTGTTACGGTCGGTAGACGTGGCGCCGCGTCTCGTAGTCTTCGAGCGCCTGTAGCCGGGCCTCAATGTTGGGGGTGGCCGCCGCCGCCTCGCGGATGAGATAGTTGATGAACACCATAACAGCCGCGTAAGAATCAAAAAGCGACGCCCGAGCCACCGGCACGACAGTCACTGGGCGGGCGAGCGACTCCACCGGCGAATGAGGCCGGTCGGTGATGGCGGCAATGGGCGTGGCCCAATACGCCACGTCATCTAGCCAATCAAGTAGTGTCGCCGAATAGCGTGGGAATACGAACGCCAGCACGGCTGTGTCGGGCTGCACATGAGAGGCGAGCGCCGTCCAGAGAGGGGTGTCCGGTGCGGCATACTCCACGCCGTCGCGAATTTTGCTTAAAAAATACGCGGCATAGGGGATCATGGCGGCGGAGGCGCGGGCACTCGCCAGCACCAAGCGGGGCGAGCGCAGAATAAACTGCACCAGCGCGTTGGCTTCGGCACTTCGGCAGAGCTGGGGTAGGTGGGCTAGGTTATCCATCTCCTCGGCGATTAGCGGATCTGCGTCGGGTGAAGCCGGCCGGTGCAGATACCGGGTCCGATCGGGTGCCTTCCATTCTTCCCGAATAAGATCTTGCAGGGTGCGCACAAAATCGGCGAACCCCGCAAACCCCATTCCCATGCAAAAGCGCGACACGGTCGATTGGCTCACAGCGCAGGCATCCGCCAACTCCGCTGCGGACATCAGTGACACGTCTCGCCAGTGTTGGGTAACATAGATACCAATCTGCCGGAAGGCAGCCGACTGTGCCCCCTGTTCCACAACTTGGGCTTGCAGTTCTTCCAGTGTGCTCGCCATGATAATCCCCAACCCCTGTGAATGGTGTGAATGACTACATTCTATTTTCGTTTATCGACAGCGCCGTTTTCAGCTTGCTGAACCCATGGTATCACAACGAAGACATGAGTGACAGTCCGTTATCCGTTAATTGAGAAACATGCGACATAAGGTTGAATTCATTCATTTAGGATGGTATCATCTGTTTCGAACCGATGTCGAAAGTTCGGTCTGGCGATTCGCTTAGGGTTTGTCTACCGAGGGACGACACTACGCAGCCCCGCACAAAAAATCCCGGCAGGCGAACGGCGCGCCGCCAAATTGCGGGCGGACGGCAATGTGAAGGAGGAACAAGCGTGGCTAAGCGAACGATGGCGGTGCTTTCCGCCGCGACCCTGGGGGCTGTGTTAGCGGGGTGCGGAGCCGGGTCGACATCTCCCGCTGGCTCGGGGGCAAACCATTCATCCCCTAGTGCGATGGTGGTTACTTGGAGCAGCAACCCGCAGACCATCGACCCGCGAAAAATTTATGACGGAGAGGATTGGAACATCGGGCGATCCCTTTACGTGGGTCTGTATGACATCAGTGCCCACGGTCAGTTGGTGCCCATGGTGGCCAAGTCCGCGCCCGACATTTCTGACCATGGACTGGTTTACACGATTCATCTGAATCCCAAGGCGGTTTGGTCCAATGGCCAGCCGGTCACGGCGCAGGATTTCGTCTATGCGCTGCGCACCGAACTGTCGTCCCAGTTCCAATCGCCCGATACCTATCTCTGGTGGATGATAAAGGGCGCCAGCGCTTATGAGTCAGGCAAGTCGGCGGCGCTGGGCATCAAGGCGCTGGGGGCGCATACGCTGCAGTATACGTTAAGCACGCCGTACTCCGCGTTCCCCTACGTGTTGGGCGTCCCCGCTTCATTCCCCGTATATCCCGGCGCCATAAGCCGAGTTGCCGCGGATCCCGTCACCGACGGGCCCTACGTGGTCGCTCAGTGGAAAACCGGCCAGAGCATGACCTTGAATCAGAACTCGCATTACACCCTGGAGCCCCGCACCTATCCCAAGCACCTACAATTTGACTTCAACGTAAATCCGTCGGTTGGCGTCCTACGTGTGGAAAACGGCCAGGCCGATTTGGTGGCGGACGGCATTCCGTCGGCTAACTACCAACAGTTGAAGGCCAACTCGCAGTATGCTGCGGATATTACGGCGGGCTACCAGCCGGCCGTGATTCTTTTGGCGCTCAACGAGAGGGTCAAACCGTTCAACAATCCGTTGGTGCGTCAAGCGGTCGAGATGGCCATCAATAAAAAACATCTGGTGAAGCTTATGAATGGGCGGGCCCAGGTGGCTAACGGGGTGCTGCCGCCCTCTTTGCCCGGATTCGGGTCGGACATTCCCAATCCCTACCCCTTTAGTCCCACCAAGGCAAAGGTGCTTTTGAAAAAAGCGGGCTACCCCCATGGGTTTTCAACGACCTTGGGGCTGGCCAGCGAACAGACCGGCGGCTCCCAGATTGAAACCGAGGTCGAGGCCGATCTCAAGGCGATCGGGATTCAGGTGACGGCCAAACCCCTGCCCACCGAGGCATCGGCGCAGGCTCAAATGCCGATGATGACCTACAGCTGGTACATGGACTATCCCGACCCGGCCGACTTTGTCAGCGGATTTTTGACTTCCCCGGCCATCGTGGGAGGCTCCAATCCGGCATTTCTCAACGATCCGAAATTGGACCAAATGGAAGCGAGGGCGTCGGCGATGCCTTTGGGCGCGGCCCGAACGGCCCTTTACAAGCAAATCGATGAGCGGGCCATGAAGGACGCCGCTTATGTTCCCCTGTTTTACCCGGAGCTGACTTATTTCCACAGCAGCCGCATCCACGGGTTCACGTATCCGGCCGTATACTTTCCCGCCATCTACAGTCAGCTCAAGATTTCAGGAAACTAGGGAGGCGATGGGGTGAGTGCGGTTGCGAACCTTCAGCAACCCCTAGAAAGGCCGCGGCGCAACGTATCGCGACGCCGCGCCTACACGACGCTGATTGTGTCCGGTTCCATTGTATTTGTCATCGTCGCCGTCGCCGTATTGGCGCCGGTTCTGGCGCCGCACAATCCCGATCGACTATTTCCCAATGGGCTCTCCGCCGCCGGAAATCCGCTCGGCCCAAGCCGTGCGTTTCCGCTAGGCACCGACCAATTCGGCCGCGACGAGTTGAGTCGCTTATTGTGGGGGGGACGCCCGGCCCTCCTGATTAGTGTGATTGCCAGCGTGTTTTCCTCAGCGGTGGGAATTTTGTTAGGGGTCGCGGCCGGTTATCTGGGTGGGTGGGTGGACACCTTAATTTCCCGCTTTGTCAACATTCTCATGAGTTTTCCGCTGACGTTGTTTGCCGTGGCTATCGTCCTCATCGTGTCGCCTAGTCTGATTAATTTAATCATCATCATCGCCGCCATTTATTGGACGTACACGGCACGACTGGTGCGTGCCGAGGTGCTGACGCTGCGGGAGCAAGATTTTGTGTCCGCCGCCCATGCATTGGGCGCGACGCCGTGGCGGCTGATGATCCGCCATCTGATGCCGAACGTGTTGGACACGGTCATTGTCCGTGGAGTGCTGACCATGGCTCAGGTGTTTTTGCTGGAAGCCGGTCTCAGCTACCTCGGTGTTGGCGTTCAGCCACCCACCCCTGACTGGGGCCTCATGATTGCGCAGTCGCAGAATTACTATGGCGCCGATCCGGGGTTGGTGTTATATCCCGGAATTGCCATCGCCGTCACCGTCATCGCGGTGACTCAGCTCGGCCAAAGTTACCGCGCCCTGAGAAGGAGGGCATAGCATGCTTCGTCACGTGGCAAGACGGTTGTTATGGTCGTTGTTCGATCTCTTGGTCATCGTGACTATTGCCTTTTTGCTAACCTATCTGTTGCCAGGTGATCCGGCGCGGACGATCGCGGGGCCGCACGCCTCGGTCGCCGACGTGGCGCGCATCCGTCGGCAGTTGGGTCTCGACGCGCCGCTTTATGTCCAGTACGGCCACTATCTTTGGAACCTCGTACACTTCAACTTGGGCACCTCGATTGAATTTGGGACCCCCGTGCTTGGCGACATTTTGGCGAAATTCCCAGCAACGGCGATTCTAGCCGTCTCTGGCGTCGTCTGGGAACTGATTTTGGGATTGCCGCTGGGGATTTTATCGGCGGTGCGCCAGGGAGGCCTTCTGGATCGGGTCAGTAGCGTGCTTAGTATGGCGGCCATCGCATTGCCACAGTTCTGGGTGGGCATCATTTTGCTGTTTGTGCTGGCGTTCAAGCTCCACTGGTTTCCACTAGGCGGTACGGGAAGCCCTGTTCTCTGGTATGGCTTTTTGCCGGGGCTCACCCTCGGTATCGGTGGCGCCGCCTATTACCAGCAGCTCGTCCGTTCGCGGGTGCTTGAGGTGCTACCCCAGCAGTATATCGCCACGGCCCGGGCCAAGGGGTTGTCAGAGTGGGCGGTGTTGGTGCGACACGTGATGCCGCAGGTGATGACCACGCTCATCACCCAGATTGGTATGGACCTTGGCTATTTTATGGCCGGTGTGGTTGTGGTAGAGACGGTCTTTGGATGGCCGGGTATTGGCCTTCAGGCATGGGCGGCCATCAAGGCGCTGGACGTTCCATTGGTGATCGGCACCGTCCTGTTTGGGGCCTTCTGGATCGTGTTGGCCAATTTTGTCGTTGACAGCATCTACGGGCTGATCGATCCGCGCATTCGGCTGCGGTAGGGATACTGATATGAATCGGGGCGTTCGCCGTGACTTTCGAGATTGACGTGACAAAAGACTCCCATCTTGACGCCAGCGCTTTGATCGGGCTGAGCGACCCCGCGGC
>DAHWKG010000217.1:0-5190 GCA_027343765.1 Sulfobacillus sp.
CACGTAACATTGGTCTTCCTTGTGATAGCCGACGCACTTGTAGGTAGTCTGGCAAGAGCCATTGCCGCCGCCGCCCCCATTTGCAAACGCGACTCCGCCGACGATCGTGCCGAACCACAGCAGGACCAACACCGCCAGCCCTAGGAGCCATCGCCGCTGGGGATGATCGCGGATCTTCTTGGATGGATGATGCATGTGTCTCATTTCACCTCCTTTCGCGGACGTATCGCGACAAAAAAAGCCCCACCCTTTCCGGGTGGAACTGGGATAACGCGGGATGCAACAATAGTGGGCAGCCTCAACTTGGATTCAGGAAGAACCGTCCGTCTAAATTCGGCAGCGGGGACTCCGACCAAGGTGATTGACTATCACACCGAGGTTTCGTGCTAGTAGAAAGCTGTCGCCATATCTAGATCAAATCGGCCAACACTTCATTTAGCTGCCGTTGAGCGTCCGACAATTCCGGGTCAGTGGGTACAATGCCGTCATACCGGGTTTCCCGCGAACGCGTTTCCAAATCCATGTACGCTTTGACGGCGTTGGGCCGAGATGCGTGCCAGACGTGCCGAAGATTCTTTTTGCGGGCGCTATGGTTACCGGACGGTCCATAGCCATGTTTCTGCAGCTGCTCTTCGACATGGTGTGCGGCGGCATAGAAGTAACAGGTCATCCGCCATTGTCGACTGCCATCACCTAGAGTTGCGTCCGTATGCAGACTCTCTAAATGCTTAGCCATATCCTGATTGGCCGTGATTTGGGCCGCATGTGACAATAAAGAGCTCATACGCCGACTCTATCCACTCTTTCGGCATCAGCAGGGATGCGATCGACCGTATCGGTGAAATGCAGGGTCAGCAAAAACTCGGGGTCCGCTCGCAGTTGAGCGTCATACACTGAATATCGTGCCTCACGGCTATTGTCCCGCAAAACCACCCACACATGCATCTCGGTCCCTACCATTAGGCTGTGAATAGACTTTACAGTCTGGGAGCGAGCCAGTTCGCGAACAAAGCGATACACGGTCAAATAGGCCTCGTTTTCCGACCGCATTTCTGCACCTCCCCTACTTTGAATCTCTTCAGGAATACTTATCCCTCTTCCCTTAAACATGCCCATTTCTCCTTATCTTAGATATATATCCGAAAAGTCGCTATGGTTCCGTTCTACAACAAAAAAAGGGTTCTGTATACCCCAACAGCAGATGGTATGAGTCCGGATGCTGCCCCACGGACAATGAGACCCCCGCTATTTCGCGGGGGCCGTCCAGTAGGTCTGCGTGGGCGTGTTGCTGCCACTAATGCCACTCATCGCGGTCACATACCAGCGCTCCTGGCTGCCGTCTTTAATCAGCGCCAGCGAGACCTCGCCGATAGACCCACTATACTGACCAATGACCAGTTTACCGTTCACGAGATCACTGCCAATAATATGATCCGTGATATTCTCAATCCCCACATCGCCCACCACCACGTGACCGGAAGGATGCGATACAACCGGCGAGACTTTCACGAGATTGTAATAATTGCCCGCATTGAGAGTGAAGGAGACCCAGTTGTCATAATTCACCTGCCGGAGCGGCAACATCCCGCCCTGACTGGCCGGGGCGATGAAATTCCACGCGGCGTTGTCGTGCGAACCCGCGAACCAGCTTGCGTCTTCTTGGCCGCCATCGGCGTAGGGATCGTTGTACTGTATCGACGATGCCGGATTATTGCCTTGCGAGGCCATCACGTACTTTGCCGCCGTCTGATAGGCTCCGAGGAGCTGCTGTGGCGTCAACTGCGGGAAAAAGCCGGTAGCCTTTAGCGCTTGTTGCATGTCGCCGAGGCTCAGCCCCACGATACTGCCATTCGCGGGGGTGCCGGCAGGAAGCTTGACGCCCGCAGCCGCTAACGACGTGGGCACTTTCGGTCCGGGGTAATGCTTCAGCACCCAGGGGCTGTTCAAAATCGCCGGGGTGAGCATCCCCGCGTTGGGGCCGCGGGACGGAATCGACGGAATGGCTTTGGCAATCTGCTGATCTCCCCAGGTCATGTATTTGTCGTTGATAGCGGCCATGGCTTGGAACACCTGGCCGTTTTTTGGCTGCGACTTGGGCACGTAGTTGGGCGTGCCCGCCTGGGGCTGGAACTTCGACGTGGGCCGCGTCGTGTGATGATGGACGGGCGCCTTGGTCACGGTTGTCGGCTTGGCCGCGGCCTGATGGGTCATGAGCCACGTTGCGCCGCCCCCCACGATGACCACCCCGGCCCCGACCAGCCAGGGCCAGAGAGGGCGCCGGGCCGTCACGATAATCGGATCCGCTAAATTACGCTGAGGCATAGAGTCTTGTCCTCCTCTAAATAGAATGCCGCCGGTCACACTGCGCGGGACGCGGCGCGTCGGATACTCTGGGCATTCGACGCGCCCCGTGCCCACCCCTTTTCCAAACGCTGTATATTGGGGCCGCGAAGCTAGCCCCCCATCGCCTGGTGCAAATCGCTCTGGGCTTGAACCACTGTCTGAGCCCCCGGGGGGACGACCGCGATTTTCCCGTGGGCGCCAATAAATGCGAGGGTCGGAAAGCTTTGGACATTCCAGGCCGTCCGGGTCTTGCTCGGGGCCACGTAGACGTGGATATTGGCCGCATTCAGTGTCCCGAAGGTCTTCGTGTATTGGGTCATGATCGCGATCATCCCCGCCGTATTGAGCGATCCGCCCGTCCCGTCATGCCCGGAGAACGCGGGACTCTCGGGGCCCGGGTTGCCAATGCCCCCTTGCGGCGAGACATCCACGATGTCAATCGCCACCCCCGGCGTCTTCGCTAGTTGCGGCATCACATATTTGTCTTCATAGGCGCAGAACAAACACCAGCTCGCCATGGCCATCACGACCGTGCCCTGGGAACCCCGCGCCAGGGTCGTCGTCTTCCCGGCCAAATTCTCGACGGGAGTCTTAAAGTTGAACGTCGCTCCCGTGGTAAACGGTCCGCCGCTGGGCGTCGTAGTGTCCGGGGATCCGACGGTTCCACCGCCGGGGGCCGCCGTGGTCGACGGGGATGCTGGCGTCGACGTCTGAAAACCATGCGTGGCGACCACCCCCAAGGTAAAGCCGCCGGACAAGAATCCGACGGCGGCGGCGATTGCCAGTCCTACGGCCACCCCTTTGGACAGGGTGACCTGAATGGGTTGTGCTGTAGCCATCGTCAACCTCCTACGGTAGTTTTTTGTATGAATCCGGTTGTTCTCATCGATTGTCCCGGGGCCTCTTAATGAGTCTTTCGTCGTCGGAAGCGAAACGGACGTTTTGACTTAGGACGATCGGGTTCTAATCCTGTCATCTTGCGCACAATCGCCATCCACGTTTTCGAGTCCTTCAGTGCCATCGGGCGATGCAGTCGCCAGGCCTGATGCCACCGGCCCGGTTGGTCCGGGAGGACCGCGAGGAGCGGAAGGTCTTTCAAATGCGTTTGCGTGATTTCCGCCGTGCTGTAGCCTGATCGGCCCCGCTTGTTAATCACGAGCCAGACACGGGAACGAGGAATGTGGAGATAGTCTAATTTCCGGAGCACGTCCAGCGATTCCAACACGGCGGCATAATCGGGGGTCGTCACCAGCACAATCCAATCCGCCGCTTCCACCGCCTCAACCCAACTGGTTTCAAGGGTGGAACCCGGGGTATCGATCAGGGTGAGGCGGGCGGTTTTTTGCGCGGCTTCGGCCAACGCCGACACCAAGCCGGGCGGGACGGACGACATGACATCGCGGATGCGGCTGGGTCCAGTGACGACGCGCACGCCGTCTTGGACCGTCCAGGCCTGGCGGACCCATTCCCGAATGGTCTGGCGGTCCCGCGCCGACCATTCGGGATGCAACGCATCCGATGGGGCGGTCACCGCCGCCATCAACTGGTCGAGGTCATGATCGCCGACCGCATCAGCTGCCCGAAAGGCCAAGTGGAGAGACGGCTTGATATAATCGGCATCAATGCCAACCGCTCCCCAGGCCGCCGCAGCCGCCAAGCAATTCGCGACAAAACTAGTCTTGCCCACGCCCCCCTTGCCGGAAATGACCGCCACCGTCTGTGCGGCGACAATTTCCGGATCGACCACCACGTCGGGCACACGGAGCCCGTCACCCCGAGGGGATGCGCTGGTATGCCAGCGGGCCACATCCCCATATTGCGGCGTGCGGGCCAACACCTCGGCCATGGGTTCATTCGCCCGCACTAAATCGTAAATGCCCAGACTCACCAAGATCGAAATCCGCGCGTCGGGCGGTGTGGTCGCCTCCGACAACTCGACGATGACACGCGTGGCCCCACGAATGACCCGAAATTGGCGAATCAACTCGACATCGGGTTGTTCCAAGGCATCCCATATGCACCACACGACCTCAGGCGCCGCCCGGTTCAAGGACATCCAGAGCAAGCCCTGGGCGTCCGGATCGTACGGACCGTCGAACAGTTGGGTGGTCATGCCCAACGCGTCGGCCTCGGCCTGACGCGGCGTATCAGGCGGCCCGATAATGGCCATGCGCATCATGATCATCCTTTCTTGTGGCCCGAGAGACGGGCCTGGCCATCCCCAGGGGCCGCATTACGCTGCGCCCCCGTCATAGCGTGAATGCCCGCCTTTCGCTAACCATCGCCGGTAGCGCAGAGCCACGTCCTGCGCGTGAATAATGCAGTAACAATAGCGGGTGCCAGGAATTTCATATACTGGCTTGGCGCCGCAAAAACACGCGCGGGACATATCCCGGCGGGATGGACATCGCTCAAGTACGGAATGCATCAATGATTCGAAAACCATGCGGTCGCTCCTTTCTCGGACGATCCCCCGGGCCATAGACGTTCGCCTGCTAAAAATGAACGAACGAAGCATTCGACGGCCCGGAGACCAGCTGTTATATTGCCGCTCTGCGGCGGCAAAAGGGAGGCGAAGCGCCCCTGTCACGCAAAAACGCTCAAGTTGCGCGGTGGCGATCAAGTGGCGGATAAATGCCTACGGGTACCCGCCCATCTGTGCGACCTCCACGGGGCGAAACAACTCCCGCCCTTCTTCGCGGACGCGCTGCAACAAGACCCCCCATGGCTGCAATCACCTCCTCTCTACGCGTCTCAAAATAGAAAAAGCCCGAGCATCGCTCGGGACCGTGAGATATACGTTCGGGCCTACACGTCATTAATCACGTGTCTGGACCCCCAATATAG
>DAHWKG010000226.1:0-22003 GCA_027343765.1 Sulfobacillus sp.
CTTCCCCTCTTCCAACAAACGAATCAAATACGGACGGGACACCTGCAGCAAATCCGCAGCCTGCTGTGTCGTCAGCGCCTCTTCGTAATGCAAAATGGACACAGAATTGCCCTTAGCCAGTTGTCTTGCTGCCTCCATTAAAACGCGAACCAGCGGAGTGGGAAGTTTCACCTCAACGCGCTGCTCATCCACCAGGACATAGTTCGTGTTCGGGTGTGCAACCAAGTCGCCAGCCACTCGCTTAATGCTTTCGAGATCGGGCTCGTCTGGCCCGATTAATATTTTATCAGCCAAAATGCTCCCCTCCTCTGCGGCTGAGTCTACCCGTCTCCAATCGCATTATACGAATTAACCGAAACAAACGCAAAAGTTTGCTGGGGGAGCCGAGGCACGATTTTCGGCCGTCCCACGGAGATCCTATCAGAGCACCTTTATCGCCCTCGATGACTCTGTCGTCCCGGAATGACGTTGGAGAGGTCGGCACTACTTGGCACAGTGACGCACTGACAACGGCCCCACGTCTTTCCCTATCGGTCTTGTGCCTGATAAGCTCAGCAAGCGGGGATTACTTAGCGACGCGAATGAGGGACGAAACGGCCCGAATATGCATGATTCGGTACCTCAAGGATCGAAGAAATTGGCCCACAGGTCTCATGTGTATATGGCCAAATAGAAATGGACAGTTTGGCTATATACACCCATGCCAGTTGCAGGAGGGGAGCGGGCATGACGGCGCGGAGATCCGGGGAAAAGTCCCGCACGACGGCCGCGGCATTTCGCTGATTCAAGAGACGGAGCCAGCGGACAATGCGTGCCACGTCAGGGTCTTGAGACATCGGTACCGCCTCGCATCAACTAGGATTACAAAACCACTCGATAATAGACTACAGGCTTTGAGCCTAGTATAATCCTCGGACATTCTGGCGACCATCCGGCGCTATAGGGGGCGAGTGTCCCGTAGCGCTTGCACCGGCGTTGGCTGCATCGCCACGCCGGAAGGCGGTGGCGCTACCATATCCATGGAAACATATGGTACGTGTTCTGGCGATAGTGCGAATAGGACGAACCCAGGTGACTCACGAGGGCCTGTTCCTCGACGCGAATCCGACGAAGATAGATCGCGAAGAGGCCGACCGCGATGATGACGGTACCAACCCACGTATCTAAACCTAAACCCAGTCCCACGGCAATCAACCAGCCGCCAGTATAAGCGGGGTGGCGAATCGTTCGATACCATCCGGTTTGAATAACCGTTTGACCGGACGCAATTTGCACCGTGGAGGAAAAGTAGCGCCCCAATTGGGTAATCGCACTGTACCGCATCATGAGGCCACAGGCCATTACCGCGTTTCCTACATAGGGGACCCACGGCGGCATCAGCCCGATCCCGTTCATAGCCAAGAAAAACGCGATGAGAATGAGAATATACATCCCGCCGAAAATAAACCACACGGAGCCACGGTCGGCCTTCGTGGTGGCGCCGGACGATTGTGTTCGCAGGGACCGAGCCCGTAGATTCACGAGGATTTCCATGATGATCCAGGCCGCCCACAAGGCCCAAAAAAGTATGGAGTGAAGATTCATAGGAACCCTCCCGTTTGTATTGGTGGTATGTTTCCCAATAGACACCGGTGTCCGTTCTGCCTCAGCCGGTGCCCTCTCCAACATTATGGCGACCGTGACGTGTCCGACGCAATCTGTAGGCAGGATAATGCCGTCACCCGTGGGTGTGTGTGCGACATCGTTATCTGCCTCACTCCGACGTCGGCAATTGGGGAAGTATTGATGCGGTTTTGGGAGGGGAGTCCTGCAGGCAATCGTTAAGAAAGTCTCGAATATGAGCAGAAGTGAACCCGTGGAATACCAAGGTAACCCGAAAGAAGGTCTCGGCTGTGAGAATCATGGATGCGCAGTGGGTGGTCAGAGTGCTTGTACTGGCTGTGCTGGTGGTGTTCGGAAGTGTCTGGACTTACCGATACTACCATTCCACATCATGGGGGACCGCACAACGAGTTGCTCTCCGGTATGGGGTAGAACACCGATTGTTGAAACTGCCGATTCAGAGCCTCTCAACGCAAGCCCACCAGCGATGGCACGGCGTGTGGCTGGAACCGTATTTCTTTTTCGAGACACCCCGGAATCAGTTTCTCCACAGACCTTCACACGGTCAATTCCCGCCCGTCCTAGAGATTACGGTGAGTGGGGAAACGGGGAGGGTTGTGGCGACGGACGTTTCGCCACGCCTGAAGGCGAGTTACCCCATCCAAGGTTTTGACAACCACTGAGACTATCGATGGGCATGCATGTAGCACGTCTAAGTCCTTCATGTGGCGAATCATCTGCTTTCGGGGGCGAGTGCGCATTAAGCCCGTCCGTCATAATCGTGATAGAGAGCCTTGGCTGCCGTGCAAAACTAAGCGTTAGTTGTCGCACAGCACCCGATGGCGGGTGTCGAGACTGAACCGATCCAATTCAACCAGGGTCACTAATCCGAGTTGCCACATGGATGTGAGGCAGGCGATTGCCGTCGTTCGACGGAAATCATCGAAAGCCCACTGGATGTCCTCATCACGTTTATGGATGAGTTCATACAATTTGAGATAGCGGTTATGCGCCGTCTGGGTGTCGTCGTCGCATATGGTTCGGCATTCCCCCAAGATTCGATCGCACAGTCGGTCCAGCGCGATTACCCGAACCTCCTTGAATACCCGCCAATCGGGCTCTGGAATCGTCATCTTACACCCTCCTGATAAAGCATTCTGTCGTCGTCATGATATCGCATGGGAGGGACGGGGGTGAAGCGGAGACTTAAACAAAGAAGAGTTACAGCGCATCGAACCCTATGGGACGGCAGGTGGCTACTGGTTGGTGATATAAAGTCTTAACAGGTCCATTTTTACTAGAATGTCTGAGAATCCTATTGGATGAGAACATTGCGGCCGAGACGGATCGGTGGCTACGGAGCGGCGGGCACGACGTACTGTCTGCCGCGGGTTTGCTCAGTTCGGAAGACGATGTCGTGTACCGGTTCGCATGTGAGACGGAGCGGGTGTTGATTCCACTCAATTATCAGGATTTTTGGTTGATGGAAAAATTGCCACCGGAGCCGTGCGGAGGAATTCTGGCGGTCCGCATGGGCCACACGGGCTTGGCCGCCGTGAATTCGGTATTGGACCGTGCGCTGAGACACGTTCCGGAATCATACTTTTCGCGCGTATTTGTTCTCGTCTCCGCGCGAACCATCACGCGCTCGATTTGGCTTCCTGACTAAGCCCACGCGCACGTTCAAGCTCCTTTGCCGCTCAAGTCACGCTAAAGAACCCCACGTCCCCCGAGCGGTCTATCAAACCCAAGAGCGACACTAGGTTCCCTTTTTAGCCGTCACGGACATCGCCCCAACTAGAACCCGGTCCAACGCCAAACTCGCCGTACCACCGGCCGGTATGTTGCAAGTCGATACCGCTTGGGGGAACTTTGATCCAAATACAAAATACCTGAGGGCAACACACGCCCGTACGTTGCGGCATGCACGGGAACCGCCGACACATGGATGTCCGCGATAATGTGCCCGTCTCCATTAGCGACCAGCACCCGGGCTTGGTAGGGATCGGTTAGGTTCGCCCCCAAATAAATCCACCCTTGGCCGCTCACCCCGAGAAGCTCGGCGTGGTGAAGCGGCACCGGGCAGCGGAGTTCGATACGGCGTAGAAACCGGCCGTCGGAGCTATAGACGGTCACGGCACGCGTTTTACCAGGCGTTGGCGCCGGCTCGACATAGAGCTCGCCTTGGGGCGATACTTGGAAATTTCGCACCGGTTCAGAGACTAAACTGCCCTTGAGGGGCGTGAGCGGCTCGACCCGTCCCCCGGCCGCCGTTGCCAGACGGCGAAGAAATCGTCCAGTCATGGAATACTCATCCAGTTGTGCCGAGAAGGTCCCATGCCCGAACCGCACCATTTCCAGATACAGCTTTCGGTTCGCGCCCAGCGCCAAATGCCAAAGCGCTTCCGTATAGCCAGAAAGATGCCGAAACTGAAGCAGCTTGGTCCGACGCCCACGAGCAATCATCCACACAGCTAATCCACGATTGTCGGCCACAAACAACCTGTTCTTGGCCCCCATCTGCACATCTTCGACTAATTGGTTGAGGGTCGGAATCTCCGTCATGCGCCCCCCCTCGATCGTTAAGAGGCGTTGCCGGTAGGTATCCGCCACCACCAGGGACTGGCCATTAGCCGCAAAGGTGAGCGGTCCGTACACGCGTCCGTCAATTCCCACGGCGCGGCCGACCGCATCCCGCGTGTTGCCGAACGGCAGGTCGACGGCCATGGGACCGGCGTCAAATTGGATGACCTTTACCCGATGAAATCCAGACAGTAGGACCAAGATGGCCAAAAGCACTACCCCGACGACGATGAAGCGCCGCTGCCCGCGCACGGAAATTCCCCCTCATGAAGAAGGTATGCGGTCAAGCCTCGCTTAGACATCGTGATCGACAGTCCCGGCGGCGTTTGGAAAGGGTCATGAAACTGCCCATTGACCAACAAAGATAACGAACAAAAGATGTGCCTTTACCGACCTCCAAGAGGGTCCACGAAGGAGGCATAGAACCACAGATAGTCGCGCGCCCGGGTTAATGCCACGTACAGAAGACGATCCCCTTCGGCTTCCTCTCGTAGACGGTGATCGCCCTCCAACTGCTCCCAGTGCCGACTGACCCACGGCTCCTGTCTTAAGGCCGCCCGCCCCAACCGAGGATTATACTGCACGCCCGGTTCTAAATACGTTTCTTTGGGCTTCCAGTTCGCGACCACCACCATTGGCCATTCCAACCCCTTGGCTTGGTGAACAGTGGAAAGGTTCACTGCCTCGTCATGCTGAGCGACCGGCGCCTCATCAAATGGCCGTTGCCGGTGGACCTGATCATAGAACCACCGTGTGAAGTCAAAGATGGTCCAGCGACCCCCTAATGTCCGCGCAAGCTCCCGCATTTTTTCCAGGTTGGCGAGGGCCGCCTGGTCGCCCCGCTCGCTCAATATGGCCAACAGGGGACTCGACGCCATGGCCCTTTGGATCACGGTTTCGGCGTCCATTCGCCAAAATACTTCGTGCCATGCGGCAAGCTTTTCAAACCATGCTAGGACCTCCGGTAGCCCAACAGCTTTCTCTCGGTAGTCAAAGCTTCCCCCGACCGCTTTGTGTTCGAATAAATCCCGATGGCTAAACGCCACCCACGGCGAAAGAAGCCACCCCACCACAGCTAATGTGTCCTCCGGCATTTCGAGTGCTCGAAATAGATGCATCAGACCACGGACTTCATCTTGTTCGAAGAACGAGCGGCCGCTCCGGGTGGAAACCGGGATGTTTTTCGCTCGAAGGGCCTGCCGGTACAGCTCCCATTCGGTTCTTTGCGGGACAATGAGAGCGATATCGCGATAAGTCATGGGACGGCTGGCCTCGCTGGTCCGGACAGGCCAGCCCTCTTCTACCGCCTGGGCAATCACATGGGCGATGTCCTCCGCCTCAAGACGCCGTTTGTCCCGCGCCCCCATGTCCCGGTCCCCCAGTTGAACAACGCGTACGCGCTCTCGGCCATCTGCGGAAAAGCTCTCTGCCAACGGTTGAAAGGGGGGGATGTAGGGGCACTCCGGATCGGGCTCCTTCGGCCACCGCTCGGAAAACCAGCGATTGACGAACGCTAATATGGCCGCATTCGATCGGAAGTTTTGCCAAATCGGTATAAGAGCTCCTCCCGTAGCCTCGACCTCGTCGCGCATACTCGCGTAGGTCTCCACATCTGCACCGCGAAACCGGTAGATGGATTGCTTGGGATCACCCACCAAAAAGAGCCGCCCTTGGTCGCCGGCACTTAAGCTGTCGGCGCCGGGGGGAGTTACCAAACGGCGGATAATCGCCGTTTGAAGGGCATCCGTGTCTTGAAATTCATCCACCATGACTAATTGATAGCGCCGGGACAACGACCTCCGAACCGGCTCAGCACGAGTGATACGTTCGGCTTCAATCAGAAGGTCATCGTAAGTTAGTGCCAGCTGTTGAAACCGCACGTGGCGCCAAAGGGGCACAAACGACTCGCCGACTAATCGAATCCACAGGTGAAGATAGGCGTCTGCCATTTGCTGTCGTAGTAGCCCAAGACTCTCCTTCAGCTCCTTCAGCCAAGCTTTCTGTTCCTTGAGCCACCCAGGATGCGCCCAATTTTTTTGATTCCCTTTAGGACCAAGCCCCGTGGTCCAAAGGGCGAGCATACGGGGCCATTCGCGGGCGTCCACCTGCTCTAACCACTCAAATTGGCGAGCAATCGCGATGATTTGCTCCCGTCCTCCATCCGTTGGCAGCGCATCCGCCAAGGCCCGATCCCGTAGTTTTCGGACCTCGGTGCCAAACCGATCGACAAACCCCCTGAGCAGAGGAAGGTCCCCCTCCGTGGGTGGGATCGTCTGCCAACGACTGATGTTACGGGCCCAGTCTTGCAATTGCTGATAGGTGATGCCCGCATGCAACAAGTCTAGGATGGCCGCACTGTACTCCGGATTTTGCACCCAACTCTGAAAGGTCTCTTCCCAAAGGCGGTCGGCATCAACCTCGTCAAGAATATGAAAGCCAATGGGTATCCCATAGTCCCGGCCATACTCTTGAAGAATGCGGTAGCAAAAGCCATGGATGGTGGTAATGGTCGCCGACGAAACCCACGATTCAACAACCTTGTCCCCCATTTGAGAGGCTAAAAGCCGGGCCTTTAAACGCGCCCGCATTTCGTCCGCCGCCTTTTCCATGAAGGTGATGAGCAGCATGCGACTTAAAGGTATTTGACGGCGGTTAAGGCCATCTAGCACCCGATCGATTAAGAGGGTGGTCTTTCCCGTCCCGGCGCCTGCTTCCACCAAGACGTTGATATCAGCGTTGACAGCCCATCGCCGATTATGGGCATCAACTGGCTCCATTGTCCTCCCCCTTCCATAAGGCTATGAACTCGGCGGCCCGTTCGTTTTTCCGTCGCGCATATTCGCCGACTCGAGCCGGGCACACGTCCCTGTAGTCGCACCCCCGACAGGGCTGCCCACGGGGGTCAGGAAGCGGATAGAACCGGCCTTGTTCCATTCGCTCACGCATCCCGTAAAGTGTCCGTGTAAGCGTATCGCGAAGATGCCCCGCGTCCTCAACTTCAAGAACCCGTTGGCGAAAGCCCGCCTTTTGACTAATCCCGAAAAGCTCGGCAGTGACCGGCTTCTGGTAGCGGGAAGACACCGCCTCCCAATAGAGCGGCAACTGCAAGTGGGCGGGATCGATCGTCGAAGGGTTGGCCACTTGGCCCGTCTTATAATCCACGAGGCGTATGCCGCCCTCAGGCAAGAAATCCAGCCGATCGATGCGGCCGGTCATTGGGAAGACAAACTCCCACTGTAGCGAAACCTCCACATGGGAATCAATGCGAGGGTTCCACCCGTCACGCGAAAGCGCCTCGTAAAGTTCAGAGGTCAGCCGGTCACGTTGGTATTGGATATGAAACGCCGCCACGTGACGCGGAGGCGGATTTTCCTCAATGGCGCGCTGAAGTGCGCCAAACACGGCCTCTTGTGACAGCGAAACCTTCTCCCGCACCATGATTTCCATCACCCGGTGCGCCCACTGCCCAAGAAGGCGCGGATCAACCTCCACCGTGTCCTCTTCGCGAGCTCGCGCCCCTACGACTCGTGACAGCAAAAAGCTCAAGGGACAGCGGCCAAATTCTTCGAGTAGCGACGCACTAAGCCGTGGGGGCAATTGCGGCATGGCGTTGACGAGCACCTCGCCTTGGTATTCCGTAAATACCGGTGACTCCCGCCATCCCTCATACCATGCCCGTATGCGCCTCGAAGCGGCCGCGTCCGAGGATGCGGCCAAACCGTGCCCGTGGGACGGATTCCTTGCCATGAACCAACAATCGACCTCGCCATCGATTTCCAACGCATGCATGAGGTGAAGGTCGTACGACTCGGGCCACGACCCGGGAAGCCAATCCCTTAAGGCTTGGTCTCGGTCAAACACCGTGCGCGGGATGGGACGCGGGAAAGCTCCCTCCTCCGGCAAAACGAACACCGAGGTTGGCACCCAAACCGCGTCTTCAAGCAAAAGCACGGGAAGAGACGTAGGATTGGGCGCGAAAACCCATGCGAGTGCCTCATAACGGAGATCGACCGTCATGGGTACTTCCCATTGGTCATAAAGAGAAAGGGCATCCAAGGATCCCGCTGCCAGCGACGTTAACGCACGGTCACGCATTGCCGTCTCGGCGAGACGAGCCAAGGCATGCCAGGTTGGAGCCTCACGCAACTGTTTCCCCCATCCCTCGGTATCATCAAGCCGTCCCCCCAACCGTTCCCAATATTGCCGTTCTCCCGACGTCGCCGAGCCGAACGCTACCCGAAGCATCATCTGCCAGCGGTCCACCGCCTCGTCTTTATGGGAAAACGGATCGGAAGTCCACCCCACGGCGCCCAACCATCGTAATACCACCGGTATGTTCTCTGGACAGCTGGTGGCAACGACTGCCTGGTCGAGGCCAATCCCCCGTTCCCGGAAGACCTTGGCCAACCCCTCGATGGTGTCCCCTTCCACGGGGATGGTTTCAAAGCGGGTTCGGGTCTCCGCCGGCGGCAATGTGTGCAATTCCCCATGAAAACGTTGAAGCCGTGCGAGGTCACTCTCGTCCATGGCTCCCTGGATGGCCCAGACCTGGATAGTATGACGTTGTGCCCATGATCCAAGAAGCGCCCAGAGGCGGCGTGAAAAATGGCTAAAGCCATAAAGATAGATGGTTTCACCGGCATCACCAAGCACGCCAGGGCTTTTCGCGGCATACTCATACATGCGGAGGTCATCGAAGGCAGGTCCGCTGAGCCTCCGATCGAGATGTTGCCATAATCGATCCCATGGCAGGCTATCGTGAGGAAAAGCGCGAAGTGGGGGCACGCCTTCCAGACGGGCCTGCCGGACAATGGCGACGCCTGTTTGGCAAAGCCCCGGTACCTGTTGCAGGGTTTCGGGAATCACGGTGTCAGGAATGGCGCGGGACAACATTTCCCATGCACCCGAGGGAATGCGCGTGATATGCTGAGGGAGTCCCTGTTCCAGCCATTCGTCCAGCGCTGTAATCGTAATGCCAGCGGTAAGGCGGTGTTCTAACACGCGAGCCAGTTGGACCGAAGGCACGAGAACCCGATGTTGCTGTCGATGGTCGGGCGGAATCCGGTTTAACGACTCCTGAAAATGACGATGAAGACTGGATATGGACCCTTGATAGAAGTTCAGTGGCACGAATAAACCCTCCATCTACCCATTCGCGAATTCGGTGGGGTTTCCCTGCCTAGGAGGTAGGCGAAAATGATTCGAGCAATTAGTTGTGACCTAGACGGTACCTTATTAGATCACCAGGCCCGTATCCGACCCCAGTCGGCTCGTGCCCTCGCCCAATTATCCCGCCAAGGTATGCTGGTGATACTCGCCAGCGGACGTAGTTGGCGGACGGTCTTGCGCATTCAACAGGCCATCGGCATTGTCGGTCCCATTATTACCCATAACGGAGCATACGGGTATGACTCCGATCGAAAGGCGGAATGGTATCGTCGCGGGGTTCCTGCTGCCCGCGCACGGGAATTTGTCGCCTGGGCCAACCAGAGTGGCGTCATGGTTCGCTGCTATCTGGGCGCCGGACGCCCGGTCGTGTATAACCGGTTTGATCTCGCCCATCAATTATGCTGGCTCAGACCAGAAGATAGGCTGGTGACAGACCTAGCCCACTCGCTAAACATCGACCCATTAGAAATTTTCTTGTCCGGACTCGAATCCGTCGATTCCTTTGTTCGGCGCTTCGGCATGCGGGGCGAGGACTATGAGCTAACCATTTTCCCACATGTCGGATATCGCGAGGTCAACATTTGTGCCCCCGGCGTCGATAAAGTCGAGGCGCTGGAAACCTTCTGCCGAGCGTGGAACATTAAGAGGCACGAGGTGTTGGCGCTCGGCGACGGCGCCAACGACGTCCGCATGCTGGAGTGGGCAGGAGTGTCGGTGGCGATTGGCGACGGACAGCCGGCGGCGCAGGCGGTGGCGGAATTCGTCACCAGCCCCGCCAACCCTGAGCCCGTTGTCGAAGGACTACGTTGGGCCCTCCCCGACTTTCAACTATCGCTTCCAGCAACTAGCGCCTGAGCGAGCGCCAATCCCTCCGCACTAAGAAGCGCGCGAGAAAGGCGCTCGATATCCGCACTTAGCACCCGGTCCTCGTCCCATGGTGCGACATATTGACGAACAAAGCCATAGACGGCCTGCCCCGCCGGTGACAAGAGATCCGGGCCCAACAATTCAGAGGCTTGGGCGCCGCACAAAAGTTCAATCGCCAGCACCTGTTGCAGGTTGGTCAAAATGATGGCCGCTTTTCGTCCAGCCGTGGTTCCCATCGAGACATGGTCTTCTTGGTTGGCCGAAGTCGGGATGGAGTCCACACTGCTGGGATGAGCCCAGACTTTGTTTTCGGAGACCAGGCTGGCCGCCGTGTATTGAGCCAGCATGAGCCCAGAGTTGAGCCCGCCTTGGGTCACCAAGAAAGGTGGGAGGCCAGACAAGGCGGGATTAACCATCCGTTCCGTACGGCGTTCGCTAATATTCGCCCATTCCGCCAAAAGGATGCCGAGATAATCCAACACCACAGCTACCGGTTGGCCATGAAAATTCCCCGCCGATACCACTTCATCCGTGTCCGGAAAGAATAGTGGGTTGTCGGTGGCACTATTAATCTCCCGACTCACCACCTCCCGAACATGCTCAAGCCCTTCGCGACTTGCCCCATGCACTTGCGGTATACAGCGAAGGGAGTAGGCGTCTTGCACCCGAAGCTCTCCCGGTTCCGTGGTGAGGCGGCTGCCTTCAAGAAGTTGGCGGAGAATTTCAGCACTCCGGATAAGCCCCGGATGGGGCCGAACGGCAAAAACCTCCGGCATAAAGGCCTGAGGAATGCCTCTCAGTACCTGAAGCGACAACGCCCCGGCAATATCCGCCCAATCCCCCAGAACGCTGCCTCGCTTAACCAAAAGTGCTCCTAACGCGCTCATAGCTTGAGTCCCGTTAATGAGGGCCAGCCCCTCTTTGGCTTCCAGAGCGACCGGCTCGAGACCAGCCCGTTCTAAAGCTTGACCACCCGGCATCCGTTTGCCCTGATACCAGGCCTCGCCTTCCCCCACCAAAACCAGGGCTAAGTGAGCCAAGGGGGCCAAATCGCCGCTGGCTCCAACCGACCCTTGCGAGGGAATCACCGGAGTAATGCCGCAATTCAAGAGCGCCAAAAGGAGGTCCACCACATTCGGTCGGATAGCCGAATTTCCGCGGGCCAAGGCGTTAGCTCGAAGCAATAGCATGGCTCGGGCCACGTCTTCGTCAAACGGTTTCCCTACCCCGGCTGCATGGCTACGGATGAGATTTAACTGCAGTTGCGCCCGGTCGTCTTCGGCGATGACCACGTCACTAAACCGGCCAAAACCGGTGGTGACGCCGTAAATGCGCCGCCCTTCAGCCAAATAACGCGTTACCATAGAACGAGAGGCCGCCAGTTTGTCGGCGGCCTCTCGGGAAAGGCTGACGGGATGATGATGAACGGCCACGTCATAGACCGCATCGATCGTTAGGTGCTCTCCAGTTAAGACTACGGGCTGCACGATGTTTCCCCTTTCTACACTCCGCCTTCAGACTGTCCAGGCACAATTAGAGACACCGCCCGACCTTCCTCCCGAAAGTGCTGCTGGCGTGCGGTCTCAATATCGTCTATGGTGATCGAGTCGAGAACCGCTGGCACGAGACTTAAATCGATTCCCCGAAAGTAATAGGCGTTAAAAGCATAAGCAAGATCTTCAAGATTCTCGAAAAGAGCCACGAACTCCCCGATTTCCTTCCGCTTTAAGCGCTCGAGATCCTCGGAACGAAGCGCTTCCCCCGGGAGTCGTTCCAAGAGAATCGACTCCAAACGGTCGGGTTCTGGGGTCTCTCCGCCCACCATACTCATGGCGTATGACTGGGCACACGCGTAGTGCGCGGAAAAACGTTCGTTAATAAGCCCTTGCTGGTACAAATCGTTGAACAAGTGGGAGCTTGGGCCCAAGAGCTGCGACCACAGGAGTCCCATGGTGACGTCCCGCCGCAAAAGGTCCGACCCTTGAAGCCCGGCAGTATCCTTATATCCCATTAAAAAGAGGGGGGCCGCGACCGGCATGGCCTTCTGGATACGTTTTTCTTGAACCGCCAAAGGCTCCTCAGGAAAGATGCGATCGATGAGGCCGCTGGGCTTCATCTGACGAGATGCTTCCAGACGAGCGAGATGATCGATAATGTGACCCGGTTCCACGTCGCCTGCCACAAAAAAGACCATGTTGCTGGGGTGATAGAAGGTGTGATAGCACACGTACAAATCATCGGGCGTAATCGTCCGGATGGAATCTACACGGCCCGCGATATCCAAACGCACCGGGTTCTTTTGATAGAGCGCACGCATTAAATTCGAGTGCAACCGATCGCCCGGCATGTCCAGGTACATACGAATTTCCTGCTCAATAATGCCCTTTTCCTTGTCAACATTTTCCGGCGTAAAGTACGGCTCCTCGACGAGACGCACCAACGTCTCCAAACACGCATCGATGTCGGACGTCGCCGAGAACAAAAACGTGGTGGAGGTATATTCCGTGTAGGCGTTGGTATAGGCCCCCAACTCGGCAAAGCGTTCGAAAACGTCCCGGCCCTCGGGCTTCTCATACATCTTATGTTCCAGGAAATGCGCAATCCCGTCAGGCACGTGGACTTCCTGATGGGTGTCCGGGCGACGAAAGTGACTGTCGATAGAGCCGTAATGGGTGGCGTAGGTGGCATACGTCTTCTTCATTCCTGGCTTCGGCAACACAAAGATGGTCAACCCCGAATCTAGCTGCTGGCGGACGGGCTGCTCACCGATCTCAGTCCACGTCATTCCTTTACCCGCCATGGCTCCCCTCCTCCTCGTTGGTCAAAAAGTACACGGTATCCAACTCGACCCCTTGGGCCACCCGCGTGATATCCTCTGGCGTTACCGCATTTAAGGCGTCAATGAGCTCAGGTCCAGAAAGTCCCCCACCAATCAATACCTGCTCCAATTGCCGACCAATGAGTTGCCCAGGCCCATCCTCTTCCGACAGTATTTCGTTTTCGTAGGCCTTCCGGGTAAAGCTTATTTCCTCCCGGCTTATGCGTCCAGCCCGCATCGCCTCCACCTGCTCCTCGATGATGTGCCGGGCCGCTTCGTAATCTTTAAACTCGATGCCCGCCCCAACAATCATCAAAGCCAACGCCGGATCAACCCGCGAATAGGCGTAATACGCGAGGCTTGCCTTTTCGCGGACATTGATAAACAGCTTCGAATGGGAGAATCCGCCCAAGATGCCAGCATACATCACTAACGCCGGATAATCGGGATGATTGGCCGTTATCTGCGTTCGATACGCCAGGTTCAGTTTCCCTTGTCGCACATCCTGGCGCTCAACGACAGTCCGACCCTGATGCTGGCCCCGATAAGGGACAATGGTGGAGAGGGTCTGACGATGGGCCCGCGCCCATCGCTGGCTTATATGTTGGTGAATTTTGTCGGCATCAACATCACCCACGACTAAAAACACGAAAGGGTTGGCCTCGCGGCTTTCCGTTAAGAGCTGAACCAGGCTCGATGAGGAAACCGCATCCACCTCGGCCGGCGTACCCAACTTTTTTAGCCCAAAGGGCTCGCCATCCGCCACCAGTTCAATGAGTCGGGACAAGGCATACTGCCCTTTATCATTGATGAGAGCGGAGATTTGGCGTTTAACAATGGTTTTCTCCTGGTCCACCACGTCCGCTGGAAACTGCCCATCCACCAATCGGGGATGATCAATCACCTCAGCCAAAAAGTCGAGCGCATCTAACACCGTATCGGGCTTGCCTGGCAAATATTGCCCGTCCACCACGGTAATGTGAAAGGAGAGCAGTTGCTTATCACCCAATTTCCCAACGTCAGCACGGAAACTGGCGCCATAGAGTGATTCCAGTTGTTGCTCCATCACCCGTCTCGTCGGCCATGCGCGCGTTCCCCGACGTAAGACGTGCGGCAACAAGGCGCCCCCCGCCCGGCCCTCAACCGTGAGTTCACGAACCCAGGCCGCATAGATGGTAACCGTCTTAAACCGTTTGGTGGGGTAAACAAATGAACCCATCCCCTGTGTCCACTCGCCTAAAAAGGTATCTGCTGTCCTAGACCAGGCCACATCATCGCCCCCTTGGCTACTGTTCCCTCCAGGGCGTCGTCTTACTACACCGTGACGCCGCTGCCCCAAACGATGGTCTTTAGTTCATCCGCCAATAGCGTCTCTTTCTCCATTAACGCCAAGGCTAGTCGGTTGAGGGTTCCCCGGTGTGTACTTAAAATTTCGCGGGCCCGATGATATTGCTCGGTGACGATTTCCCGCACCTCGCGGTCGATGGCGGAGGCCACTTCTTCCCCATAATCGGGCTCGCGCGCGATGTCCCTGCCCAAGAACACATGGTCCTGACGCTGGCCGTAGGTCATGGGACCGAGCTCGTCCGACATCCCATACTCCGTGATCATTTGCCGCACCATGGCCGTGGATTTTTCCAGGTCGTTTTGAGCCCCAGTGGACACCTCACCGAAGACCAACTCCTCGGCCGCCCGTCCCCCCAATGCCATAGCCACCTGATCAAGAATTTGCGCTCGCGTTACCAGATAGCGATCCTCAATGGGCAAGGGCAATGTATACCCCATCGCCATGCCCCGGGGAACAATCGTGACCTTGTGCACGGGGTCGCCGTGTTCCACCAGCATGCCCACCAGCGTGTGGCCTGATTCGTGGAAGGCCACGGCCCGCTTCTCCTTTTCCGAAATGGTCCGGCTCTTCTTTTGTGGACCGGCCATAACTCTCTCTGCCGCTTCCTCGAAATCGTGGAGATGAATCGTTCGCTGATGAGCTCGTGCAGCCAAGAGAGCGGCCTCGTTGGCGAGGTTGGCCAAGTCCGCGCCCGTGTACCCAGGTGTCCGTCGGGCGATGAGTTCCAGATCTACATCGGGATCCAAAGGCTTCCCGCGCGTATGCACCTTCAAGATTTCTAGTCGGCCCTTGACGTCGGGACGGTGAACCACAATCTGACGGTCGAACCGGCCTGGGCGCAACAAAGCGGGGTCCAGTACGTCGGGACGGTTGGTCGCCGCGATAACAATGATGCCCTCGTTGGGTCCAAATCCATCCATCTCCACCAACAGCTGATTTAACGTCTGTTCGCGCTCGTCATGGCCGCCACCGTAACCGGCGCCGCGCATGCGCCCCACGGCATCGATTTCATCGATAAAGATAATGCAGGGCGCGTTTTTCTTGGCCTGATCAAATAGGTCCCTGACCCGAGACGCTCCGACACCGACAACCATTTCCACGAAGTCAGACCCACTGTCGGAAAAGAAAGGCACTCCCGCTTCCCCGGCCACCGCCCGAGCCAATAGTGTTTTACCCGTTCCCGGCGCACCGGAGAGCAAAATGCCTTTCGGAATCTTAGCACCCAACTCGAGATACTTTTTGGGGTAGCGAAGAAAGTCCACCACTTCAGCTAGCTCTTGTTTTTCTTCCTCGACGCCTGCGACATCGTCAAATGTCACACGCCTCCGTTCGTCTGCATTGTGGAGGCGAGCACGCGAGCGACCAAACTGCATGACTCGTCCTCCCCCACCCTGACTTTGACTGAGGAAGAAGTAAAACATGAACAAAATGGCCAAAAGCGGCAAAAAGTTGGTCAAGAGCGAGAGCCAGAACGAGGTGGTCGCCGGATGGGATATAGTAACGTTACCCACGTGATCTTTGACCATGGTATCTGCCAACGCGGCCGTCCCACCGGTGGCATAAACGGTCTGGAAACTCTTCTTGCTGGTGGTCACCGCTGTGGCCACGTGCGTTTGGGGATTAATATCCACCTTGGCAATTTGCCCCGTGTTGGCAAGCCTTAATAATTGGCTATACGACACCTGGGCCACCCCGCGGCCCGGGGCACTGGTCAATTCCCAGAGCGTGGAAATAAGCAACAAGGCAAAAATCGCGGTTAAAATACCGCGTACCCACCGATTGGTCATCAGGCTCTCCTTACCCAAATTTGGCGAATTAATATCGGGTTACATTATAGCATACGCAGTTTTTGGCCGGACCTTTCCGCAATTCCCCGGCGAAGGTGACCCGGCACGACTAAGAGGGTCCGTTCTCGATATCGGGCGGGACGACCCGAACCAACCAGACGGGCTGGCCGGGCGTGGCCCGCGCCTCTTCGGATACACGCACCCCCAAAATGGCCAAGATGGGCCCATTTTCCGCCACTAAAATGGGCCATACGGCACGCAACCCCTTAGGAATCTTTGCGTCCACGAATACGTCCTGCACCTTTTTCGTATATCCCTTCATTCCCAGAGGCGTTAGTCGATCGCCTGGCTGCCAGCACCTCACAATAATTGTGGGCCAGCGACCATTAATCACCGTCCATCCGGGTTCGGCATCCTCCGGACGGGACCACCGGGTCTCAATCCGAAATGCTCCGAAATTTAGAACTCCCGTGTCGGGTAACACCATCGGCGGCGGCAAGATCACATCGATCCGCCGCCTTACCTCCAAGCGGCCATCAGGTCGGTGTTCAACCTGAACGCCGCCGGGCCAGGTGATGGACGTCTTGAGCGCCGTGAGATAATGATGCTGGGCCAGGCGCAAGTGACAGGTATGGGCAAATCGTTCCAAGATCCGAATGGTCCAGGCGGGAGGCCATGTCGTCCATGACGGCTCAAGCACCAAACGATCCGCCGACTGATAAACCTCGCCCCGTAAAATCCGATCCAGTGCAAGATCCAACCCCTCGCGTTCGCGCTGGGCATCGTCCGCCAAGCGGGCCAGTGCCTCGGCGGCCCGAGGGTTCACCTCGCGGCTAATCCAATCCATGAGCTGATGGCGAATCCGGTTCCGAAGGACCGCCAAGTCCTGATTGGTTTCGTCTTCCCGCCAGGGGATGTGACGTTCAACGAGGTAGGCTTGAAGACGGGCGCGGGACACAGACAAGAGGGGGCGCACAATGGGTCCTCGAGTTCGATGAATCCCGCCCAACCCCGTAATGCCCGTCCCCATCAGGGCCCGCATCAGTACCGTCTCCGCTTGATCATCCAATTGGTGGGCGACAGCCAAGCGGGCCTGTTCTCCCAAGGTGCCTAGATACTCGAAGAGCGCGCCATACCGGGCCCTTCGGGCCGCCATTTCCAGACTCTCGCCAGGTTTTGTCGTGGCATCCACGCGGAGCACCACCAGACTCCGCCCATAGTGCTCCTCGATGACTCCCGAGAGCCATTCAGCGTCTTCGTCGGCGGCCCTTCTCAGCCCATGATGGACATGGACCGGATGCAATGTGACGGGCCGTACGGACTCTATCGCCTCCAAAAGCGCATAGAGCGCCATAGAATCAATCCCGCCGCTGATGGCCACCACCAATGGGATGCCAGGATCCCAGAGTGCCTCCGCCATTTGGACCATTTGTATCTCAAGTGGGTGTTCGATCATGCGTCGAGTGTAGCCCATCTTAAAGATAAATTCACCCTCATCCCCGACGGGACGGGGACCGCCCCCGGAACGCCATGGGTGTTACCCGTTGCCATTCACCTACGGCGTTTTCTACCCGCTCTGCGGCCAACGGGGTGGATTGCTGCGCACCAATCGCAATCACCATCACTAAGGCATCATCACGCCCGTCTTGACTGTCCCCCAGCATGAAGCTCAAGATGGTCTCGGCCATCATTTCGGGATCTCCTGTAGGTATCTGTTCCAACAGCCGCTTCAAGCGCGCCTCTCCGCTTTTCTGATCCACTTCCATGACCCCATCCGTTACCATCACCACAATATCCCCCGGCTCAACGGATTGCATAATGGGTTCAATCACCACGTCCTGGACAATCCCCACGGGAAGGCTGTGCCCTTGGATCTGAAAAACCTGCCCGCGCCGGCAGATGAAGGTGGGAGATGCTGCCACTTTCACGATCTCCACTTGGCGTGCCTCTCGGTCCAGCATTAGGAGGTCCAAGGTGGCAAAGTGGTCATCCACCGAGCGCAATAACAATGTGGTATTCACCGCCTTCACGGCGAGAGGTTGGGAAAATCCCGCCATCAGAAGCTGCTCTAGGAGCGACATGGCCGTCCCGCTTTCCCATGCAGCACGGGGACCGACGCCCATGCCATCGGAAATACCAAAGACCACACGGGTCGGGGAAATATCGCAGATCAGCTCACTATCTCCACTAATCACGCCCCCGCGACGGGGGCGCTTGGCCACCCCAACCTGATATGGCAAGGGATCCACGCGCCAACGGCGCCGTTTCACCAGCGGGGTATCCTGGACATCGTCTGCCATCTCAGCCACTAATTGGGCAAGTCCCGTCAACTGTAGCTCCGCCAAAGCCCGACTTTCCTTAATGCGTAAGGCGAAGTTGGCCCGCTCTTTTTCCCGATTCATGGCCAAGTTGGCCGCGTGGGCCACGGCATCCGGGCGAATACAACGCCGCGCCAAATCCCCATCCAAATCCTCGGCGGTCACTACCGCCTCCTCGGCCTTGGCGCTCAAATCAATCAACCCTCGATAGGAGCGATAGAATTCATCCTCCCAGCAAGACCGATACAAGGAACACTTCTTGCAGACAGATTCGATCACCGACTGCACTAGTTGGGTTTCCGGGGCCTCGACCTCGTCATCGACGCGAAACGCCCTCGCCATTTCCCGCATGACATCGGCAATCTTTGCCATCCGCTGCCCAAAAAGATCGCGCGCGTTAATCCCCGCGAAGGATTCCGCCCACCGTCGCGCCATCACAATCACGCTGTCAGGCACTGCCTGAAACACCGCGGCTGCCCCGGCCGTAGAAATCCAAAAGGGCTGCAGAGGCTCAGGCATTTGGATGAAGAGCGCATACAGAATCACGCCCGCCATGAGTCCTACTGAGGCCCAGCGCCAATGCTTAGTGCTTAACCAGCCCGCGAGATAACCGCCTGCCACCAAGATGCCCACCATGACCTCGGATGAGCCCCCCCGAAGGGCGAGCGTCACCCCAAGCGTGGCTCCTGCCACCGCCCCCCCCGAAGGCCCCTGAATGGCGGTGGCGGCTAACATGACTAAGGCCCCAAAAAACAAGCTCGGATTGACGTCAAGGACTTGATAGCCCGCCAAACCAGCGATTAAGCAACCGAGGGATGCCATCGCCAGGACCAATGTCCGGCGATCAACGTCTCCCACCAAGACCCGTTCCAATTCACGCGACAAAAGCCAGAAGAGCACCACCGAGCCCGCTGCCACCAACCCGCTAATAATGAGAACGTAGGAGGTCCACGTCTGACCGAGAAGAAAAAGAGCCGCCGCCCCGACGGCCAAGAGCGGCCAGCGGAGAAATTGCCATCCAGGCCGGTGCCAAGGAAACGGCACCACAAATCCCCACGCCAAGAGGATCAAGGCCGACAGCCATCCGACCGCCACTGCTGTACCGATCAAGCCTCCTAGCATCATCGGGGCATACCAATGTCGTCGTTTTTGCCAGACTAGCAGAGAAAAAATCGCGACAAACGGTGCCGCATGGTGATACAGTATGGCTTGTCCCAAAATAGCGCCACCAATTCCCACCCCGAGTTGCTCTTTCCATCGGGATGGCGCACCTGCTGTCGATTGACCGTGGCCCCACCATTTCTCGTCCATTCTCACGACCTCGCCTGCCATAGACGTCCTCCCGTGCTGTCCCAAAGTCATCCTTAATTTACCAATGGCAGAGGGATGAAAATGACAGAATCTGTAGAGTGCTTGAGAAAGGTTCTCGACAGAAGACGCAAAAAAAGACCCTCGATAGCATTGAGGGTCTTCGTTCTGGAACTGGCTATTCGGCCAGCAATGAGTCTGATAGCAGCTCTCTTAAGTATTGCAGGACCTGATCACGAATGTCGTCCCGTTCCAAAGCCGCCTCAATGGTCGCTTTGACGAAGCCCAGCTTCTCGCCGACGTCGTAGCGCTTACCCACATAGGGTACGGCTACCAGCTGATGCTCACGCGCCAAAACATCTAGGGCGTCCGTTAACTGAATTTCTCCACCGGCCCCCTTGGGCAAATCGGCCAACAGGTGAAATACCGCCGGGTCCAAAATATATCGGCCCATAATAGCTAGAGGATCCTGGGGGGCTTCTTCCAGAGGAGGCTTTTCCACCAGTCGGCTCACCTGCACCGTGCCGTCCGCTTGCTCCTCCCCGTAAACAATGCCATACCGTGAGGCTTCCTGACGGGTCACGCGCTGCACCGCCACCACCGATCGGCCCGGACGCCAATGGGCCATGAGTTGTTGCAAAACGGGCGGATCGCCGACCATTACGTCATCTCCAAGAAGTACCGCAAATGGCTCCTCCCCAACATGCCGCCGGGCAGCCAAGACCGCATGCCCGAGCCCCATGGGAACTTTTTGCCGAATGAAATGAAGATCCGCGAGAGCACTCACGTGCTGAACGACCTGCAACAAGTCTTCTTTTCCACGCTCTTTGAGAAATTCTTCAAGTTCCGGCGCCCGATCAAAATGGTCTTCAATGGAGCCCTTGTCGCGTCCGATGACCACTAAAAAATCATCAATGCCGGATTGGACCGCTTCTTCGACAACCAACTGAATGGTCGGCGTATCAATAATGGGGATCATTTCTTTCGGTTGGGCCTTGGTCGCCGGCAAAAACCGGGTACCTAGTCCTGCTGCGGGAATCACTGCCTTGTGCACGCGCTCCATGAGGTCCTCCTTACCGTTTACCATGATCAATGATTAGGGTCTTGCCCCGGGTTTCACAACAGATGGTCGTGATTGCCATTGTCTTTGAGTGCCTGTACCACTTTTCGCACATCCTGGCTGCGATCCGGCCCGAGAATAAGAATCGCGTCATGGGTGGCGACGACATACAGGTCCTTGACCCCGACAAACGATACCAGTGGACCATCAGAGATGGCCGTCACGTTCTCGCAATCGACAAATACCGCATTCCCGCGGGCCGCATTCTTCTCGTCATCGCGGGGCAATAGACGGGCAAGCGAGGCAAATGTCCCAACATCGTCCCACCCAATCTCCGCCGGTAGGACGTAGACCTTCTGGGCCTTCTCCATGATGCCATGGTCGACCGAAATCGCAGGGAGCTCGTCAAATATCTCGCGCTGCCGGTCCGGCTCGTCCGCCAACGCCTCAACGCCTTCGGCCAATGCCGGTATAAATTGGCGCACGGAATCGAGAAACTCTTGCGCTCGAAACACAAACATCCCCGAATTCCAAAAGAAGCGACCACTCTCGACCATCGCTTCTGCAACGTCTCGGGGCGGCTTTTCCACAAAGCGGGCCACTTGCAACACATCCGTCTGTTGAAAAGCGGGGCCGTTGTGTTCAATGTAGCCATAGCCGGTCTCGGGATGGGTTGGCACAATGCCAAAAGTATAAAATCCCCCGTGTAGTTCGGCCATGTCTAAGGCCCGCAGGGCTAATTCCCGGAACCGGTCCGCCCGTTGAATGACATGGTCCGAGGGCAGGACCAGCATGACTGCGTCAGGATCCTTTCGCACGATCAATTGAGCTGCCCAAGCAATGGACGGAGCGGTATTGCATCCCCGTGGCTCCCCAAGAATCTGGCTAAGAGGCACGTCGGGAAGACTATGGGATACCTTCTCTACATAATCCATGCCAGTTACCACGAACGTGTGCGCATCGTCGATCACAGAAGCGATGCGATCCCGAGTCGACTGCAACATGCTGCGGTCCCCAATCAGGGTCAAAAATTGCTTGGGGTGCATGACGCGAGACAAGGGCCAAAACCGTTCTCCGCGACCGCCCGCTAAGATCACTAACCAACGCGCCATTCTTTATGCCCGACCCACTTTCTGCTGATAT
>DAHWKG010000239.1:0-21450 GCA_027343765.1 Sulfobacillus sp.
GATGGAGTCCCTTGGGGTGATGGAGATCTCGCCGGATACGTCCCACTAATACATCGTCATGCCCCGCCGCGGCGCGCGGGGTGGGTACAAGCCCGGACGCGGGATCGTCCACCAACCGCACCGACGGACCCTCCTGAAGCACCGTCCGAACTCTGTCGAGTGTCCATGGCTCACGGGTTTCCACGTAAACAGATTCGGCATGGCCAATGTACACCGGAACCCGAACCGCCGTCGCGCTGAGATGAAGATCACGTCCGAGAATTTTATTAGATTCCCGCATGAGCTTCCACTCTTCCCCGGTATAGTCCGCTTCCCCAAATGTATCGCAGAACGGCAACACATTATGGGCAATCGAGACGGGATAGACGCGGGGTTCATAGTCTGGGTCGTGCACTTCCTGTTCCAGTTCCTCCTGAGCTTCTCGTCCCGTTCCGGAAACAGCCTGGTACGTGGACACGACCACGCGCTCGATCCCGAAATGGCGCTCTAAGGGGGCCAGCGCACACACCAATTGAATGGTGGAACAATTGGGACTGGCAATGAGCCGCGCATCCCCTATGGCACCTGCGTTCACTTCGGGGACCACCAGCGGTACTTCGGGGTGCATGCGAAAGAAGCTGGCCTTGTCAATGACGGTGACCCCATGTTCCATGGCTTTCACTGCATACTCCGCACTGACGGCATTACCGGCTGCAAAGAAGGCGGCATCCACCCGCTGCCAGTCCATCGTGTCCAAGGGTTCTACGGGGATCGTCTGGCCATGAAAGTTCACCGACCGTCCGCCACCGTCCCGGGCAAGCGGAACCAGCACATCCACCGGCAGACCACGGTCCTCGAGAACGGTCAAGAGCGTTTGGCCGACCAATCCGGTCGCTCCCACAATGGCAATCCGATATCCTGGCAATTCGGTCACACTCCTATGGGTTATTTCCAGGGGACTAAGAGCGGTTGAACCTGCTCGCCCTGAATGGCCGCCTGCACGCTGGGCACAATGAGCTCTAGGTGCGCATCCAGCGACCGGGGTTTTTGAATCGGGTCATCCTGACCAAAGGGAACAAAGAAAATGTTCCGGGCCGACAACAACCGTCCAAGGTTGATCGCGTTCATCCCCAACAAATCGTTCGAGGTGGGCGCCAACAAAACCGGCCGCCCATTTCGCAATTGGGCTTTGACCGCCATGGTGACCGGCGAGTCATTGATTGCATTGGCTAACTTGGCCAATGTATTGCCCGTGCAAGGCATGACAAGCACCAGGTCAAACCAATGTTTGGGTCCGCTCGGTTCCACATCCGGAATGGACAGCAACATCTCGTGGTTGGCCGCTTGGGTGATTTGCTCCCGCCAAAAGTCGGGCGTACCGAAGCGGGTTTCGACCGCGAGAATGCTATGGGATACGATCGGAGTGACCTCGGCCCCTTCGGCCACTAACTCCTTTATTGTAGCGACTGCCCGGGATAAATTACAGTGCGAAGCCGCCATTGCAACGCCAATTCTGACGTTCGCTAATGCTTGCATCCTCCCATTCCTCCTCAAGGGCCATCCCCAGCGTCTCCCAAATGATTTCGGCGGCGCGCCTCGGTGCCACCTTGCCAGGGATGCTCAGAATTTGTTCGTACTTTTCGACAACATCCGGCCGTCCACGGAGTTCTGGCGGCAACCCGCCGGGGATGGAGGCCAAATCGATAATCCACCCAGGACCTGATGGTCCGAACCAACTGGCGTCCAGCACCGGGGCCGGAGCGGTATTATAGAGGCCATCCAGGGCGGGACGCGGGCACCCTCCGACCGGATAGGCGGGGTGTCCCAGGGCTCGCGCCATCGCTCTCTTTTCCGGAAGTCGTTCGAAGACCACCACCTCGGCGCCGTAGCGCGACAAACGGTCCGCCAACACCATCCCCACCCGCCCGAATCCGATCACGCCGACGGGGCGGTGAAAGAGGGTGTCTCCGGAGCGACCGATGGCCGCTCGTATCGCTCCCTCCGCGGTAGGCACGGTGTTCAGCCACATAAAGCTCGGCTCAAGACGGTATTGCACCGTACGGATACCAAGCGACTCACACCAGGACAAGATCGGTTCAGCGATGAGACCTGCTGCCACCAGCGCTCCCGATCCCATGCGCTCCAGGAGCCCTTGGGTTACGGTGGCGGTGCCAAGCATGGTGGTCATATGGCCCTCCTGATCGATTCCGGTCATGGGTCCGATGAGCACATCGGCCGCCGGGTCCGACGGCGCATAGGGGGGAACCCCAGCCGTTTCCAAACCCCATCCGCGCACGTGATAGCCGCGGTCGCGGAGCATTTGGCATAGCCAGGCATCGCGGGTGTCGCCACCTGCCACAACAATGCTGCGCATCTTTTTCACCTGAACCACACTCCCCTGTATCATACGGGCGGGCACGGTGAGGCGTGCGAGGAAGTCGTGGATTCAGAAGTCTCGAAGGACGGGAAAATTAGGAAAGAAACGGGGAGGCCGAGGCCTCCCCGTTAGTGCACGTAGACTTCGTGAGCGCCGTGGTCATGAAAAAGTTTCTGGGCCTTCTCAACCTCGTGGTCATCGGTTTGCACCATCACCAACACGTTGCCGCGTTTCACGTCCTCTTCCAAGTGCTCACTTTCACCCTTGGGAATGCCATAGTCCATCAATCCACCGACCAGCCCGCCAGCGGCGGCGCCAGTCAGCGTCGCGGCTAGTGGACCCATCGCCAAAATAGGGCCCACTCCCGGGATGGCCAGTGCACCGGCGCTCGCCAAGAGCCCCACCGTACCTCCGGCCGCCGCCCCCCAGCCGATACCGCTTGAGAGGTCGTGCGTCCCGTGACCGGTCGGATGGCCTTTTTCGGTTTTCCCGTCATGACGGGCAATTACCGAAATTTTCTTGTCGGAAACGCCGTTGTGTTCGAGGTCGTGAACGACCGTGTCGGCCGCGTGGTGGTCCGAAAAGGACCCTACTACTGTTTTAGACATGACTAAAGCGCCCCCTTTCTATCTGCCATGCCTGGCTAGTATGAGAAAAGAGGCACCGTCCCCACCCCGTCATTTTCGACCAGAACTCGAAATTTTTGGCACCTCGGCCAGATCCACAATCATCACTTCCGGCCCGACACGACGAATGGCGGTCCAGGGAATCTCCAGCTTTTGACCGCGGTTGAGACGGCCCCGTTGAGGAATGATGATGGCCTGGATGGCTCCTGTCTCGGGATCAATAATTAAATCGCTGTCGCCCAGCGACCCGAGTTTGCCACCATTGGTTAAATTAATGATGTCTTTTGAGGACAACTCGCTCATCCGCATTGACCAGCCCCTCCTTCAAGAGAGGGTATGTGTCCCCGGACAGCTTCAGACCTCGGGCGCGTATCCGGGTTTTTCCGAAAGCCCGTCTTGCCGGCGGAAGTTTTCGCGATTTTTGGCCAAATATCCCTGATACAAGCTCTCGGCGTCCATTCCCGCATCGAGGCACAGACTGATGAAAAAGTGCAGCACATCGACTAATTCTTCCTGTAGGCGGTCCGGTTCGATGGGCTGTGGGTTTTTCCACCATTTAAAGCGCGCCTCCTCGACCACCTCCCCCAACTCCACCATGAGCGCTAAGGCTTCTTTCTGAATCCATTCGTGAGCAGGATAGTCGAGGTTCCGGTCGCGCCGCACCCGGTCATTAAACGCTTGCTGCCAGGAAAAAATCTCCGCCAAGCGGTCTTGCACCAAAAGGCCTCCTTTGTTATACCCATGAACGAAAAATGCCCTCTTGCAACGGACCCGCAGCCACGGCCGCGATGTCCGACCGATCCCGCCAACGGCTCACCTCTTCTTGAACCGCGTCTGACGTCACGCGAGACAAAAGAGCAGCGGTACGAGAAAGGTCGGGTGCCGCTAGACCATCCAGGGCATAACGGCCAAGCCGCATAACACGAGCGTCCGGGGTTTCCTGGCTCATGACCAGGGCGGTGTTCAAATACATCTGTGTGTGTTGAAGCTCCTCGTCTCCAGGTCCGTCTTGCGTCAATTTTTCAAGCTCCTCGAAAAGAGCGCTCAACGCATAGGGGACCTTTTCAGGGCCGAGGCTGAGGTAGGTAGTCATGTCGCCAAAATCCGTCTCCGGAGCATATTGGGTTCCCACCGAATAGACTAAGCCTTCGTCTTCACGAAGTCGTTGCCAAAGGCGAGAGGAATTCTGTCCCCCGAGAAGGCTCGCCACCACCAGCGCGCGGGCGTAATCCGGATGGTATCGTCCCGGAGCGGGTACCCCGAGCGCAAGCTTCACCTGTTCCCACTCCTCCACCCGCTCGACTTGGTCAAACTGATGGGGCGGGACGGCACGACGGCGCGGCAGGCAAGATAGGGCTGAGGGCGTCTGAAAATCCTGTTGGGAAGCCTCTAAAATCACCTCGCGGGCTCCTCCGGATACCGCCAACACCATGTTGTCGGGTCGGTACCAACGGTGATAAAAACGGCGGAGATTCGCGGCGTCAATCCCTTTCAGGGTTTCGGGCGTGCCGAGGATATCATGGGTAAAGGCGGGATCCCGGTATAATGCTTCTGTAATCAAGGTGTCCACCACGTCGTCCGGGTCGTCAAGGCTTTCGTTCATCTCCTCGACCACCACTCCCTTTTCCCGATCCAGGTCCTCGTCTCGAAGCCATGGCTCGCACACCAGGTCGGCCAGCAAGCGATAGGCGGAGAGCGCCTCACTATCGAGAACTTTGGCGTGAAAGCAGGTGTAATCCCGGGTGGTGAAGGCATTGATGTCGGCTCCTAGCCGGTCCATGTGACGGGCAATGGCACGCTGCCCTCGGCTGGCCGCGCCTTTGAAGACCAGATGTTCTAACAGATGGGCCATACCCCACTCGTGGAGCTGCTCGTCGCGACTGCCTACGGCTACGAAGAACGCCAACGCCGTGGTACCGACCGATGCGGTGTCATCAAAGGCCAGGGTTAGGCCAGAGCTTAGTGTTGTCATCAGGTTGATAGGAGCATCCCCCTCGTCTATGCGCCTATCATATCACCTTATTCGTCGGTACGGGGAGTTCCGGAGCGGAGAAGGGTGCTCACGGTGACGAGCTGGTACCCTTGGCCCTTCAAGGTCCTAATGATTTGCGGAAGTGCCTCAACCGTCCGATCTGTAGGGTGCATGAGAACGAGTCCCCCTTTTTGTGCATGTCTGGCAACCTTATTCACCATATAGGAGACAGAGGATGAGGGCCGCCAATCGATGGTGTCGATGGTCCACATCACAAGCGTCATATGTGCGGCTTGCGCACCGGAGAGAACTGTCTGGTTAAATTCGCCGTAAGGAGGTGCGTACACCGTGGGGCGAGCCTGAGCGATGGCTTCGATGATGCGATTTGTCCGGGTGATGTCTTCAACCACCCCCTGAAAGCCCAGGGAATTAGGATGACGATGGTTCCAGCCGTGATTACCGATTTCGTCGCCATCTTGCCGCATGAGTCGCACCAGGTTCGGGTGAGCCTCGGCCCAGGCTCCGCCGACCATGAAGGTGGCCGGCACATGGGCATCTTTCAACTCCGCTAACAATTTGGGAACGTGTTCGGTCCCCCACACTACGTTGATGGTCAGCGCCATAAATGGTTTGGACGTCTCCACACGGTAGACCGGAATCGGCTTTTGGCTGGGAGCAATGGTTGCATGGAGCCGCGGATTAATGAGCCAAGCGGCTAGCACCAAAGCGATCACCAACAGCAATAGTCGGCTCATGGGCCCTCGTAATGAAATCACCCGGAAGTGCATCGAGATCCCCCCTAGTTGTCCCTATGCGGCACAGGGACAGGGTAGAACGGGGTCTCCTATCGGACAAGAGGCTCGAGGAGACGATCCCCGGCGACCAGCCGCCGGCGGTCGCTTAATGTGGTCACCAGCCCCACGTGGGGGAAGAGTTGCGGAAAGTTGCCGCGTGGCTCGCCGCTCTGAACGTCCACGTGTTCGGCAAAGAGCTTTAAATCGGTAGCCACTTCCAGTTGTCGGGCAAATATGGCTTCGGCACGGGCCAGGTCACCTCGTAAAAGATAGACGCGGGCAAGCCAGAAACCCGCCAAGGTGAACGGGTGGAGAGCCGGCCCGAGGTTGTCTTGACGGTATCGGAAGACCAAGCCGTCATGCACCAACTCGGTTTCAATGGCTTCAAGTGTGCGCTGAAATGTCGGGTGGTTCACATCGACGAATCCGTATAGCGGCAACGTCAAGAGGGCAGCATCCGTTTGGGAGGACCGGCGGGATTGCGGAAATCGACCCAGGCCCGAGGCCTCCTTCAGCTCCCATACGGACCGTTCGACCTGGAGACGCCCCTGCTGCCACCGCATGGCCAAGTCGGGCCGGTTGAGAACTTCCTCGGCTAGCCGCTCGGCGGCCGCCAATCCCACCCAGCAAAGCACCCGCGAGTGGACAAACTCATCCGTAAACCCGCGAAATTCCCAAAGTGAGGCATCGGCTTGGTGCCAACCGGCGAGAATCCACTCGGCCACCGACTGAATCGCCCCCCAATAGTCTCGTACAAAGCTGCGGTCCCCGGTCATTCGCCAGTATCGCCACACGACCCACAAGATTTCCCCTTCGACGTCCAACTGCAATTGGCGACTGGCCGCGTTGCCCACCCGCACGGGACGGCTGCCACGATGCCCTGCCATCCAGCGAAGTTCCCGCTCACCGTGCGCCAGGGTTCCGTCGACGCGGACAAAGGGACTGGGATAGGGCTTATCAACCAGATCGGTGACATTAAAAATGAACTCAAGAAACTGGCGGCAGCTCGCCGTATCTCCCGCCAACAGGAGAGCTTCGGCACCATATGCGCCATCCCGTACCCAAACATAGCGGTAGTCCCACTGCCGCTCTTCACCAATAATTTCGGGAAGAGAGGTGGTTGCAGCAGCCACCAGCGCCCCATTGTTCCGATACGTGAGCGCACGAATCACGCGCATGCTCTGGTTAAACCATTCGGACCAAGGTCCATCATACGAAACACGTTGCTCCTGCCAGTAACGGGTCGTGGCCGCTTCCATCGCGTCTACCGACCCTAGTGGCACCGCTCGGTCGCCCGCGCGATCTTCCGCATAGCGGATGACCACATCCACCACACCGGGACCGATTTCCCACACATCGAGTTCGGGACTGGGCCTGGCCGCCCCCGCGATTTCGAGAACGAGGCCCTCTCGCCCCTCCGGGGAATAAAAGAGGGCCCCGTTCTGCCGCGGAACCACCGATGCCCTCCGGGAGCCAAACACGAAGGTGGGTCGGCACACCAATTGCAGGGGTATAGCGGAATGAAGGCGCCGTACAAAGATGTCACGTCCCAAAGGTAAAAAATCGATCCAATTCGCGTGGCCCGCCGCCGACCGCACGGAGGTTTCTAGAATCAAGGTGCCGTCCCGATAATGCTGGTGGGCTTCCACGATCCGCCCCCTGGGAAGCGTGGAGAAGAATCCCCCGTGCCTTGGGTCCAAAAGACGGCAAAAGGCCGCATCACTATCAAAACGCGGCCAAGGAAGCCATTCCAATATGCCCAACGGGGATACCAATGCGGTGGTCACCCGATTGGATAAGAAACCGTAGAAGGGCTCGCGCACGCCTACTCCTCCTGGGAAACCTCCTGAATGACGGCGATGTCTTGTTGTCGTTGTTGAATGTCACGTCCCGGCGTCTCCAGTACCAAGGGACAAGCGCTTCTCTCCGCCCAGCGCACCAGCGCCCAGAGGGCCTCACGGCCCAAACACCCGCTCAGTAAGTGCGCATGCCGATCACGACGCGACGCCACAGGGTAGAGGCTATCATTTAAGTGTATGCCGCGGATGCGATCGATGCCCACGGTCTTATCGACACACTCTAGCAAGCGGTCGACATCGTCCGCCCCTGTCAACCGATGTCCAAAGGCCATGGCGTGAGCCGTATCGAGCATCAACCCGACGCGCCGCGTCTTGCCAATGGCCAGGAAGATCCGCTTCAATTCCTCAAAATCTCCGCCGATCTCGCGCCCTTGACCGGCCGTGTTTTCGACCAATACCCGGCCCGGTGCCGCCAACATCGCTTCTAGCGTCCCAGCGAAGGTGACGACCGCCTGCTCGCGCCGGGTGGCATCCTGCCAGTGGCCGGGATGAACCACGACGAAGTCGCCGGATAATCGTTTGGCCCGGCGCATTTCCTGTTTCAATGTGGCCCGTGCACGCTCGACCATAGCCGTATCTAAGGCGGCGGGATTCACAAAATAGGGCGCGTGGATATATAGCACCTCAATGCCAGATTCGCGGAGCAGCGGCTTTAAGGAGTCTTGAGGCGGCAAGGCTTTGCCCTGGCCCCCTACTGGATTTCGGCTGAACACTTGTAACGAACGAAGGCCGGCTTGGCCGGCCTCCCGTATTACCACGTCGTATCCGCGCGCTTGGGATAGCTGCGCCCCGAGTCGAATCACCGGCCGTCGCGTCGGGGCCCGGGACCCCCGGGTCCGCTCCTCCGGGGCGGTCGGTTACCCGCCTGTCGATCAGGCCGGGGCCCATTAGCGCCCAAAGGCACCGCCTCAAGGCCCTCCGGACGCGGCAACAATTCTTTGTGAGAAAGGTTAATCCGTCCCATGTTGTCAATCTCGACCACCTTAACCTCCACCATGTCGCCAGGTTGTACCACGTCTTCCACCTTGGCGACCCGTTGATGGGCCAATTGGGAAATATGCACCAGACCTTCTTTGCCAGGGAGAATTTCGACAAAGGCGCCAAAGTTCATCAAGCGGGTCACACGGCCGGTATAGATTTGTCCAACCTCAACGCTTCGGGTGAGGTCGTGAATCATGGCCATGGCCCGTTCGCCGGCTTCTTGGTTGATGGCTGCGATGTAAATGGTGCCATCGTCCTGAATGTCGATGTCCACTTTCTTGTCGCCTACTTTAGTGGCATCAATAATCTTATTGATGGTCTTCCCCCCGGGTCCAATTACTTCCCGAATCTTATCCGGATCGATATGAATGGTGACAATCCGTGGGGCGTGCGGAGAGAGCTCCGTGCGGGGTGCGGGGATAACCCCAAGCATCCGCTCGAGAATAAAAAGACGGGCGTCGCGAGCCTGTGCCAAAGCCTGCTCCAAGATCTGCCGCTCCAGGCCATGGATCTTGATGTCCATTTGGATCGCGGTAATCCCCTCTTCGGTGCCAGCGACTTTAAAGTCCATGTCACCCAAGAAATCTTCCAGCCCCTGAATGTCGGTCAGCACGGCGTAGCCTTCGTCATCCTTCACCAATCCCATGGCGATTCCGGCCACGGGCGCTTTTATGGGCACGCCGCCATCCATCAGCGCGAGCGTGCTACCACAGACCGAAGCCATGGAGCTGGATCCGTTCGATTCTAGAATATCGGAGACCAACCGTAAGGCGTACGGAAACTCCTCTTCGGAAGGAATCACCGGTTCCAAGGCCCGTTCCGCAAGCGCGCCATGACCAATGGCGCGTCGGTTGGGCCCTCGCATCGGACCGGCCTCCCCAGTGGCGAAGGGGGGGAAGTTGTAATGGTGCATGTACCGTTTGGAATCTTCCTCGCCGATGCCATCCAACATCTGTTGATCGGAAAGGGGTCCTAATGTCATCGCCGTTAATGCTTGGGTTTGTCCACGGGTAAAAAGCCCAGTACCATGGACTCGCGGCAACACTCCCACTTGAATAGTGAGCGGGCGAATCTCCGTAAAGCTACGGCCATCCGGACGAATCTTTTCGTGGACAATCGCGTACCGGACCACTTTCTTCAACTGCTTCTTTAATACCGCCGGAATTAATCCGGCCTCGTCCGGAAATTCCTCCTCCAAGACGGTGGTTACGTGCTGGTTAACGGTATCAATATGTTCCTCGCGCGTCGCTTTGTCGGCAGAGCGCATGGCCTCCTTGAGACGCTCCTCGGCCAGTTCCTTTGCCCGCGCCACCAATTCCGGAGTGGGAAGATAGAGGGGATAGTCGCGCTTCTGCGTGCCCGCCTCACTTTGAAATTCCCGAATTCCTTCGACAATCCGTTGGATTTCCTCATGTCCAAAGAGAATCGCATTCAACATGGTGGTTTCGTCGACCTCGGACGCTCCTGCCTCGATCATCAGGACCGCCTCCGCGGTCCCAGCAATCATTAGCTTCAGTCGGCTCCGATTGGCCTCGTCGGATGTGGGGTTAATCACCAGCGACCCGTCTATCAACCCGACTTCCACCGCCCCCATGGGCCCTGCAAAAGGAATATCACTTAAGGAGAGGGCGGCCGACGCACCAATCATGCCGCACACTTCGGGAGAATGATCGTGATCGACGGAGAGGATGCTCGCCACCACGTGAACATCGTTCCGAAAGCCCTCCGGGAATAGAGGGCGGATCGGCCGGTCAGTTAACCGCGCGGCTAAAATCGCCTTTTCGCTCGGACGCCCCTCCCGCTTAATATACCCGCCGGGAATTTTGCCCACGGCATACATGCGCTCTTCAAAGTCCACTGTCAGTGGGAAAAAATCAATGCCAAGGCGTGGCGACTTTGAGGCCACCGCCGTCACCAACACCCGGGTGTCGCCATAGCTCACCAGCACGGCGCCATTTGCCTGCCGGGCCATGCGACCCGTTTCCAGCGTCATGGGCCGTCCACCAACGATAATCTCTTTTGTATGGATTTCCATAGGTTCTTAAGTTCCCCCTACCATGCTTCGCACGTTCCGCTTGAACAAAAGAGCGGGAGATTCCCGCTCTATCGACGTAAGCCTAGCCGCTGAATCACCGCGTGATAGCGCTCGTTATCCCGGTCTTTGAGATAATTTAGCAACGCACGGCGATGCCCTACCATCTTCAACAACCCACGACGGGAGTGATGGTCCTTCTTGTGTGTTTTCAGGTGCTCGGTAAGTTCCTTAATGCGCGTGGTTAGAAGCGCAATTTGAACTTCCGGCGACCCCGTGTCCGATTCATGCAGCCGGTAAGCCGCAATGATGGCCTGCTTCTTGTCCTCTTCCAGGGCCATCGCACAACCTCCCTTCTCAGAAAAACTTAATGGAGCTGGATGGAGATCGGTTCGTCCTCCTCGGCCAGCAATGACAACAGGGCGTCTTGGTAGGCTTGAACGGCTGGTTTGGGTATCCCGGCCCGTCGATACAGCTCTTCGAGTTCACGCTGTAAGCGCTTAAACTGTCCGGTGACGCAGATCGCAGAGACCTTGCTAACCATCTCGCGCCAGGTATCGGAATGCACAAATACGCCCCCAATCCAAAGACACTTCATTCTATCACAGCCGTTTTTGGTCAAGCAAGTGGCGGATGACTCTGCAACCATTGCCGCGCGTGCTCAACGTCGAGCGCCATCTGGGCTTTCAATGCGTCCAGGCTATCAAAACGCTCTTCGCCCCGAAGCCGTGGACCCCAGTCGAATTTTACCCGCTGGCCATAATGGTCAAACGGCAACGAAGCCAGCGCATGAACCTCCAAGAGCGGCGCACTTCCATCAAAGGTTGGCCGGATCCCCCAACTAGCGACCGCCATATGGACCACCCCTTGAATGGTGACCCATCCCGCATAAACTCCATAGGGGGGCATGATCTGATTTTTGTTCGGGAGCAAATTTAAGGTCGGAACGCCCAACTCGCGCCCTCGGTGGTCCCCCTCGACGACCCTGCCGGCCACCGTGAACGGATGGCCAAGCAACGACGCCGCGGCGGTCATGTCGCCCGCCTCAATCAGTTGACGAATGCGCGAGCTGGAAATGGGGCGGCGTTTCTCGGAGTCCAGAAACGGTGGCGCAATGACCACTGGGATGCCTTCTTTCTCGCCAAACGCCGACAACAATTGAGCGTTACCCCGCCCCCCCTGTCCAAAGCTGAAGTTATAACCAACCACCACGCCTTGGGCCCGAAACCGTTCTCGGAGTACGCGTTCGAGAAATTCCTCGGCCGGCATTCGAGCAAATTGTGGGGTAAAGGGCAGCACAGCCACCGCATCGATGCCGGTGCTGTCCAAATATTCGAGCTTGAGCTCGAGTGGGGTGATAAGAAAATTGGTGCTTGGACCCTTCAGCACCTGAGTTGGGTGGGGGTCAAAGGTCATGGCGAGGGAAGGCACGCCGCGCAGCACGGCTAAGCTCTGAGCCCTTTCCAATAGCGCCCGATGCCCTAGGTGGACTCCGTCAAAATTGCCGATGGTCACCACGTAGGCGCCCTCAGTTTCCTCCTGCAGGATCCGCATGATGCCTCCTAAAGTACCACCCGATATCGCCAAGGGGGACCCTCGGCGATGGCGAGCAATTGATCTTTCCACTGGAGACCGATCACCCCACGACAATCACGAGCGATCTGCTCCAACACGTGCATATCCCCATGACCGATACGCTCGGCGCTGGCTCTATCCAAGCTCACGGTCGCATCCAACGCGATCACCCGTTGCCATGGCACGAGACGCTCTTGCCAAGCGGAGCCAAGGGATTCCAAGCCCTCAAGCGTCGTCGCCGCATCCTGGACAAAGACGCCCACTTGTACGCGCTGGAGACTGGCGAGGTGCCCGGCCACCCCGAGAATATCCGCCCAATCCCGGACTAGCGCACGAATGTAACTCCCGGAGCCGACCACCGCCCGAAATTCCCACCCGTCACGCACGAGGCGAATCGCCTCAATCGAGTCGATGCTAATCCGTCGGGGCTGAGGCCAGACCACTTCCTGTTCATGAACCCGCTGATAATGCCTTCGCCCTCCCATCTTCAGAGCGGATACTTGCGGTGGTATTTGCCAAACGTGGCCTTGAAGCCACTCGGCCGCATCCTTGACATCGTCCAGGGAAAGCGTCCACACCCTCGAGCGTGCCACCACGCGCCCACCGGCATCACCACTATGGGTCGACGTGCCGATGGCTACCCGCGCCGTGTAAACCTTGGGCAACAATTGCGCATACATTAACAAGCGGGTAGCGGTGCCAACCGCTAATGGCAGCACCCCAGTAGCATCGGGGTCGAGCGTACCCGCGTGGCCAATCTGACGGATTCCGGTCAGACGCCGGACCCGCGCTACCACGGCGTGAGAGGTCATGCCAGCGGGCTTGACCATATTGAGAAAACCATACATCATTGGGCCTCCAACTCCTGGCGGACCCGCTGCACCACGTCCGCAAGAGTGCCAGAAACGATGGCCGCTGCCGCGTAAGGATGACCACCCCCACCAAAATGCTCCGCAGCGCTCGCCACGTCCCACGATTCCCGCCCGCGCCAACTGACTTTGGCGGCCTTGCCCTCCGCTGATTCGCGGACCAAAAAGGCCACCTCCACCCGGGCAATGGACATAAGATATTGAACCACCGTATCGACGCTCGCGTCATCCACTTGGTACTGATTCATGACCTGTCGGGGAACCGCAAGCCACGCCAGCCGCTCGTCCTCGCTGACTTCAAAGGACTCTAACGCCCACCCGAGAAAACGTACTTCTTTCACCGTCTGAGAGTCCCAGATGAGCCGGTTGGCGTCACCAAGGTTGAGGCCTCCTGAGGCCACCCATTCGGCTGCCTTAAACGTGTGCGGGGTTGTATTGCGCTGGCGAAAGGAGAGCGTGTCGGTACTCATGGCCGTATAGAGGCATAGCGCTTCTTGCCCATCTAGAGACCAACCGGCCTCCCAATACAGTTCGACGACCATTTCCCCGGTGGACGACTTGTCTCCGTCAATCCAATTAAGAGTGCCGAAGGCATCATTGTGTCGATGGTGGTCAATGTTAATCATCAGCCGATTTTGCTCCCAGAAGGCGTCCGGGGCGCCTAAACGGCTTTTATGGCCGCAATCGACGGCGACTGCCACAGGAAATTCCTCGAAAGTCACCTGGTCCCACCGTTTAACTTCGCGAGCCCCAGGCAGAAAGGCAATTCGGCTCGGAAGGGCGTCTTGTGCCACCCATTGAACCGTCTTCCCCAACTTCCTTAGGGCGAGGCCCAATGCTAACCCAGACCCGGCACTGTCGCCATCCGGCACCTGATGCATGCAAATGAGGACGCGCTCAGCCTTTCCTAGCGCGTCCACAATTGCCCGTTTAGGATTCATGGGGCCCCTCGCCATCGCGGGGCAATGACCGAATCAAATCCTGAATGTGCATGCTATCCTCGATCCCCGTGTCCTCCCGGAATATTAACTCCGGGGCCTGGCGGAGTTTCAGGCGCCGCGCCACTTCACCACGGAGAAAGGCAGCGGCGCTCTTTAAACCCGTGAGGCTTTCTTCCTTGGCCTCGGGGTTGCCCATGACACTCACATAGGCGCGCGCCTGACTGAGGTCCCGCGTCAGTTCCACCCGCGTAATGCTGACGAACCCGATGCGCGGATCCTTGACCTCATTGAGCAACATCTCGCCTAACTCTCTCTGCATGAGTTGGGCAATGCGTTCCGCCCGTGACTGATTCATGACTCTCCCTCTTAACTCGCCTTGACTTCTTCTTGGGTAAACACCTCAAGAATGTCGCCAACTTTGATGTCGTTGAACTTGTCAAGCCCAATGCCGCATTCGTAGCCGCTGGCCACTTCACGCACGTCATCCTTAAAGCGCTTCAAAGAGGCAATGCCGCCCTCGTGCACCACTGTCCCCTCACGAATGACGCGGACCTGACCTGAGCGGAGAATCTTACCCTCTGTGACGTAGCATCCCCCGACGGCTCCGACTTTAGGAACGCGAAATACCTCGCGCACCTCGGCACGACCCAAGAATACCTCTTGGAACTTCGGCGTCAACATTCCGCTGAGCGCCTGTTTGACATCGTCCAGTACCTCGTAGATGATGCGATATTGGCGCACATCGACGTGTTCTCGCTCTGCCAGCTGACGCGCTTTAGATTCGACACTGACACCAAAGCCAATAATAATGGCTCCGGAGGCTTGGGCCAACATCACATCTGATTCGGTTACCGAGCCTACGCCGGTGTGCAAGACGCGCACGCGCACTTCATCGTTGGAGAGCTTTGCCACCGATTGTGCTAACGCTTCCGCTGACCCATGCACGTCCGCCTTAATGACCAAGTTCAAGTCACGCATTGCCTCGTCTTTGAGCCGCTGATAGAATTCATCCAGCGATACCCCACGCATGCTCACTTCGGTGGTCTGGCGGCTGCGACTGGCCCGCGCATCGGCAATGGACTTCGCTTGGCGCTCATCTTCAAGAATCACGAAGTCGTCCCCAGCCTCCGGCAATTGGTTAAATCCTAGAACCTCCACGGGCATGGACGGTCCCACTTCCTTCACGCGTTCGCCACGGTCATTGATGAGCGCCCGCACGCGACCATAGACGGCTCCAGACAAAAATACGTCCCCGACGTGCAAGGTGCCGCGGTTGACCAACACGGTAGCCACCGGTCCGCGCCCACGATCCAATTGCGCTTCGATAATGGTCCCCGAAGCGGAGCGCTTGGGATTGGCTTTCAGTTCCATAATGTCGGCTTGAAGCAACAGCGCTTCCAAGAGACGGTCGATACCTTCACCCGTTCGCGCCGACACCGGAACCATTATGGTGTCTCCACCCCACTCCTCCGCCACGAGCCCGTGCTCTGTAAGTTCCGTGCGCACTCGTTCCGGATTCGCCTCAGGTAAGTCAATCTTGTTAATGGCGACCACAATCGGCACATTAGCGGCCTTGGCGTGGTTTATCGCTTCGATCGTCTGGGGCATCACGCCATCGTTCGCAGCCACCACCAACACCGCCACGTCGGTAACTTGGGCGCCACGTGCGCGCATGGCGGTGAAGGCTTCGTGCCCGGGCGTGTCGAGGAAGACGATGGAACGGCCTTGCCAGTCAATGACCGACGCACCAATATGCTGCGTAATTCCACCAGCTTCGCTGGCGGTCACGCGACTGGAGCGAATCTTGTCCAGCAGCGAGGTCTTACCATGGTCCACATGTCCCATCACCGTCACAACCGGCGGGCGTTCTTGCAACTCATGCTCCTGGTCCTCGCCGCCCTGGATCAGGATCTCTTCCTGTTCTTCCACCGACGCCCGTTCTTCGACCTGCGCGCCCATTTCGGTGGCAATAATCACCGCTGTTTCTTTGTCTAGCTCATTGTTGACACCCACCATGACTCCGAGACCAATCAAACGCTTGATCAAATCGGTGGCCTTGGCGCCCAACTGCTCTGCCAAGTCTTTGACCACGATCGGTCCAGAGATCACTACTCGCCGCTGTACCGGCGGCATGGCCGCTTCCTGCCGTCTATCCTGCGACTTGTGGTTCTTCTTGCGCTTGTTGCCATAACGCTCGTCGTCCATCCAGTTTCGATTGCCGCGCTTGTCGTCGAAACTTGATCGGCGGTCCCGATTATTTTGAGGCCCGCGCCGGTTCTGTTCCTTACCCGTGCGGTTGCTCGGGGGCGGCGGGGGGACGGCTAGCGGACGATTACCGCGGGGAGGACCGCCAGGTCGTGACCCTCCTTGGGGACGTGCCCCCGGTGCTGCCGGCCTCGGACTCCCGGGGCGATTATTGCCTGCGTTGGCCGGGCGTGGCCCCCCCGGACCGCCGGCACCGGCAGGTCTGGGGCCACCCGGACGAGACCCGCCCTGATAAGGGCGATTTGGGCCGCCGGAACCTGATGGACGTGCTCCTCCCGACCCATTTTGTTGCGGGCGCGGTCCGTTTTGATACGGACGCCCATAATTACCGCGGTCGTTTGTGGGGCGCGGGGGAACGCCCGGACGACCCGGATTTTGTTGAGGGGGACGGGCCGCGGCGGGACGGTCCGCTGTCCTCGGAGCGGGCGGCGCGGTCGGACGAGGCCGATCCGCCGGGCGCTCGTGGTTCTGCGGAGCTTTGGGCTCCAGTTTGGGTTCGGGCGGCAGCTTTCCCTCCATGATGTCGCGAACCGTTTTCACCGCTTCCGGCTCCACCGTGCTCATGTGATTTTTGATGTTTTCCACCTTGAGCCGATGGAGCAGGTCGATGAGGCGACGACTGTCCAGTTTGAGTTCCTTGGCCAGTTCGTAAACCCTGACTTTGTCCTTGTCTTTTTCTGTCAAGAATATTCCCCCCTGAGGTTTTTCGCATCTCCAAAAGAATTTTTTCAGCAAAGTTGGTGTCTAAAATCGCAAGCACCGCGTGCGGTCCCATGCCCATTGCGTGCCCTAACTCGATTTTTGTGCCTATGCGAACCAGCGGAACGCCCAGATCCTGGGCCCACAAGTGGTACTTGCGGTACAGTGAGGGGCCAGCGTCCTCGGCTAAGACCAGAAGCCGCACGGTCTCATCCTTCATCGCCTGCGTGACTTGGTTTTCGCCGGGTGCCAGCTTGCCTGCGCGGCGGGCTAGTCCCAACAGATTCAGCCAAGGCGCCATCACTCCGCCCCCTCCAGGTTCTTCAACTCCTCAATCACCTCGGCCGTTAATGGCACCTCTAAGGCGCGCTCCAATCGCCGAGTCTTTAAAGCCTGCTCTACACACGACTGCGTGGGACAAAGGTAGGCTCCTCGACCGGACACCTTGCCTCGGCGGTCCACCGCTAAAGACCCATCGACACGGCGCACAATGCGTACCAGTTCCCGCTTAGGTCGGGTGGCTTGGCAGGCCACGCAGGTCCGCATGGGAATCTTGCGAACGGTCATGCCCAGAAGCCCCCGCGACCGACCTGCGATTCCGACTTCAAGTCGACTCGCCAGCCGGTGAGCTTGGCCGCCAAGCGGGCATTCTGACCCTCTTTGCCAATGCCCAACGATAATTGGTTATCGGGGACAATCACCCGAGCCGATCGCGTGTCTTCCTCGACCTCCACCTCGGTGACATGAGCTGGCGAGAGCGCATTGGAAACAAAGACCGCCGGGTCAGGATCCCACGCGATAATGTCCAGTTTCTCGCCCTTGAGCTCATTGACGATGGCTTGAACCCGCTGGCCCTTCGCACCCACACAGGCCCCAACCGGATCGACATTGGGATCTTCGGCCCACACGGCAATTTTGGTGCGGGCTCCCGCTTCGCGCGCCACCCCACGGATCTCCACGATGCCGTCGTGAATTTCTGGCACCTCGAGCTCAAATAACCGTCGAATTAGTCCAGGATGACTACGGGACAAATAGACCTGAGGCCCTTTGGTGGTTTTCTTGACCTCCACCACATACAACTTGACCCGCTCATTTGGCCGTAGCATCTCGCCAGGGACCTGCTCGCTGGGCATCAAAATGGCCTCCGTGCGCCCCAAATCGATGAACACCAGTCCGCGTTCCACTCGTTGCACCATACCGGTGACGATGTCGCCTTCCCGCCCCGAGTATTCATCATAAATCATGCCGCGCTCGGCTTCGCGAATGCGTTGTACGATGACCTGCTTGGCGGTTTGAGCGGCAATACGACCGAAATTTTTCGGCGTAATCTCAAATTCCACAATGTCGCCCTCGGCCGCCGTCGGGTTCAGATCACGTGCCTCGTCGAGACTCACTTCGAGTCGATGGTCTTCAACCTGGGGGACGACGGTCTTTTGCGCAAACACCTCGGTCGCGCCCGTCTGCCGATTGATTTGCACGCGCACGTTCTGTGCGGATCCAAAATTGCGACGATAGGCAGAGATCAGGGCCGACTCAATAGCCTGGAACAAGACCTCCTTGTCGACCCCTTTTTCGCGCTCCAAATCGGAAAGCGCGTCCATCAACTCGTTGTTCATGCATCGATCCCCCTTAAACCGTGGTCAGCCCTTGTCAAGCGAAAAGAGTGGGCTCAATCTCCCCACTCCGAGTCATCACCTAGACTCACAAAATGCCAGGCTTCGGTACGACCATGCGCTCTAGCGCCATCATATCACAACCAGGACCATTGTCACAACTTCTGGGAATGACCCCAACCCCAGGCACCTAACAGCGCCGTTAATGCTAAGACTGTGGTCCCGAGGTAAAACGCCGATGGTTGGGCCTAGTGACCAATGGCGGCCCGCTGACCAACGCAGGGTGGCCGCCCCCAGAGTGCCCACAGCCTGAAAGATGCCCTGGACCGCGCCTCGCATGTGAGCGAAGGCCGCGTCCATCACTTGGGCCGACAAAGCGGGCCCAGTAAAACTCATCGTCCCCGCTTCGATCATCGAGACGACGATGGCAAGCCATGGCGAACGCACGATAATGTAGAGGGCCACAGTGACTGCCTGAAAGGCTGTTCCTAAGACAATCGACCGGTGACGCACGCTCACCCGGTCCGCCACCCGGCCGCCCCACAAATTGAACAGCATGAGCGGCAAGGCAAAAAACGTAAAAGATCGGCCGATGAGCCAGCGACTCGCTCCCAGCCAGTGCATATAAAGACTCCACGTAGTGTCATACATGCCGGTCCAGACAAACATCACCAGAAAGTAAAGATAAAAACGGCGCACAAAGGGGCCGACGTCCTTCTTGCCCGCGGCGCGGCCGAGTCCCCCGCGCCCGGTTGGCAATCGCCATTGGGACAAAACTCCTGCCGCCAGATTCAACAGCGTCCCAATCCCCAAGCGGCACCTGCCAGGCCCCCAACCATGGGGCCCAGGGCGAATCCGGCACTAGAGGCGGCTGTCAAGAGTCCATACGCTTGGCCGCGCCGGGCTTCGGGCACGATATCCGCCACAAACGCACTGGCGGCCGGCACCAGCGCCGCGCTACCGAGTCCTTGGAGAATCCGGCAGATGACGTACCACAATGCGGGCCCGTGACCGAGAAAGCCGGCCGTGCCGGCCGCCTCGATCAAAGCCCCCCTACCATCGCTCTGCGGCGCCCAAACCGATCGGTTAACGGTCCAAGACCCAACTGCCCTAGGAATGATACCGCAGCATAAGAGGCAGCCATTACACCCATGTCACTTAAGGGAAATCCATGGCGGTGGACGAACTCGGGTAACAGCGGCAAAATCGCCCCGAACCCCATCTGCACCACTAAGACGGCAAAGAGTAGCCCGCCCAGGACGCGGCGGTCGTGCCCCTCCAGTCCTAACACCTAGAAAAACCCTAGTTGGCTCGTCTCTCCCAGGTCCCGCAAGGCTCCATGGCTTCGCAAGAGCTCGACAATTGACTTAGACAAGCGGGCCCGCTGCCGTAAATCGTCGACGGACATGAAGGGCTGCTCGGCCCGAGCACGAATGATGTGCTGGGCCGCGTTCACGCCCAATCCGGGCAAGGCAGCAAAGGGGATTAAAAGGCCATCAGACTCGATGAGAAACCGAGTGGCATGTGATCGTTCGAGATCAATGGGATAGAACCGGAATCCCCGCGCCAACATCTCGCGTGCGATTTCCAATATGGTGACGAGATTTTTCTCCTTGGCGCTGGCTTCATTGCCCTTGTCATCGATGGCCGCCAATTTTTGGTTGACCCGTTTGATGCCGCCCAACACCGCTTCGGCATCGAAATCGCCAGCTCGGACCGAAAAATAGGTCGCGTAATAGGCCAAGGGGTGGTGCACCTTAAACCAGGCAATGCGCCAACCCATGGTCACGTACGCCGCCGCGTGCGCTTTGGGGAATAAATAACTAATCCGCCGACAGGAGTCGATGTACCACGTCGGCACTCCATGCTTTCGCATCACTGCCTCTTGCTCATCCTTGAGTCCGCGACCCTTTCTCACCGATTCGGAAATGGAAAAGGCAACCTTGGGTTCCATGCCTCGTGACAACAAATAGGTCATAATGTCGTCACGAGTGGCGATGACGTCAGAAAGGGTGGCAACCTTTTGCCTGATTAGCTCCTGTGCGTTATTGGTCCACACTTCCGTGCCATGGGACAAACCGGAAATGCGCACCAGCTCCGCAAAGGTCCGCGGCCGGGTGTCCACTAACATCTGGCGAACAAACCGTGTACCAAATTCTGGGATGCCTAAACTCCCGACGGGCGTCCCAATGTCTTCGGGTTTAACGCCCAGCGCTGTCACCTCCCGGAACAGGCTCATGGTCTTCTCGTCTTGGAACGGCACCTCTTTCGGGCCAATCCCTGTCAGGTCCTCCAGCATTCGAATGGCGGTCGGATCATCGTGACCAAGGAGGTCGAGTTTGAGAAGTCGCCCTTCAATCGAATGATAGTCAAAGTGGGTCGTAACCACGTCCGAACTTTTGTCGTCAGCTGGCCGTTGAACGGGTGTAAAGTGGTGGATATCCTCGTCGCTAGGGACGACCATTAGACCCCCGGGGTGCTGACCGGTGGTTCGTTTCACCCCCACAATACCTTGGGCGAGCCAATCAATAACCGCGGGACTGGGGTTTCGTCCCGTTTCTCGTGCCCAGGCCTTGACTAGGCCAAAAGCGGTCTTCTCCGCCACGGTGGCAATGGTGCCGGCCCGAAACACATGCCCTTGACCAAACAGCACCTCGGTATAGCGGTGAATCTCCGGCTGGTAGTCGCCGGAAAAGTTCAAGTCAATGTCTGGAACCTTATCGCCTTCAAATCCCAAAAATGTCTCGAAGGGAATATCCTGCCCATCTCCGACGAGTTGTTGGCTACAGCTAGGGCAGGTCTTGGGGGGGAGGTCAAAACCCGACCCGACGGTGCCATCGGTCACGAATTCATGATACCGACATCCGG
>DAHWKG010000257.1:0-2278 GCA_027343765.1 Sulfobacillus sp.
GAACGAATCGATTCCTTCTGTGGGGTGAAAGCCATAAGCCTTGTTAGGCAGGTTCGACTCCAACTTCCGCAATCAACCTTTTGGCCCGTCTGGCTCAATTGGCTAGAGCACGGCTTCCGTAAAGCCGGGGTTCCGCGTTCGAATCGCGGGACGGGCTCCATTTTTTTTTGCCCGGATAGCTCAATGATAGAGCAGCCGTCTTGTACACGGCAGGTTACAGGTTTAAGTCCTGTTCCGGGCTCCAATTTTGGACGAGTGGCTGAGTGGTTGAAAGCGACGGTTTTGAAAGCCGTTAGGGTCTAAAGTGCCCTCGGAGGTTCGAATCCTCCCTCGTCCGCCATCTTGCGGTCATTGTATTTATCCTATTTGATAGGGGGATGAGGTCATGCAACGAAAAACACGAGATATCAGAACGGATACCTAAAAACAATCCTAATCTAGATAAAGAACTACTAGTGTTGCTGATGGCGATGTTTGACCCGAAGTTGACGGCGTCGGGTGTCCCGGATTTGCCAGGGGTTGTGTCCGCCTTCGGGCGAAAAGAAGCGGGGGCAGTCAAAGCCGCCCCCACTACTACAATCCGTCAGTCGACGATGTCGGTCGGTGGTGGCAGGATGGCCTGCAACCACTCGTGTCGCTCACCCTGCGACCCGGGAAAAGGCTGCCAGCGTACCCATCGGCGCCAGTGCCAAAAGGCGTACAGTCGATGCAATGTGGCGGTGGCCCGATAGACGGCGAGCCAGGCGGCCCGGTCGGGCCGCTCCCCCGCCAGGTCTTGGCAATACGCCGCCCACACCGCCCGATCCGCCTCCCCCCACGTGAGGTGATGGAAGCCCAGCCACGTCGCGGCGTTCGCCAGATCGTGGGCGGCGTGCAGGCAATGGCGCGGTGGCTGATCCTGCCAGGCCACGAAGGTCAGATAATCGTTCAGACCCGCCTCGGGAAATCCATCGGCATCATCGATCACCGCCCACGGCCGACCGCGGCAGACACGGGCCCGGTAGGGCGGACCCGCCGGGCGGGCCGCCAGTACCCGCTTCATGCCAATTCTCCCTGAATCACGCGGGTGACAATGGGCTCGTCAATCACCCGGTGGCCATTTTGGGCGCCGTACAGGAGGCTATGCGTGCAGACTTTGTTGATTAGCCGCGCGGCGCCACTGGAATAGCGATAAATCGCGTCGAGGGCTTGGTCGGAAAAGATCGCCTGCTCGGTGCCGGCGTACGTGAGATGGGCCTGGACATACGCCGCGACCTCGGCCCGATCGTAGTACGGTACTTGGCATTGGACATCAATGCGTTGGCGAATGGCGGCATAGGCTTGGCGTTCGAGGCGATCCCACAGTTCGGTCTGTCCGACCAAGATCAGGGCCAAGGGGCTCGCCGAGTCCATATTCCGGTTCAATAAAAACCGGACCTCCTCGAGCATGTCGCGATCGAGGAGATGGGCCTCATCGACGATGGCGACCGGGCGCAATTGGTGCACCCCCCGGAGAATTTCCACCTCGCGATGGAGTTGCCGTTTCGCGTCACCGCGAAAGTATTTCGCTTCACAGCCCAACTGTTCCAACAGGCCCTTGTAAAAATACCGCGGCGCCAATTTAGAGTCGGCCAGGTAGAGCACTTGATACTGGGTTCGATCGAGCCGCGCGTGGAGCCGGCGGATGGTGGTGCTTTTGCCCGTCCCACAATCGCCCGTGACGACGGCGAACCATTGGCGTTCGGCGGCATATTCCAGGCGACTCACAATCTCGTGGAGGGCCGGCGAGGTATAGAGCGCCTCCGGCGGCACATCCCGGGTAAACGGCGTGTGGGCCATCCCGTAAAAGGGCTCAAACATGGGGCTCCTCCTCCTCGCTCCGGGTCAGGCCCCGAAAGGACACGGCCGGGGGTTGCGCCGCCCGCCGGGCGGCTTGGCGTTGCGCGGCGGCCTGGAGTACCCGGGATCCGGTCGGCGCGGTCGGCCCCAGATGATCCGGCAGGGGTGGGCGGGTCCCGGTGTGTTCCCCCATGTGCAACGGGCGCGCCGTCCACGGCGCGACGTGCGCGGCTTCAATGGTCACGGCGGTGCGATCCGTGGGGTCATAGACCACGTCGACGGTTTGGCCGACCCACGTCACCCCGACTTCGTATTGCTGACCGCTGAAGCTAATGCAGCCGGTCTTGTCCACTTTCCGCGGCTCGACGCGCTGAAACGCGGCGGTGAGCGTCTCGATGTCCACAAACCGCAGCGGTTCCGCATCGCCGCGGTAGGCGGCCTCCGGATGGGGCGCATCCGG
>DAHWKG010000006.1:0-4918 GCA_027343765.1 Sulfobacillus sp.
GCGCCCAAGCAGAGCTCGAGTCCGATTCGTCCTGTGAAGGCGGGAATTGGTTGGTGCGACCGGGACGATTAGACCAATCTTTTGAAAGAGATCCCGTGTCACGTGGGCACCGGGCCGTGCATTGTCCGGTTCCTATGCCCAGTATTGTGGGACATTGGCGCCAGCCTTTAATTGATCGCCAGCTGTTGTTGTTGCGAGATGGAATACGAAGCCGTCAGGTGCAAAAATGGCTAAATGAAAAGGGGGCGACGGCCATGATTGCTCCGGTAAGCGACTTGGGTGCGCCTGAATCGTGGGTAGAGGCGGATGTGGCTCTGGCTCGGATTGACCGGTATGATTGGATTGTTTGGACCAGCGCTGAGGCGGTGCGGCGCCTGTTGAATCGGATGCGTGAGCGTCGAATCGACCGTCGTCGTCTGTGGGCCAAAATCGCTGTGGTGGGTCCGGAAACGGGAGCGGTCTTGAGTGATTTTGGCCTATTTGCTGATATGATGCCGGAAAATGAATATAGCCAAGAGGGGTTAATGGCTCTGTTTAGCAAGACATCCGTTCGGGGGCAATCCATTTTGTTGCCGGGAGGTTCGCGTAATCGCTCGAGCTTGGGCCAGATGCTGCGTCAAAACGGTGCCTTGGTTGATGAAGTGACCATCTATCATAATCGCAGGGTCTTGTTGCCTGAGCGTGTGGTAGAGCATATCAGAAGCGGGGCGATCGATGCGATCTTATATACGGCATCGTCCGCGGTTGAGTACCTAATGAACCAACTAGGTGAGCCTGAACAAGGGGCCGTTCGGCAAATACCGGCATTTAGTATTGGGCCGCTAACGAGTCGAACATTATCGCGATTTGACATTCCGGTGGCCCGAGAGGCGTCCCCTTCATCAATGAATGTGATGGTCCAACAAGTGGTCGACTTTTTTTCAACGGCTCAATGACCTTTGTTTTGATTGCATACCAGTGGGAAAATCACCGCGCCCTCAAAAACGCATCGATGATACGTTACATGGCGAGTGGGTAAATACTCTTAAAAAGGCAGGGGATGAATATGTTCCCGATTGAGCGGCCACGACGGCTGCGGCAGACTGAGGCTATACGTGCAATGGTGCGTGAGACAGCTATTCGTCCCTCACAATTAATCTATCCGATGTTTGTTAAACCCGGCAGTGGTCGAAAAGACCCGATATCGTCCATGCCAGGGATTTTTCAGTGGTCGGTTGATACGTTGATTGAGCATGCCCAAGAAGTGTACGCCAGCGGGGTCCGGAATTTTTTGCTGTTTGGTTTGCCGCGTGTTAAAGACAGTGTGGGGTCGGAAGCATACGATGATGAAGGCATTGTCCAAGTGGCCTTGCGGGCCTTAAAATTGGCGTTACCCGATGCCGTCTTAATTGCAGACTTGTGTTTGTGCGAATACACCGATCACGGTCACTGTGGAGTTTTGGTCGGACAATCAGTTGATAACGACCAAACTTTGCCACTACTGACTCGGGCCGCCTTGGCACAGGTACGAGCAGGGGCCACGATTGTCGCGCCGTCGGACATGATGAACGGACGGGTTTTGGCCATTCGTCAGGCCCTAGACGAAGGAGGCGCTTCAGAGACTCCAATCATGGCCTATTCGGTCAAGTACACTGGGGGCTTCTATGGACCCTTTCGGGAAGCAGCCGATAACGCGCCGGTATTTGGGGATCGCCAGAGCTACCAAATGGACCCGGCCAATCGCCGTGAGGCCCTTCGAGAGGTGCGGCTAGATCTGGCCGAGGGGGCGGATATGGTTATGGTGAAGCCGGCTCTGCCGTTTTTGGATATTATCCGTGATGTGCGCGAGGCGGTTGATGTTCCATTGGCGGCGTACCAAGTGTCCGGAGAATACGCTATGATAAAGGCGGCGGGAGCGGCCGGATGGCTCGATGAACGTCGGGTGGCCGAAGAATCCTTGATGGCCATCAAGCGTGCAGGGGCCGACATGATTTTAACCTATTTCGCCCCGCAGGCTGCCATGTGGTTTAGCTAGGCAGGACATTTGCTGACGGTCGAGAAATATTTGATACCGGGCATAAACCCGGCGATGCAGGCTATGCTAACGGCGGACTCGCCTGAAGGATGAAAGGGGAGGATGAGATGGCACCCGAACCACAGTCCCAAGAGAGAAAGCGCAAGATTCGCAATGAGGCCATGGCCTTATATGAAATGAATGCGGATGACATGTTTCGAACCACTGGCCACGTGGTGATTGATTCCAGCCTTGGCTTGGTCACTGAGCCGGCACCATCCCATTCATCTGCGGATCCGGCAAAGCATTAGGTAGCCCCGCCATGGCCGCATTGTGTGGGCCATGGCTTTTTTGGTGCGCCCGGCATGGGCGTGTGCTTTAAGGTGAAAGTCCTGAACGGGGGATGACCGTTCCAACCGTTAGCCTAAGGCAAGGGTGTCCACCGTGAGGTGGAATCTGAAGGAAGCCGGCGGCAAACCTCTGGCCGGACGAACAGAAAGTGCATCCGAGGCGGGGCGCGTGGGGTGAGTTCGCCAAACAGAACAAAGCCCGATACGGTCAAGCACGCGTCACGTAAATGCACCCGGTAGATGGAGGGACAGTACACGTTCTTACCCGGGGAGATCTCTCGCAGTACCGTAACAAGACGGGAAGGCGCATCAAAGATGCGCGTGACGCGGGAGAAGTCAGCCGAGGCCATAGTAGGTTAGCGCGGCCGCGCTTGCTGAAGGGCCGAACATTATCAGAAAGTGGGGCAACTCATGGATTCGTGGGACACACAGCGACAGCCGAATATCTCGCCAGCCGAGAGCCTCGTGCCGGATGACCGGGTGAAGCCCGGAGGGCCGCCACAGGCGCCGAGTGTGGCTCCGGCATCTATAGTCTCGACACCCGACGGGACAACCGACCGCCTCATGGAGGCGATTCTGGATGCACAGAATCTCAAGCGGGCGCTTCAGCGTGTGCGGGCCAATAAGGGCGCACCGGGCGTTGACGGGGTAACCACTGACCAATTCGTGGACTACCTGAGAGCGCACTGGCCGACGATTCGGACCCAACTACAAGCGGGCACCTACCATCCCCAACCCATTCGGGGCGTCGAAATCCCGAAACCCTCCGGTGGGGTCCGGATGTTAGGAATTCCTAATGTGGTCGAGCGTTTCATCCAACAAGCCGTCTTGCAGATACTCACGCCATTATTCGACCCCGCATTCTCCGACTCTAGCTTTGGCTTTCGTCCGGGCCGGAGTGCGCATCAAGCGGTGCGCCAAGCTCGGCGCCATGCCGATAACGGAGCCGAATGGGTCGTCGATCTCGACTTGGAGAAATTCTTCGACCGGATTAACCATGATATCCTGATGGCGCGCGTCGCGCGCCGGGTGAAAGACCCGCAGGTGTTGCGGCTCATCCGGCGATATCTCCAGGCGGGTCTTATGGTGAACGGGGTCTGTACCCCCCGCGAGCAAGGAGCCGCCCAAGGCTCCCCCCTCAGTCCGTTGCTCGGAAATATCCTGTTGGATGATTTCGATAAGGAACTGGAAAGACGCGGGCTCAAGTTCGTCCGCTACGCGGACGACGCGATGATTCTGGTGCATTCTCAACGAGCAGGGGAGCGGGTCTTGGCCTCGGTTACTCGATACCTCGACGAGACGCTCCACCTGCCCGTCAACACCACCAAGAGCGCCGTTGGCCACATCACACGGCGGCCATATCTGGGATTTAAGTTTCTGAAACGCCATGACGGGTTTCGGATTGGGATTGCCGCCGAATCACTGCACCGCGTGCGCCGGCGCCTGCGAGAACTCACGGACCGCCATAAGCGCGGGCTACTGTCCCAGCGTATTCAAGCGGTCAATCGCTTCTTGGCCGGTTGGGTCGGGTATTTTGCCTTGGCGGATACGCCGACGCCCCTCCGGGACCTTGATAGCTGGATTCGCCATCGCTTTCGGGCCATCGTGTGGACTCGCTGGAAGCGGGTGCGGACGCGTTATCGCAACCTCCGCGCCCTGAACCTGCCGGAATGGCGCGTGCGTGAGCTCGCGGGTAGTCGTAAAGGACCGTGGCGTATGGCCGCGGCGCCCTTGAATAGTGTGTTGACGGTGGCCTATTGGGATGCCCAAGGGCTGTCACGGTTACTGACTCTGTACGATATGACCCGTCTACGCTGGTAGTGAACCGCCGTATACCGAACGGTACGTACGGTGGTGTGAGAGGGCGCGGGTTAATCACCCGCCCCTACTCGATTTACGTGTGATCGTTCGTAATGCCATACATAAGGCTAAAGGTGATGTGGATTGGAAACGAACTTGAATGCGGCCTTGCGTCAGTTGCCGGCCGTGCAGACCATCTTGCGGGCCATCGGGGAGCCGTCGCCTATTGCTCGGGTGTGGATCGAACAGGCTGTCCAAACAGTGTTGGATGAGGCGCGGCAACAGATTCGCCAGGGACGTCCTCCTGCGTCATTGGATGATCTGGTGCAACGCGTATTGTTGCGGGCGAAGCAACTGGCCAGGCCCCATTTGCATCCTGTATTGAATGCCACTGGGGTAGTGATTCATACCAATTTAGGCCGAGCCCCGTTGCCAGCCAAAATTATGGAGCACGTCAGCGAGATAGCTGTTCAATATTCGACGTTAGAATATCGCCTTCAGGAAGGTCAACGAGGCTCGCGACATGAACTAGTCGAGGACCTGTTAGTCGAACTAACAGGGGCCCCTGCGGCCATGGTTGTGAACAACAACGCAGCGGCGGTCTTGCTAGCCCTGTCGGCGTTGGCACGGGACCGTGAAGTGGTGGTGTCGCGAGGTGAACTGGTCGAAATTGGCGGCTCCTTCCGAATTCCCGAGGTGATGGCTTTGTCCGGGGCCTTTTTGCGTGAAGTGGGAGCGACCAACAAGACTCATGCGCGTGATTATGAATCGGCCA
>DAHWKG010000018.1:0-62488 GCA_027343765.1 Sulfobacillus sp.
TCATCCCACATCCGATCCCAGAGCGCTTCCAAGGCCGTCAAGGCAATTGGCCCATATTGATTGGGATTGATGAGACTTGCCGCTAAGAGTTGGCTTTGGATCATCAGCGCATTGGCGTGCGTGTAGAGGGTGGGGTCTACATAGGGTTCCGGCCGCTTTGGCCGCTCTTCGGGGTCGAGACGGTAATATTCTTCATCGGCGTCTTGTGAGCCGCCCCATAGCCCATCGGGTCCCATGAGAGTCCGATTTGCCCATGACAAGAGGTGATCGCTAATCTGCCGGTAAGTTTCGTCTCCCAAGGTTTGAAAAGCCCGGAGATATAGGCGGGCGAGTTCCGCATTGTCCTCCAGCATCTTCTCGAAGTGGGGAATGGTCCATTCACGGGTGGTGGAGTAGCGGAAGAATCCCCCGGCCTGCTGGTCATAGAGATTGGACCCCGCCATGGCATCCAGCGTTCGCACTGCCATTCCCGCTAATGACCCGTCGCCAGTGGCGGTGAAGTGCGACAAGAACAGCTCCCACACCTCGGGTTGGGGGAACTTGGGCATGACCCCAATCCCGCCGTAGGCCCGGTCAAATTGTTGGCGAATAGTCTCGATAATTTCTTCGACAACGGCCTGGTCCGGCGTGTCATCCGGCTTTAATGTCGGGAGGTTCGGCTCCGTTAGCTGGTCACTTAAGTTGTCCCGGTTTTCGCGCCAGTATTGCTCCACTTGATCGAGAAGTTCAAGCATTTGGTCGGGCGCCACATACGTGCCCCCGGTGATAATTTCTCCGGTGGGGGTTAAAATGGCGGTGGTGGGCCAGCCTCCCATGTTGTAGCGCATGTTGACATCCGGGCGCTGGTCGTTGTCGACCCGCACAGGTATCAGCCGTTCATTGATGCGTTCAATGATACGCGGGTCGGAATAGGTGGTCTCGTCCATGACGTGGCACCAGTGGCACCAGACAGCAGAAATGGACAGTAATAGCGGTTTTTGTTGCGCACGTGCTTCATTAAAGGCATCCTCTCCCCAAGAGCGCCATTGAATCTCATGGGCCTGGTTAGGGCGAGGGCTAAAACGAAAGAGGGAATCTGGCATGTGGGTCATCCTTTCTCCGTCGGCCGATACTCGCATGTTCCATCATACCAATCTTTACCCGAGTTGGGCGAGCCTATCCGGAGGAAGTGTATGATGGATCGTCCGGTAATCTTTGGAACCGGCTTAAGTTCGGCTATCGGACAAGCGCTTTTGGCTCGACTGACGAGCCGCTATCAGGTGGTGGCGTTGGGCCGCACCCCTATGGGAATGGGCGACACGGTCTTCATTGAAGCGGACTTTCGGCGTCCTTTGGCGACTTGGCGCCCGACAGTGGAGTCGTGGCTTCACTCTAGCAAACCGGAGGTCGTAGGTTTCGTCCACCTAGCCGGGGTGGTCTATAGTGACGCCCTGGAGGCGACCACCGAGGATGAGTGGCGCTCCATGGTGGATGTCAACTTGAGCGCTGCCTTGGGGCTCGGTCAACTTCTTTCCTCTTGGTTTTCCAGCGGCGGGTCAGTGGTGTTGGTGGGCAGTGTTGACGCCCAGTATTCGAGCCAAGCGGGCAGGGCAGCGGGCTACGGGGCGTCCAAGGCGGGGCTTAAGGGACTCATGCGGCATTGGGCAGCAGAATGGGGGAAGCGTAATATTCGCGTGAACGGCATCGCCCCGGGGGCGCTCACGGTCGGTATGAGCGTTCAGGATCACGCCATCGAGGCGAGCTTACGACAGCGTATTGCCCTTCAGCGGCTCGGCCGCGCCGATGAGGTGGCGGCTGTGATCGACTTTCTCTTAAGCCCGGCCGCCAGCTATCTCACCGGGGCCTGGATCCCTGTAGATGGCGGGCTTAATCTCTCGTACTGACGTCAGAGGAGGTCCTGTAAGAGGCAGGCGGCGCTCCCAGCTAGCGATAGAAAGAGAAGATGTGGACGCATATGCTCACTAAACGTCTCCGCATGAGCCATCGTTTCAGATTGACCGGTGAGCCAAAAAGCGCCGATTGCCTGAGCGCCAATCACCAGGGGGATCACGGCAAGGCGGAGGGAGCCTTCCGCACGCCCGAAAATAACCGATTGTTGGGCGATGGCCTCGGTTGAGAGATCGAGGATGTCCGCTGTCAAACCATCAGGCAGCGGCAACTCACCATTGGCCGCGATTAGCGTTCCGGAGCCGTTGAGGCGGAGCAGGCCCACCTGGTCCGCGCCGGTCAGGTCTTTCAGGGCATTTGCCACGGCGCGATAGCCATGCCTGCCGCTTGGAGCCGTTATTAGCTCCGGCAATAGCGCGACAATCCGTCGGGTCTTTTCTTGCATTTCTCGTCGGGGTAGGATGTGGGTGTCCTGCCACTTTTCGATGATGGCCGTCGCCAACGAGGCCAAGGCCTCAAGCCGACGAATGCGGGCCGGTTCGAATCCGTTCTTCCGGCTATGATACACTTTGAGAATACCGAGCACTTGCCCGCCCGACACCAAGGGGATTCCCAGGGCCGCTTGAATGCCATCTTCGAGCAGTTCCTCCCGCCAGGGATCCAACGTCGGTTCGATGTTGATGTCCTGGATGACAATCATCTGTTGATGCTGGAGCACTTGACCGACGGGACCTCGGCCGTCATCGGTACGGTTATCGAAGAGATCGGACCGGCCAAAGTCAAACGACTCCTGGTCCGCCGTGACACAGTGCAACGTGTCGTCGGTGAGGATGCCAATATAGCCGAGGTGCCCGCGAGAGACGGAGAGGGCGGCTTCCATAACTTTGGCCAAGAGCGAATCCAAATCGCCTTCGGCCACCAATGTGGAAATGGCTTCGAAAATGGGTTCGCCCAAGGCGGGTTCGTAGTCACGGGGACTATTCTCGTTGGTCCACGTGAGTGCCATTAACCGAGCTACCCCTTCGGCGACGGCGACATCCTCCGGGCGAATGTGCAAGGGCTCCCTGAACCCGACCGTCAGTACCGCTTGACTTTTCTGGTGGTTGGCTATGGGGATTATCATCAGCGACTGCATGCCATCGGAACGGGCCGTATCTGGCAACTCTTCCGGGGTTTGCAGAACGCGCGTCCGTCGATCGATGAGGGCTTGGTAACTAGGGCTTTCCCCGTTGAAGGGGATTCGTGTCATGGGCGGCTGGATCGGCCAGGCGTAGCGAAAATCGAGGCCGTCCGTGCCCGCTGTCCAGAAAATCACGTTATCGGCTTGAAGAAGTCGCGCCGTCAGGTGAACAATGTGGCTCGCCATGCCTTCACCGGCGGCAATACCGTCCACTAAGCGGTGGGACATGGTTAAAAGGGCTTGCAACTGGGCGGCGGCGTCGGGGGCTTGGCGGGGGACTGGTTTCAGGGCCACCCGGTGAGGCACCACGTTCAGATGCGGAGCCGGTTTTCCTAAAAGGAATCCTTGGCCCAGGGTGACGCCCAGTTCGTGGAGTGTGGCGAGTTCCGCGGCTGTTTCGATGCCTTCTGCTAAGATCACCAGGTGTCCCGCTTTTTTCGCGAAGCGGACCGTGCTTTCGACTAGCGCATGCTTGACCAGACTCTGATCAATGCCCCGTACCAGGCCGAGGTCAATTTTGGCATAATCTGGCTCGAGATCGACTAATCGATTGAGCCCGGAATGCCCGGCTCCGAAATCATCCAGCGCCACGCCCATTCCCAGCCGGCGAAATGGGGTCAACAGATTGGATAGCGGGATGGAGTCGGGCAAGGATTCCCGTTCCGAGATCTCAATGACGACTTGCTCCGGGCTCAAATCGACGGAGGTTAGGGGGTCTTGCAGCAAGCTGGGGTTCAACAGCGTCATCGGCGAGACATTAACGAAGAGGCTTACGTGGCGTGGAAAATGAAGCTTGGCCGCGGCTTGAAAAATGGCCGGCAGGGCGAACTGGTCAAAGGTGGACAAAAGCCCCGTGCCGGCGGCCGATTCTAAGAGCAAGCTGATGGGCACGGGTCGATCGTGAAATCTTGGGCGACTCAGGGCTTCAAAACCAAAGACCTTGCCGGTTGGAATGTGGATTAAGGGCTGAAACACCACGTCAAGCATGGGCGCTTCGCGCCATGCGGTGTACAGCCGGGATAGATCCCAGAGCGTCTCCTCCATAAACGGGTCCCTCGCTCGTTGCTAAATTGGTCAAAATTGTCCGTGAAGCAATAATTCGCGGCGGGGAAACGGTTCTCCTTTTTTCGACAAGCTATTTTTGTGGCGGAGGGGGTGGGATCGCAACGTTATCGATCCCTGCGGGCCGCATCTTTGGCGATACCGCTGCTGCGATTTTCTGGAGGCACTTCAGCAAAGTTGGTGGTCGGTTCGCGAATGGCCGAGAGAGCGGAGGCCATGGTGCCAACAAGAACCGTATGTGAGCTTCGGTACGCTCCCGCAGGAAGCTCGGGCCCGAGGATTCGGGGTCGGTGAGCGGGTGCGGGTGTTGGTCTATACCGTTCGCCCACCGGATGCCGTCAACAGACTGGCTTTTGGGGAGAATCCGCGGATCCGAGTGCGGACCGAAATAGCCGGTGAAGGACAACTTGCGGCGGTAGCCATTCAAGAATACAACAATGAGGCTCGGAAGCCTGGTCTCCATCGGAATGAACCGCAGCTAACCATTCCGGCTGACGGGGTCACGTTGGGTTGAATTTGCGTTTTCCCCGGGCGTTTCGTAAAATGAGGAATCATAGTCGAGTTGATGATCCCGAATACGGGGCGGGACTGTCGATTTAGCGAGTTGGGTCAGGTGAAAGCCAACCGGCAGACGCTTCTTCTCACCGGGGGAGATGACGGGAGAGCCCGATAACGCTCACCAAGAGAATCTCTTTAAGAGATTAATTGGGGTGGTACCGCGGGCCCAAGCTCGTCCCTAGTTTTCACTAGGGATTTTTTTGTTGGAGGATGAGTTAGGTGGAAGACCAAGTAAAAGCACCGGAGCGCTACGATGTGAGCGCCGTCGAAAATTATTGGCGAAAGCGTTGGGAAGAAACGCAGATCTATCGCACGGAGGCTTTGCCTAATAAGCCGAAGTATTACGCTCTGGAGCAGTTTCCGTATCCGTCAGGGCATCTCCACATGGGCCACGTGCGCGTCTATACGCTCGGAGATGTCATCGCCCGCTACCAGCGCATGACCGGGCATGCCGTCTTGCATCCCATGGGTTGGGATGCGTTTGGCATGCCGGCAGAAAATGCGGCCATCAAATCGGGCATTCCACCCAAGGTTTCGACGGAGGCCAACATTGCCTACATGAAACAGCAAATGCAGCAGATGGGGTTGTCGTTCGATTGGTCCCGAGAAGTGACGACCTGTTCTGCCGACTATTACCGCTTCACCCAACAGTTGTTTTTGCTGTTTTATGAACGGAATCTCGCCTATCAACGGGCCGGGGCGGTCAACTGGTGTCCCTCTTGTGAAACCGTGTTGGCCAACGAGCAGGTGGAAGATGGGCTCTGTTGGCGTTGCGATTCGGTGGTCAGCAAGCGGGATTTGACGCAGTGGTACCTCCGCATCACCGACTATGCCGATCGGCTGTTGGAGGGTCTTCAAAACATTCATTGGCCTGAGGAGATCAAAGCTCAGCAAACCTATTGGATTGGCAGGAGCGAGGGGGCGGCAGTGGAGTTTGAGCTCATGGGCTATGATGAGCGGGTGCGTGTCTTTACCACCCGGCCCGATACCCTCTATGGTGCCACCTATGTGGTGTTGGCTCCCGAGCATCCCTTGGTCGAGAAGCTTATTCAGGGGAGCCGGGAGGAAGCGGAGGTCCGTGCCTTTGTGGAGCGGGAGCGACGGGTCAGCGACATCGAACGGACATCGGAGACCACGGAAAAGCGGGGCATCTTCACGGGCGCCTTCGCCCGGCACCCGCTCACAGAAGAGCCTATTCCCGTGTGGGTCGCCAACTACGTGTTAGCCGATTATGGCACCGGAGCCGTCATGGGGGTGCCGGCCCATGACCAGCGCGACTATCTCTATGCCGTGAAGTATCAACTGCCCATTCGGCGGGTCGTCGAGTCCTCAAACGGGGAGCCCACGGAACTGCCTTATACGGCCTCCGGCGTGCTGGTGGACTCGGGCCCCTTTAGCGGCATGCCATCGGAGGAAGCAAAAGGTGCCATTGCCGAACACCTAAAGAGCATCGGATTGGGCGAGAAGAGAATCAGCTATCGGATGCGCGACTGGCTCATTTCGCGCCAGCGCTATTGGGGTGCGCCCATCCCGATTATTCACTGTCCGAACTGTGGCCCGGTGCCTGTTCCGGTTGACCAATTGCCGGTGTTGCTGCCGGACAACGTGACCTTCACCGGTAAGGGGGCGTCGCCTCTGGCGGGGGCTAAGGATTGGGTGGAGACGACCTGTCCTCGATGCCACGGACCGGGCCGTCGCGAGACAGACACCATGGACACCTTCATCGACTCCAGCTGGTACTACCTTCGCTATACGTCGGCGGGGGACGACAAAGAGCCTTTTGATCGGCGCCTGGCCGACTATTGGATGCCCGTCGATGAGTACGTGGGCGGCAAGGAGCATGCGGTTTTACACATGCTGTACTCGCGATTTTTCACCAAGGTGCTCCACGATGCGGGATGGCTTTCTGTGGATGAGCCCTTTCAAAGCCTGCTCGTTCAAGGCATGGTGGTCTACGGTGGATCCAAGATGTCAAAGTCCAAGGGCAATACATTAAGTCCCGAAACCATTTTGGCCGAATGGGGAGCCGACGCGACCCGGCTCTTCATGCTGTTTGCCGCGCCTCCGGAAAAAGACTTTGAATGGTCGCAGCAAGGCGTGGAAGGGACCTATCGCTTTTTGCAGCGCGTGTTCCGGTTGGTGACACGTCCGCGCACCAGCGGCACCGATGAGGCCGCTTTGGAGACGTTGAAGCGCATTGAGGCCCGGACCATCAAGAAGGTGGGAGAGGACCTTGGTGTTCGGCGTGCGTTTAACACCGCGGTGAGTGCGCTGATGGAATACACCAATGCTCTCTATCAGCATTTGTCGGCGGTTCCCGCCCACGAACAAGCGACATTGTTGGAGACGCTGGTGTTGCTGTTGGCACCTATGGCTCCCCACTTGACGGAGGAGCTTTGGCACCAGTTGAGCCATGAAACCAGTGTGCACTTGGCAAACTGGCCTACCTACGATCCCGCTTGGCTAGAAGAGTCCCAGGTGGAAATTGTGGTGCAGGTGAATGGGAAAGTGCGGGGGCGATTGATAGTCGGGGCTGACTGGAGCGAGGAGGCCATTCGTGAGGCCGCCCTAGCCGAGGACAGTGTGGTTTCCTACCTGGAAGGCCGAACCATTAAGAAAGTCGTGGTGGTGCCTTCCCGGCTGGTCAACCTGGTGGTCGCCGGTTGAAGTGGCATTCGGAGGCTGGTAGGATCGGAACGGAGTGAGAAAGGAAGGGATGGCTACCCCAATGAGCCGGGCTGGGGTGCCGCGGCTATGAAAACCATTTTGGCGCTTCTTTTGGCGCTCTCGTCGGCGGTGATTGGAGCTGTGGCTGGCCGGTCCCGCCGTCCCATGGGGCGATTTTCGATGGGCCAGGTCATCATTATCAGCTTAGTAGCCGTTTTGGTGGCGGAAGGCGGCACGATTGTGTGGGTGGGACCACCCAGTTCGGTGTTTCAACCGGTGCTGGGCGGGCTGGCGCTCGGGTTTGTGGCCGGATTCTTCAGCGGCCGGAAGCCTCCCCCACCCGATCAGTTGCCGCCTAGCCGTCCGCACTAAGACGGCGGCACTGTAGTGAGTGGAACAAGAGACCCCCATGGCCCGGATGGGCCGTGAGGGTCTCTCCGTTATTGGGGTGTTTGGTGGAGAGAGATCCGGCGGCGGTGCCCCGCCGCTTTTTGCGCCGTTACCGACAGGAGACCGTGGCGCCAGCTGGCTTCCGCCGTATCCGGATTGACTTCCGTGGGCCAGGAGACGACCACGTGAAACTGTCGTCCCGCCCGTTCGTCTGCCTCTCCGGGACAGGCTGGAAATTCGCCTGCGACCATGACCGCCTCTTCGTCCACTTCAATGTCGACCAATTCCGGGTTCACCCCAGGCAACTCAAATTCGGCCAAATAGGCGTGGTCGATTTGGTGCATGTGCGTCCGTGGCCGGGTTTGATCGAGATTCCAGTCCTCCCGCACCCGTCCCCACATGCGGGTCATGTCGTCCTTCAGGCGCTCCATGTCGTTCATATCCCAACGCAATAAAGACAACTGGATCACCTCCGTTTCCAGTATGTCCGAATCGCCTAGGATTCTTGTGGGCTATGAGGACGCTCGTCGTCCTCGGTTTGGTCTTCGTCGAGATAGAGTTGTTCGGTGTCGGTGTCATAGTGGAACAAGTCCGCGTAACGGCCCCAGTTGATCGCCGTGGTCAATTGCCATTCCGCTTCTTCCACGGAAAAGTGCTCTTCCAGGATATCGGTGAAGAACTCCTTATTCATGGCGTGGTTGGCCTTGCTCTTTAAAACGCGCTGAATCAGCCGAAAAATGGGGATGTCCTTCAATTGCTCGCGGATAATGGCCTTGCGGTCGTTGATGTCTCCTTCGACAAAGGTGCGTCCAAGTTCCGTAATGAAAAGGTCACCTTCCGTCACTTCGGCTAAATGGAAAAGCTCCGCCGTCTCAGTGACGGGCAGCAAATCGTCCACTTCGAGGAACAGCTCGGCGCCGAGACGATAGAGGTCGTCATGGCCCCCGCGGTCTGCCACCAATTCCATCAGGCCTGACAGCATGGAAATATGGCCGTAGGGGATGGGCTTCAAGCGCGGGCGCTCCTCCTCGGATGGGTTAGGCGGAAGGATGGTGGCCGAAGCGGTGAGGTCCTCGTCACGTACCCCCTGGTCCTCCTCTTCATCGTCCCAGCCGGTGACAATCTTATAGACTTGGTCCACCATCTGCACGAATTCTGGGGCCTTGCGGTTTCTCGGATAGGGAAGCAAATTGGGTAAATCGGCGACCACCCGGGCGGGGTTTTTGGACAGAATGATGATGCGGTCGGCCATATAGACGGCTTCTTCAATTCCGTGGGTCACCATAAGAATCGCCCGGGTCGGGATTTTCGACTCCAACCAAAGGTCCAAAAGCTCCGAACGGAGGTTTTCGGCGGTAAGAAAGTCCAAGGCGGAGAAGGGCTCATCCATACAGAGGAGTTCGGGATCGACGGCCAGCGCTCGGGCAAATCCCACCCGTTGGCGCATTCCCCCCGAAAGCTCTTTTGGAAAGGCGTCTTCATAGCCGTTCAGACCAATGACGTCAATGAGCTCGACAGCCCGCTTCTTGCGAATGTCGGGCGCCACTCCCTTGGCTACCAGCCCCAACTCGACGTTTTGCTGCACGGTCAGCCACGGATAGAGGGCGAAGCTTTGAAAGACCATGGCGGCATGAGGATTTGGCCCTTCGATGGGCCGCCCGCGATAGAGGACGGTGCCATAGGAGGGGGCGGCGAGCCCGGTGATGATGCGCAGTAACGTGGACTTCCCTGATCCACTCGGGCCTAAGAGGGCGATAAATTCGCCGGGCTGAATATCCAAGGTGATATCGTCTAGCACGCGGATATCGTAGTTGTCCGGCTGCTTATACATTTTGGTGACCCCGAGCAGCCGGACCAGAGAATCGGTCTTGGTACCGGGCTTTTTGATGACAGAAGCCATTCACACATCACCTCTTTCCTGAAGTCGTGGTTATGAGACCGTATAGCGTTCCGTTGCCTTGTCATAGAGGCGCCGCCAGATAAAGCGATTAATCAATACCACGGTTACGGCCAGCACCGCTGTCGCCAATAGCAAGACGGGAAAGCCGTTATCTTGCGAGCTTCGGGCGATAATCGCACCCACCCCAAAGGTCGTGTAGACGTGATGGTGAAAGCTCACATATTCGGCGACAATACTGGCGTTCCACGCTCCACCGGCCGCGGTAATGAGACCCGTGATAAGAAACGGAGCGATGGCGGGTAGAATCAGGGTCTGCCAAGTTTTAAAACGGTTCAAACGAAACATGCGCGTGGCTTCCCGCAAATCTTCGGGAATGGCCGAGGCCCCGGCAATGACGTTAAAAAGAATATACCACTGGGTGCCCAGTACCATCAGCAAAATGGCGGCCGTATTGAGCCCGCCATTTAAGTGCAGCAAAAGTGCCACCAGACCGGGGAAGAGGGCCGTCGCTGGAACCGAGGCGGCGATTTGGCTGACGGGGGTCAGGCGAGCGGCCCACTTGCGGTTGAGCCCAATAAAAACGCCCACCGGGACCGTCCAAAGAACCGAGATAAGAAGGGCAACCACCACCCGACTTAACGTGGCCAGCGTGGCGAGAATTACCGTGAGCACCTCGTGGCTGCTGAGCCGTGCCAAAAGATGAACGGCGCCCTCTAAGGCCGTAATGATAATCACCACAACAGCGGCTACCACCAGCCACCGAACCAGGCTGGAAATGGTGATGAGCGTCGGATGTCGCCGGACCCGCGGCAGAGTGGTGGAAAACAGCCGGTCGCTCCACTCGGTTAGCGGGTACCAGACGTGGTCGCCCAACCACTCCAAAATCAGCGAACGGCGGAGAATCCGAAGCACTGTCGATCGGGGCCGGTCGGCACTTTCCACCATTTCCATCTTAAATTTGTCAGCCCAAGCGAGCAGCGGCCGCCAGATGAGCTGGTCCATTAAGACGATGACCAAGACCAAGGTCCCCAGTCCGGCCAGTTCCGCACCCCAGCGGGCTTGATTGGCGGCCGTTTGCAAAAAGGAACCGAGGCCCTGCAATTGATAGCTGTGGTTTCCCAAGGAAAACATTTCGCAGGCCATGAGGAAAAACCAACCGCCTGCCCAGGACATCATCGAGTTCCACACCAAACCCACCATCGCGAAGGGGAGTTCCATGGTCCGGAATCGTTGCCAGGGGGAGAGGTTCAACGATAGGGCCGATTCGCGAAGGTCTTGCGGGATGGTGATGAAGCCATGATACGTCGCGAACACCATGTTCCAAACTTGTCCGGTGAAAATCAAAATAATTGCGGCGAGGTTGACGCCGATGCGCGTGCCCGGGAAGAGCGCGATAAACGCTAATAGCACCACCGGCAAGAATGACAGGACAGGAATCGATTGCAGGATATCAAGCAAAGGCAACAAAATTTTTTCCGCCCGGGAATTAAAAGCGGCGACATAGGCATAGACCAAGGTAAATACGAGGGACAGAATGTAGGCGGCCGCCATACGAAGCCAGGAGTAGAGGGCATCCAAGGGAAGCCGCCACCAGGCGAGCGAAATTTGACCTGATTCGGCGGCGTACGGATGGCTATGGGTGGCCCAGCCAATCACCATGGAGATGACGGCCAGGATTGACGCGCCCACCAGGATGTCCGCCAAACCCACACCGGCGCGTTCTGGCGTGTCGGGCATACATCATTCCTCCCTCCTGGTCCCGGATAATGCCAGAATCAGGTTCGGGGTCAGAGCGTGCGTCCATGACTCGCCTCCTCCCGTGCCTACGAGACCTTCTGATCCCTTCTATTATGCACCTTATCTTACCCTGAGACTCCATTACAGAAAAGACGCAACAAAGGGAAAACAAGCGTCAGCAGAAGGAATACGTCAGATTATGTCGAATGACAGCGAAGTAAGACGGTAAAACGCCCCATACATAGCTCTTAATCGCACAAAGGTGGCGCATAGATACATGTCCTTGAATCATGATGATGATTTTATATTTCCGTTGACATCCGACATTACACTGGTGAACGATTTTGCGTTGCGCCGAGAGGTGCTGGAACAGCTACCGATACCCTTGATTCTCTTTTTGGACGGGAAGCCAGTGTGGAAGAATGCGTGGGCGCGCTACGTAGACGAGTGGCGTCAGGCAGTCCGAAGCTCCATAGGCCCAGCAGCGGCTGACGCCCCCTTGTCCGTCGTTTCCGAGCCTATCGATGCGCATTTTCAGCTTATCTCGTCCCTCGACGGTCAAGCTCGGGCCACCATTGCCTGGTATGGCAATGCCGTGGCCGGGGCCGCCCTGGATCTTTTAGAAACGGCCGTGTTGGTGGCCCACAAAGAGGAGATTATCTGGACCAATGGGGCCGCCCGGCGGGCGTTTGGCTTGGGTGATGCGGCGCGTTGGGACGAAGTCTACGGGTTCCCCGCCTGGGACGACGTACAGCGCGGGGCGATGACGCGTCGCCATGGGGAATATCGCACCCGCTATCTCGGGTTCGGTGATTACGTGTTGGTCGAAGCTTGGCGGCCAGATGCGGCCGAGGATCGGGCGACCATACCGATGGACCAAGTGGCGAGTCTGGTGCATGAAATTCGAAACCCCTTGGCAGCACTCTCCGGATACATCGAAATGGGACAGTTGGAAGCGAAGCCTGGCGAGCATCATTACTTTGAGGAAATGATGCGCGAGATTGACCGGTTAAGCCGTTTTACGGCCGACCTCATGGCGGTCTCTCGGCCTATCACGGTGGAACCAAAATGGACTCTCTTGGACGATTTAGTAGAACATGCCTGGTTTGCCGCCGGACGGGGACGGCGGCCGAAAAAGCGAGCTGTGCGGCTGAAAAAAGCCTATGGTGAGGAGGATCGCATTTTCGGCGATCCGGATCGGTTGCAGCAGGTCGTGACCAATTTGGTGAAAAATGCCGTGGAGGCACTCTCGGAGACAGGAACCTGGGTGGAGGTCGCGTTGCAAGAAAATGAACAGGCGTGGGTGATTTCCGTCTCCGACGACGGTCATGGGCTTCCCGCCGATTTATTGGGGCGCCTCTTCGTCAGCCGCTTTACGACAAAGGATTCCGGCAATGGCTTTGGCCTCATGATTGTGCGGCGGGTGGCCGAAGCCCATGGGGGAACGGTTCGCGTGACGGTGGAGAAGGGAACGCGGATAGAGGTTACCCTTCCGAAACCCCAAAATGCCTAAAGCTCTTTTCCGTCCTCGGTGAGCGTTTGTAGGTGAAGCGTTTTTTTCTTTCGAATGGAGGCCACCGTGAGCACAATTAAGGGAATCCCGACCAGGTAACCGATACCGAAGGGAATGAGCCAGGTTTCGTTCCAGATGTCTGCGACCTTAGCATTCGGGAAGAGAAAGGTGCCGAGAATTGCCGCCGCACCCATCAAGATTATGCCGAGGTTATAGCGTATGGGCACGAAGGCCTCTAAAAACACCGAAAGGTCGTGCGCCAAGCACCAAAGGCGCACGGAGACGAAGGCGGCCACCACAATGGTCCAAAGCACAATGAGCAGCGTCCCTAATTTCGAAATGTAAAAGCCGCTGATGGAGATGATGCGATAGGTGCTCGCCAATGGCCAGCGGAGTTGGCTTGTCATGTACGGCCCGAACACTCCCATGATCACCTCATATTGCATGGTTAAAGCGACCATGATGCCAAGGAGGCCGTAGTAGCTATAGCGCTCGGCTTTTTTCTGATCCCCGTCGCGGACAAATGGGTAGAGGGTGACGGAGAGTTCAAAGCCGATAAAAATGAGAAATTGGCGGTAGGCTCCATGAAGGATGGCGGCTATGCGGATGTCCCCGGAGGGCACGAGAAGGATCGGGTGGCGAATAGAGACGGCGGCCAGGATAATGGACAGCACCGTGAGCAGTAAAAGGGGAATGTAGCTCGCTTGAAGTGTCCGAGCGAGTCCTGCCACGCCGCCCCAAGCTATGCTCATGGCCGTCACCGTGAGCGCCCCATCAATCGCCCAGATGGGGGTGGAGGGGAGAAAAATATTGCCCAGCACCATGCTGAAGAGTACCGTGGCGGACACCGCCAAGGCGAGATGGTAGAGGATGGTGTAGAGTCCCAAGAGATAGCCCACCGGTTTGGATAGAAGGTCGGATGCGAACCCGGAAAAGGTTTCATGAGGCACCACCCGGTTCATCTGAAAGATAAGGCGCATCAGAACAAAGGCGATCACGCCGTCTAACCAAAAGGCGTAAAGGCCTCCCCGCCCAGCCGCCGACACCGCCTCCCGAGGAAAGTAAAAAATTCCTAGGCCCAAATAGCCGGCCGTAATCATGGTGGCAAATTGCCCGGCGGAAATACGGGCGAGCTTTTGTCCCGGCATGAGGCCCTCCTTGAACTTTTTACTTAAGGTCTCCCATTTTGTTGATTTTTACCGCCGTTTTGACGATGAAGTGAACATGCGGATAGACCCGATGCCAGGGCCGGTATTTTCGAAAGGCGGTCGGGTCAATCCATGAGAGTTGGCGTCCGACGCCGAGCACGTCACTATCGTCTTTTTGGGTCTTTTCGAGGAAGGTCAGGATCCGGCGTCCAATCGCGGCCGAGCTTACCCGGCTTAACACTGCAAGCTGGTGAGCCGACTCGGTGTCGGTATCAAGGGATTCCAACGTTTCCGTAAAGTGGAGCGACACGGTCACATCCACGGTGGATCCCTTTGGGTCCACGTGGAGGTGCATGTTATTGGAGACGGCATTAAATTCCGCGTGCCAATGATGGGGGAAATAGAGCGAGCTTTTCCGGCTTTTCCCGGCTGCCATCGAATAGGCGGTGGTCTCCGAATGCCCCAGGGTGGCCACGTAATGGTAGCCGCGATAGAGGGCGATATGGTCGACTTCGGGTCCCTTCCCTTTGGCGCCTGGGGTAATTTCGGGCAACACCAGATCAACGCCTGGGGTCGCCAGACGGTTGGAAGCGTCCCAGAGCCGCACCCCTAAAGAAAATTGGGTGCAGAGGGCGCACGTAAAGAGTTCCTCGAAATACAAGGCGGGGAATTCCTCTTGGGTCATTTTCACCCCCACCACTTTGGAAAATGGGGCCGAGACCGCTGCGACGAAAGGCGTCTTGTCCAAGGTGCCAATGCGGTCGAGGGCGTTCATCAAGAGATTGAATTGGTGAGCTTTCAAGTGGGTGGAGAAGACCAATAGAATGGTGTGGCCCAAATAAAGATCACGGTTGGTCTTGGCCTGCGCTGCCGAAAAGGCTTGGGCCAAGGTGTACCCGGTACCGCTTAAGGTGTCGAATGAGGGTCCCTTGCCGCCCCCGCCGCCGGAACCGGCCCCATTGCTGCTGGTGAGGCCGGTGGGGGTGGGAAAGGAGAAGTCTACGGTGATCTGCCCCGGTTTTTTGGCGGGATAAAAGCCCATGGCTAGCACAAGGGTCCGAGTATCGAGCGGCATATCGTCCCAGCAGCCGGACAACGTCACCGAAAGGAGTAGCAGCATAAAAAGGGCTGCCAGCTTTCGGATTAGGCCCTTAATCATGGGTCCGCTCCTGGGCGATTTGATAGATCGAGGGGCTTTCGTCCGGGGTTGCATCATAATGGCCCGCCTTTTTCGGCTTGAGCGACTGGAGATAGGTCGGGCGCTTGGTCATCATCGGCTCAGGGAAGCGTACGAGGGTATCCCGCATATCGCGGCCGTGATAGGGGCCAAAGGGACTTAAATAGGGGACCCCAAACACCTCTAGGGATGCCAAATGGCCGAGAATGAGCAAGAGCGCGAGAATAATCCCATAGAGTCCCAAAAAGTACGAGACAATGATGAGCAGCCAGAAGAGCACCCGCCAAGGCGCCGCCATCTCGTAACTCGGCGAGGTGAAAAGCCCCAGTGCCGTGAGAGTAATAATGACAATCATGAGGGGCGATACGATGCCGGCTTTCACAATCGCCGTCCCCACGACAATGGCCCCGACCGTGCCGAGCGTATTGGACAGTTCCTTGGGAAGTCGTAAGGCCGCCTCTCGCAGCACCTCAATAATCGCCCACATGGTGAGGACCTCAAAAATAGGCGGGAGAGGGAGACCCACCCGCGACCCGGCGATGGTGAGCACCATCTTGGTGGGCAGCAAGTCAGGGTTTACGCTGGTGAGCGCAATATAGAGCGGGGGGAGGAGAAGGCCTAGGAAGAGGCCTAAAAAACGAATCAGCCGTTCGAGCGTTCCATACCAGGAGTTCATCGTGTAGTCTTCGATGGTCTGATAGAAGTCCATCAAGGTGTTGGGCATGAGCATTACAAAGGGCGTGTTATCGACCAGAATGGCAATTTTGCCCATGGAGAGCTCGCGTGCCACCACGTCCGGGCGTTCAGAGCGTCGGATCAGAGGGAACAAGGTATTGGCCCTGTCAGTCAGATAGGGAACGAGTTCTTGCCCCGATTGGACTTCCGCGAGATCGGCCACGGCCAGTTTCTGCTTGGCGGCAGAGACAATGGCCGGGTTAGTCAGACCTTCAATGTGGGCGATGGCCACGTTGGTGTGACTAAGCCTCCCGAGGGAAATATTGTCGAAATGCAAGTCGGGTGTTTTCATACGCATGCGGATTAAGTTCATTTGAGTGAGGATCACCTCGTTAAAAGCCTCTTGCGATCCCAGCACGGTTCGCTCGGCCGTGGGCGTGCTGATGCTGCGGGCCGGATACTTGACGGTATCCACGACCAACACATTTTCTGTACCTTCGATGAAGAGAATGGTGTTGCCGCCCATGAGCTTCACCAAAAGCTTCTGCCAACTGGCTTCGACCGTGAGGTGGCCGGAGGCCACCACGGAATCGTGCACGATTTGGTGGGCCCGTTTAGGGTCTTGACTGATGGCATAGGCCCGGTCGTATTCCTGGGATACCATAATGGTGTCCTGGTCAATAATCTGGGAATCGGTGAGCCCATCTACAAACGCCAATACGGCGGGAATGCGCACCGTGGTTCCAATGAAGAAGCGGCGAATGATAATGTCTGGCGACTGTCCTACGGTGTTCTTTAAACGTTCGTAGGCAGATGCGACGTTCCCTGAGAAGGAGTCCAGCGACCCCGAGCCGGCGAGGTCGGTGGTAAAAGCGCTAAGCCGCTCTTCAAGGGTTGAAGTTTCCGTAATGATGTCTTTCAAGAGGGTTAAATCGGTCCCACTGGTGTATTGAATGGCCGCATCGGCCGTATTCACATTTTGACTAAGGGCAGCCGCTTCAGCCATTGCCTTGCTTAGCGATTCGCCCTCTGATGGTTTTTGCTTGGTGCTTTGGTTACGGCGCCGGGAGAACGGCCACATACTATCCCTCCTTCACACAAGCAGTCCTCGAGGATATTCCCCCACGCGCACTCTCTTGGTACAATGTGGCCAAGTTTCCTGAGAGCTATGCGGGGGAGGCAAGGAATGACCATCGAGGAAGCACTTTCGGTGCTCGGGCGCGGCAATTTGGAAGCGTTCTATGTGCTTGCCGGACCCAACCGGTTTTGGCAGCAAATCTGGCTTGAGAAGGCACGGGAGCGGGTGCTAGGGCCGCACGGCGATGCGGGGTTCATCCGCATGGATAATGCCGCGGACTTTCAATCGGTGGTATTAGAACTCGCTTCTAACGGTTTTTTTCAAGAAAATAAAATCGTGGTGGTGGAGAACCCCCGCTGGCCCAAAAAAGAAGAAATCTTAACCCGCTATGCGGCGTCCCCCGTGCCGGGAAGCCTCCTAGTTATCCTGGAAGAAAAAGCCCAGCCTAGTCTTATTAAGGCGCTCGGTGGCCATCGCTACGTGGAGTTGAAAGCTTTGAGCCCGGTGAGCTTCCGGCGCTTTGTAGAGGAAGAGGCTAAGCGCCAAAAGGTGACCTTTGTCAAAGATGGGCTAGAAACTTTTTGCCAATTGGCGGCCGGCAATGAGTACCAAGCCATTCATGAGTTGGCCAAGTTGTCTCTCACCGGATTGAACCCTTGGAGTGGCCGTGAGGTGCTCGATTACACCCTGCCGTTACCCTCCGACGAGCCACTCTGGGATGTGACAGACGCCTTCCTAAAACGGGACATCCCTCGCACCATGGCCCGTCTACATCATCACTTTAGCCGAGGCGTCCCGCCTCTCGTCCTCTTTATCATGTTGGCCCGCCAAGTCATTCAAGTGGACCGGGCCAAACGCGCCCAGGCTCAAGGCCTCTCTGTGACATTATTTCAGCAACAAGAAGGGCTCAAGGACTTTGTCGCCAAGAAGGTCTGGGCTGCGGCCAAACGCTGGCCTGATGTGGGCCTGTTAATGGACTGGGCCGGCCGTGTCGATGTGGCGCTGAAAACCGGGTATGGCGAGCCGGACGTCTGGGTCTACCTCTGGGCGGCGATGGCGGGGTAGGGTGTAAGGGCGCTTATCCGCCAAAAAAATAGCCCCCGACGACGGGGGGCGAAGAGGTTAGCTTGCGGACTGTTTGGCTTTTTGCAACCGGTGTGCGAGCCGCGACTTGTGCCGACTGGCATTGTTGCGGTGAATGGCGCCTTTTTGGGCGGCCCGGTCCAAACGTCCGTAGCAAAAAGTAAGCGCTGTTTCCGCCGCCGTCAGATCGCCCCGATTGAGCGCATCCTCAAAACGCCGAACAGCGGTGCGCACCATGGTCTTTCGAATCTTGTTGCGCAGGGTGCGAACCTGGGTTTGACGAATTCGTTTCTTGGCAGACTTAATATTGGCCACGCCGATACCTCCTGACGGTGAATTATACCATGGCCAAGAACGGTGGTAAAGAGCGGTGACGATTCTGACGGCGGTCCGATATTTTTTAGTGCTAGGGGTACTCGGGTTGATGGCGCTCTTGTGGCCGAGTCTCCATCTGGATTTGGTCGACCTCTTCATCTTGTCTGTCTTGTTAAGTCTTCTTGATGCCCTTTGGAGCGGGATCCTGGGCCGAACCTTCAGTCCTAAATATACGGGCATTCTCGGCTGGCTCTCGGGAGTGCTGATCTTGTACGGGGTGGGATCGATAATACCTGGCGTTCATATGACCGCGCCGGCCGCCCTCTCGGCCGGCACTTTGCTGTGGCTTTTGGGACATATTTTTCCGGCGATATACGGTTAAGGTCTATTTCCCCATTATTTACCATAGGTTAGGATGGGGGGAGAACATGGCACATTGGCGTTACCCGGCCGTGATTTGGCTCCGGCGTATGAAAAAGGAACGATACTGGCGGGCGAAGCGCGCCGGCAAAAGTCGGCGTGTTCCGTGGACAAGCGCTGCTCTTTACAGCATGGTGTTGATGGCGGCGGGTGTGGTCTTATGGCGGGTCCCGGCCCATTCGGGAACGCTGCCGGTAACCACTAACATCACGTCGGCCAAGCCCTCATGGATGGACTCGCGGATTCAGGGGCTGAAGGCTCCCTCGGGCACACTGAAATCCTGGCTCAATGACGGCATCCCAATAATTGGACTCACCTTAAACCCGAAAAATTTTGCCATCCACGTCAAGGGGTTAATCGTCACCGGATTAGCGGAAGTGTCAGGCGTCAAACTGACTAGCCTTCGAGGCTTATTGGCGATGGAAATGCCTCAATTAGAAGCGATACCGCCGCTAAAGCCCACTACTCACAAGCCGGTTCAGTCAAAGCTCCGTGTGCCAGCCCGTTCCAAGGCGCAAGATGCCGTGGACAAGTCTCTCCCTGGCGATGGTGGCCGGGTGTGGGCGGAATTGGGCCATTCGCCGGTGGTCGGTATTTATCAAACCCATAGCCACGAGTCGTTCTGGCCCTACGTGGCGTCTGGCTCGACGGCTGCCTATTCTACGGATTGGTCGAAAACCATCGTACAAGTCGGCTGGTGGCTTTCCGAGGATCTCCACCGAAATGGACTACCGGTCGTGCAGTCTCGCGTGGACAATATGGCGGAAGGGGTATTGGCCAGTTATAACACCTCCTATTACACCGCCAAGACGCTCATGAAATGGTACCCCACGGTTCGGATGCTGATTGATCTGCACCGCGCCGCCAACAATGTCAGTCCCGTGACCATTCATGGAAACAAGGTTTCCAAAATTTTGCTGGTGGTGGGAACGAATAAATTGTTGCCCAACCAATATTGGCATCAGAATTTGGCAGTGGCTTTGAAACTTGCTAAGGCATTAAAGGAGATAGCTCCGGGGATCTTAGAGGGAAACGGCATTGATATGGTCCCCTATCGCTATAACCAGCAGCTGATGCCGGCCGATTTGATGGTGGAGGTTGGGGGTCCCAACAGCACTCTATCCGAAGAACGCTACGCGGTGCACGATTTGGCTGAAGCGATTCGGGAGGTGTTTCACCAGGGAGGAATCCCCGCGCATCACTGATCCGCTAATCGGAGGGTGCTCCAATAGGCGAACCAAAGCGGGGCACTATTTAAAATGAGAGCAAATTGAGCCGTTGAGCCGAGAGCTTCGCCGAACCACCAGAGCGCCCCGAACATGGCTATTGCGCCGAAGAGCGAGAGTTTCACCCGGGAGCGATAGCCGATAAATCCGGCGAGCGCGGTGAGGATAACGAGAGCGATGTTGAGGGTCAAAGGGTGGATCTCAACGAGGTGGCGAAAGGCTGCCAGGGTGGCTAGGATGAAACCGGGAAGCGGAAGGTGGGGGCCTACGGGAACGAGACAACTCAGGCGGGTGCGCGAAAAAAAGGTGAGTTGAAGGACGATCCCGGATGCCCAAAGAATGATCCAGAGAATCCGCAAGGGACGAAGATAGCGGGTTTTCCAGCCATCTTCGGGAAGCACCAGCAGGAAGGAGAGGATGGCGAGCAATAACCCAGCGCCAGGGGCGCCGGCCCACCAGGAATTACGGCACGAGAAGAGAAAACCGAAGCCTTCCGGGAAAATCCAAATAAAAAGGCCAAAGATCGTCGAGGCTGCGGCGGTCACGCGGCCGAGCGGCGTGCCCCGCTCGGTCAGCAAAAAGAGCCCCAACACCGCTTCCACCATGAATATCAAAATATTGTAGATGATGGGATGAAGGCTAAACCCGTGAACCCAGGCCTGAGTGAGGAGAGACCCGAGGCCGCCTTGGGCGGTCACGATGGGAAGAGTCTCTAATCCCTTGGGGGTCATGAGCGCGATCACGGGGGGGATCTGGGCGAGGCCAGAGAGGATCAAATAACCCCCGAGCCACCACCAAAGAAACGCGGCCGGCCTGGGCGGGTGAGTCTTCGTCCGGGGCTTTACAGGCTCGTCAGACACCCACGGCATGAACGCTTCGTAAAGAAATAAGCTCCCGAACTTAAAAGCCACCCCGGCCCCATAAAGGATGGCCGCCCACAAGAGGACAGCATAGTAAAAACCAACCGAATGGGTCATAAAATTCCTCCTAAGAGGTAATCTGACCACATTGGCCGGCGGGCATTCGAGATTATCTGGGGCGATGCTTCAAGGGCTGGTCATCCGTTTTTGCCGACATATCGGCATCTTCGAGAGCAACCCCCGTCTTAATCGGCACCCACGGCGATTTTTGCAGGCGCACCCTCTGGCTCGGGTACACACTATGGTTGCCAATCAAAATGAAGGCAGGCACCGCGACGGTGAGAAATTCTGGAGCCATTTTTGCGCCAAAGAGCTCTAGACCCATAAGAATCGCGGCCATGGGGGCATTGGCGCCGGCCGCAGTGACGCCGACCAGTCCGAGATCGGCCCCTACCGAGAGTGGCAATCCCAGCGGCGCTGCCAACAGCGAACCGAGCGTGGCGCCAATGACGAAAAGTGGCGTAATAATACCTCCGCTCATGCCGAAGCCGAGCGTGATGCCCACGAAAACGATTTTCCAGAGAAAGGCCAGATCGGGGACGGGCGTTCCTGCTAGGGCTTGGCTTAAAAGAGATAGAGAAAGTCCCCCGTACGCCCGGCCCACCACTAAGATAAGGAGTGCCAAGGCCAGACCGGCGACGGCGGGGAAGAGCGGCGGCCACCAGTGATGCTTGTCCTTGATGCGGGCCATGAGGTGATGGAGGCCGTCCATCCAAAGCACCAAGAGATAGGCGGCGAGGCCGGCGGCAATGCCAATGACAAGGGCCCGTCCTAAAAAGCTTAGCCCCAACTGGGGGATGACATGCGGCAACGGGTAGTTCCACGTCAGACCAAGCCACTTGGACGTTAGGTAAGCCATGACGGCGGCGGCGAACGAGGGTAACAACATGTCGTACCACAGGTCCCCAATGGCCAGCACTTCGATGCCTAGAATGGCGCCAGCTACGGGAGTTCCAAACACGGCGGCGAAACCGGCGCCAATGCCGCAGATGACAATGCGCTGACGTTGGGCCGGGGTGAAGCGAAAAAAATCCGCCAGGGCAGAGGCGACGGCCGCTCCAATTTGCGCCGACGGCCCCTCTTTACCTGCGGACCCGCCGGGGGCGATGCTGGTAATCGTGGCCAGCGCCTTAATGGGGGCCACCTTCCAGTTGATTTTGCCCGATTGGCGATGGACGGCTCGAATGACCGCTTCGGTGCCGTGGCCGGCGGCATCTGGCGCCCCGTAATGAATAAGGATGCCCGTGACCAGCCCTCCGAGAGGCAGGAGCAATACAATGCCGAACGTGCTGGCTTGGCCGGTTTGATGAATGGACCAGAATAAGAGCTTCAAAAAGTAGGTGACGACGCCGCCGACTAAAGTCCCGGTCAGCCCTCCCAAAACCAACCATAAGAGGAGTTGGCGGCCCATCAGCCACGGCTCACGGAGCCTACGGCGAATCGTGGATGCGAGTGGAGATTGATTTTTGCTGATGACGTCCCTCTCCCTTCTTTCTGTAGTATATCGAAGGCGGTGATACCCGTCCGGAGAAACTTGGAAGGGAGAGGTGATCTTTTTGTGGAAGGTTAGGATGGTGTTCTAGTGAGTCGGGTCGCTACCGGCCCTCGGCACCTAGTGCCATAATGAAAAAGGGTGGATGTGACGCCATGCGACCTGGACTTCCCAAGTCCGTGTGTCAGGACCACCAGGGGAGCGTGATACGGTGTGGCATTAAACATTGCTGTGCTGGGTGCAGGTGCGATTGGGGGCTATTTTGGAGGGAGACTCACCGAAGCGGGGGCTTCGGTCACCTTTTTGGTCCGTGAAGGACGTTTTCAGCAGTTGGAGCAGCGAGGGCTTTCAATCTGCAGTCCTTATGGCGATGTGACCGTTCGTCCTCGGTTGACTTGCGATGCCCATGCGATTCCCTCGCCGGACGTAGTCATCGTCGCGGTGAAGAACTATCACCTCGAGTCGGCGATGCCCGAGTTGCGCACATTGGTAGAGCGGGGCGCGTGGATACTCCCCCTCTTGAATGGGGTCGAACATATGGGGCTGCTGACCCGCGAGTTTGGGGCCGATAGGGTTATGGGCGGAGTGTGCTACATCGAGGCGACATTGAGCCCGGAAGGAGACGTGGTACATACCGGCGCGCTTCACGACGTCGTTTTCGGCCAGGTCGGCTCTGTCGACCCGAATTTCCTCGGAGAACTCGGCTCGTGGTTTCGACGCGCGGGGGTTCCCGCAAAGGTCAGTCCGCATATCATGCGGGACGTGTGGCAGAAGTATGTGTTTCTCACCACCATGAGCGGAATCACGGCGGCGACGCGCCTTCCCGTCGGGGCGATTCGCGCCGACCTGGTGAGCCGCGACTTCCTCATTCGCTTAATCGGAGAGGTTACGACGGTGGCCCGGCGGCGATACCCTGAACTTCCCGCAGACTTGGCGGACGATGTCAAAGCCCGCCTTTGGTCCCTACCGGCGACCATGACGTCCAGTCTTCACCGAGATCTGGAGAAAGGGTTGCCGCTCGAACTAGAAAGTTTACAGGGCGCCATGGTTCGCATGGCGCGCGATGAAGGTGTCGACGTGCCGTACCTTGATGCTGTCTACGCGTTGCTGCACCCATATGCCGATGGACGCCTGTCCCTAGATTGACGGCGAGAATGGTTGTTGCCGCAAAAGCTTTTTGCTAGAGTGACGAGGAAGTGCATGAGAGGAGGATGCAGATCATGCCGCAATTGCCCGACAGCTACTTCCGCAGTTACGAAGACTTTGCCGAGTACTTTAGAAAAACCCATGCCGAAGGAGCCCTTGACGCCAAGACCAAAGAGCTCATGCACCTGGCCCTGGTTCTGGCGTACCATTGCGAGCCTTGAGCGGTCACCCACTTCGCAGGTGCGAAGAGGATGGGCGCCACGGACGAAGAGCTCGCCGAGACGGTCCATATGGCGGCATCGGTGGGGGCGGGGGTGGCTCTTGCCATGGCCGATCGGAGCCGACAGGCTGCAGAGGCCCATTATCATTGGTGGAAGCCGCCGAAAGAATAGCCTCGATTACGTGCGATTCTCTCTCGGGAGGGACATCGGGCCCTCCCGAGGTGCCTGTGACCCATCACCGCGATAGGAAGGCTATCGTTTAAACGGGGGTGGTACCGTTTGGCCGGATCGATTCACGGCAAAGATGGCCCCGCTTAGGGCCAATGCCAGAGCGGGCCAACTCATAAGAAGCCCGCGTAGGACTGGCACGGGATGGGGAAAAGACAGCACGAGACACCAAACGATGAGGTAGCCCCCCATGCGCCCAGCGTTAAGGGCCCATTCCTTTTGACTCGTGCGCGAGGCTTTGAATGGCCTCGAGAGCGTGGTTCTCCAAGGGAGTCTTGAACGCCGGATAGGTCGCCCCACTAAGGAGACCCAATAGGAAGACCCCGGGAATAGGGGTAACATCCCGACGGCCACACTACCGAGCAAGGCGGCTATGATGGTCCCGCGGGGCGTCAGGGCCGACGCCCAAATAACCAGAAGGCGGCCGTCTGAACCGCGGCCAGCGCCACTCAATAACCACCGAGCCACACGGAACTTTCGGTTTTCAGGAATAAATAAAGTCCGGGTAAGAAAAAGAGCACCCCATCCCGTAATCCCAACGAAGCCATGGTCCATAGGACCCGTAGCCAGGTCGAAGATTGAACGGGTTGTGGGTGTGTCTCTACGGCGAGAGAGGTCTTTGGCGGACTTGAGATGAGTAACGCTGCCCCAACGAAAATGAACCGGTACTCAAGAATCCCGGGGAACGCACTGATAATCGCTCCACTCAGGGGTGGCACGACGACTGCTGCCCCTGTTTCCACTATACCAAGCCACGAGGTGTATTCTGTCGCATGCGTGGTTTGCACGGTGTATGCGGCCTGCACGTATAGGGCGAGCCAATAAAGTCCGCTAGAATCCCCGGTCAAGCCCGCCAGCGCCCACACCCACACCCGCGAGTCCGTGCCCAGAGCCCTAAAGGTACCCAAATACAGGATAGCGACGCCAAGGCCCAACGCCTGTACGGTATCGGCAGCAACCGGGCGGCGATTATGGGCGCCCATGCCGAAGATTAGAGCCATGATGCCGAACCAAACAAATAGTACAAGACGATTGTTTGCAGGGGGGGTGTTTTGCGCCAAAGCCATGCCCCTGTATAACTGGCGGCGGCCGTGGTTGCTACCTCCCAAAGGACAGGGACTAAAAATCGCTGCAGCACACCTCACCTCCTTCGAGAGATATCCATACACGTCATTGAGAGGATGATGTTCGGTGCCGACCTCGAGCCCCCCGAGGTTTGGTTGGCGTCCGAAAACGTCCCCAACATTATCCACGAAAATAGGCTTGAGGTTGGGCCACGAGGGACCCTGTTCATCCAATTTGCAGGGTTGAGGGGGGCGTGGGCAACTCCGTTGTTCACGCTAGAAAACGTTTTCCAGTAGACGTTGCCGCCGCTTTTTCGCCAGCTCGCTGGTTACGGGAACTGGCACCTCACGTGCAACCGACGGGGATACCTCGCGACCGTTATGCGAGCGTGAGCTCCTAAGGTGCTCCTCACGATAGGGTGGCCGGAGGCAAATGCCGTCAAACTCTTTTTAACCTCCCATCCGATTTCCGATTCTTCGTTGACCCGCCCCGGGCCCCGGGCTACCATGACTTCAGGGGGGAAAACTGAATGATTTGGGATCGGGAGATGGAAACTCTGGAGCGTGATCGACTCCAGGAGCTACAAAGGACACGCCTTAGTTGGACGCTGAATTGGGCCCGCGAGCGCGTCTCTTTTTATCGGGAACGTTTGGCCCAAGTGAGCGGTGTGGACTCGGATCCCGAGGCTATCTTGAAGGATCTGCCGTTCACGAAAAAGAGCGATCTGCGTGACCATTATCCGCTGGGGCTTATGGCAGTGCCCCGGGACCAGGTGCGACGATACCACGCGTCTAGCGGTACTCGCGGGAAACCTACGGTGGTGGCCTATACGGAACGTGATTTGACGACGTGGGCGGAGGTTGTGGCCCGGTCGCTGGCGGCGGCTGGCATGACACCCGGACAGACCCTGCAAAATGCCTACGGATATGGGCTCTTTACCGGCGGATTGGGACTTCACGCAGGGGCAGAGCGTATGGGGGTTGCGGTCATCCCGGCTTCGGGCGGTCAAACCGACCGCCAAGTGCAAATGATTAGGGACTTGGCCCCTGACGCCCTTTGCTGTACCCCGAGTTACGCGCTTTTTATCGCCGAAACCATGGAGAAAATGGGCATGCAAGCACGAGATACGTCCCTTAAGACAGGAATCTTTGGCGCAGAACCATGGAGTGATGGCATGCGTCAACGTCTTGAGGAGGCGTTCGATATCCAGGCGGTCGATATCTATGGACTCTCAGAAATTACCGGACCGGGGGTCGCTATTGAATGTGTCGAAGGAAAAAATGGTCTTCATGTCTTCGAGGATTTTTTCTATGTGGAGGTGATTAACCCGGAAACGCTGGAACCGGTGGCACCGGGAGAGATCGGGGAGCTCGTCCTGACAACGCTCTCGAAAGAGGCCATGCCCATGATTCGCTACCGCACGGGAGACTTGGTCTCGTCTAATCCCGAACCTTGTGTCTGCGGCCGGACGAGCGTCCGGGTGAGCCGCATTCACGGGCGCTCCGATGATATGTTGATTGTGCATGGCGTGAACGTCTTTCCTAGCGAAATTGAACGGGTGCTACTGGAACACCGTGCCGTGAGTGGGCATTATCAATTAGTCTGGGAAGGGACCTCGGCCCGTCGGGATTTGGTGGTGGAGCTGGAGAGTCGAGGGTTAACAGAAGACTTGGGTCGTCAAATTGAATCCCGCTTGGCCCACCAATTGGGTGTCCGCCTGGGGCTTCGAGTGGTGCCAGAAGGCAGCATCCCCCGAAGTCAGGGCAAGGCGGTTCGGGTTGTTGATCGGGTCAGCCAATAAGGAGGCGAATGCCGGTGATCTCGCTATTTGTGTTATATCAAAAACCCCAGAACGAAGAGACCTTCCTCGATTACTACCGTCACCATCATGTACCCTTAGCCAAGACTATGCCCGGGCTTTTGAGCCTTGATTGGGGGTTCCCGAGGGTTGTTTCGGACCAAGCGGACTGGTACTTGGTGGCAGAAATGCGTTTTCAGGATCGGGAAAAGATGCATGCAGCTCTAAACTCTTCCGAGGGACAGGCGGCGTCTCGGGACGTGGAGACGTTCGCCGCGGGACTAGTCACGATGCGGGTGGTGGAATGGCAATGAGTCTTGTTCTTGAAGAATTAATGGGGCCGGTTGTCCTATTGACCCTCAATCGGCCCGAGGTATTAAATGCGCTCTCGAGCGATCTGATGGAGGAACTATCCAAACGTCTGACAGCTTTGGATCAGGACAATCAAGTCCGGGCGGTGGTCATTACCGGCAATGAACGGGCATTTGCCGCGGGAGCTGACATTCAGGAACTGTCCGGCAATACAGCGGTGTCGATGTTGAATTCCCGCCAGATTACCCGATGGGAGGCCATCAAAAAGTTTTCCAAACCGATCATCGCAGCCGTGGCTGGCTGGGCCTTAGGGGGCGGTATGGAACTGGTCATGGCCTCAGACATGGTGATTGCTGGAGACAATGCCCGTTTCGGGCAACCGGAGATTAAGATCGGGGTCATGCCCGGGGCGGGTGGCACGCAACGCTTGACCAAGGCGGTCGGCAAGGCGCGCGCCATGGAGATGGTGTTGACCGGGCGCACCATCACGGCCGAGGAAGCGCTGGCAATGGGACTCATCAACCGGGTGGTGGCTAAGGAAGAAGTGGTTCATCGGGCGCTGGAGCTCGCAGAGGAGATTGCCAAGATGCCACCCATCGCCGTCAAGCTCGCCAAGGAATCCGTCTTGACCGCACTGGATACGCCGCTCGACGTGGGCCTTACGCATGAGCGGCGGCTCTTCAGCCTGCTCTTTTCTTCCGAGGACCAAAAAGAGGGCATGGCAGCCTTCTTAGAAAAGCGCCCTCCCGAATTTAAGGGGCGCTAAAAACGCGTTCAGGGTGGGAGTAGATGCTGAGTTCGTTTTCGCGGACAAAGCCTATGGCGGTAATTCCGAGACTTTCGGCCAACTGAATACCGAGGCTGGTGGGTGCCGCGTTGGACACAATGGCGGGGCACCCCATCAGCCGAACTTTCCAGAGAATTTCGGCGGACAGCCGGCCGGAAAATACCACCACATGCGCCGACAAGGGGGCTATGTTCTCAGAGAGTGCTGCCCCATACAGCTTATCGAGGGCATTATGGCGACCCACGTCGGCTCGCGCCAGCAAGAGGTGGTCGCCGTCAGACAGACCAGCGACATGTAGTCCGCCTGAGTGCTGGATACGGGACCAACCACTTAATTCCACGAATACCTGCTGTAGCGCCTCCACCCGAAGGGAGAGAGGGGCCAGAAGCGGGGGCATGCCACCGGGCTCGAAAAATCCGGGACGACTTTGCCCACAGCAGGATCCCAGATACCGACCCTGATGGGAGGGAATGACGGTGCCGGGGACACGCACCCAGAGTTGACCGTCTTCAGGGCGCCATAGAAAAACAGTCATGTCCGAGGGCTTTTCGATCAGGCCTTCGCCCACCAAGAAGCCAATCACCCAGTCCCGCACGTCGAGGGGGGTGATGGCCACGGTCACGTACTCCTGGCCGTTAACCATGAGGGTGAGAGCCGTCTCTTCTACCACTTCGGCGTCTTCCAAACGCCATTTGCCCTCGTTCCAATGACGACGCGAAAACGGTCGTACGCCTTCTTTCAGGTTTGTCAGAGCCGTCGCCTCCTTCCCTTCTTTACGCTATTATACCGTCTGTTTTTGGAAATGGAGACGTGAGGGGGCCGTTGTGCCCTCCCATTAAGGCACGCGATCTCAAACGGTCCAGACCTGAGCTTTGGGGGAAGTCGTACCCGCATTTTTCCAAAGCTGGTACACTAAGGGTAGTTACAGCGAAGGGGGAAATGGATATGCCCGATCTTCGAGACAGCTACCTTCGGAATAACCCGCACTTTCACGCGTACTTTGAGGACACCCATCAGGCGGGTGCGTTAGATTCGAAGACCAAAGAGCTCTTACACTTGGCGTTGGTGTTGGCCTACCACTGTGAGCCCTGAGCAGTGAGCCACTTCGCAGGTGCGAAGCGAGCGGGAGCGACCGACCAGGAGATTCAGGAAACCGTTCATCTGGCGGCTTCTGTGGGGGCTGGAGTGGTCTTAGCCATGGCCGATCGGAGCCGCCAGGCTTCGGAGGCCCACCACTATTGGTGGAAGCCGCCGCGGGAGGAAGGATAGCGATGCTGGTGGTCTTCGACGCCTATGGCACCCTCTGGGACGTGGACCAAATCGCCCGCGCTATTGAAAGGGAGGTCGGGGAGCAAAAGGCTCCCGAGATTCTGGCGCTGTGGCGGCAAAAGCAATTGGACTATGCGTTTTGGGAGACGGTCATGGGACGCTTTGAGCCTTTCTCCGAGATTACTCGGCGGGCGCTTCGGTATACGTTGGCGGCCCATCAAGTGGACCTTCCGCCTGTAGCTATTGAGCGGCTGATGGAGGCTTGGAACGCTCCTGTCGCGTTTGATGACGCGAAAGTCGCCTTGGAGCAACTCCAAGGATTCACGCGCGTTATCCTCTCTAACGGGGATAGGGCCATGTTGGCGTCTGGGGTGGCCCACTCGAATCTGAAGGGGCTTTTGGACACGGCCTTGAGCGTGGAGCCAGCTCGGTGCTACAAACCTCATCCCGCCGCCTATCAACTGGTGCTGGACCAATACGGGGTTTCCGCGAACGAGGTGTGGTTTGTCTCAAGCAACGGTTGGGATGCTGCGGGGGCCTCGAGCTTTGGCTTTCGAAGCATTTGGGTCAATCGCCGCGGCTTGCCTCAAGAGAGAACCATCGCCGAGCCCGACTATCAGGTAGGTAACCTCATGGAGGCCGCGGCTCTCATGACCCGAGCGTCTTTTCAGCAGCCTGACGGCATAGAGTAGCAGATGCAGGGGAATCGGATAGAAAAACGCCGCGTTTTCTCATAACTCAGAGTATAATGGCGTTAATAGTTGAACATAAGGAGTGGTGAAGATGGCAGAGAACCAGGAGCGGGACATCTCGGTTCACTGGCGAGAAGAGGACTATTTGGAGCCTCCAGCCTCTTTTGTAAAACAGGCGAACATGAACGATCCGACCATCTACGAAAAGATGAGCCTCGAAAACTTCCCGGATTGTTTTACCCCTTATGCTGAGCTGTTGGATTGGTCTAAGCCCTGGGATACGGTTCTAGACACCTCCAAGCCGCCCTTTTGGCGGTGGTTTGTCGGGGGCCGGCTTAACGCCGCATACAATTGCGTGGACAGGCATCTCGAAAAAAATGCCAGCAAAGTCGCCTATTACTTTGTGGCCGAACGGGAAGAGGACCCGATTGTCGCCGTCAGCTACCAAGAGCTCTATGCCCGAGTCAACGAATTCGCGGCATTATTACGGGACTATGCGGGAGTCAAAAAGGGTGACCGGGTGACCATCCATATGCCTATGGTGGTGGATTTGCCCGTGGCGATGCTGGCCTGTGCGCGTATTGGTGCGATTCACTCGGTGGTGTTCGGTGGGTTCAGCGGCCAGGCGGCCGCCGACCGTATCGTCGACTCGGAAAGTTCGGTTTTGGTCACCATTGACGGCTACTACCGTAACGGCAAGTGGCTCAATCACAAAGAAAAGGCCGATATTGCCGTCAGGCAGGCAGAAACCCAGGGTCAAAAAGTTGAGCACGTGCTTATTTTTCAGCGAGACGCGGGCCATTATGGCGGGACCGATTTGGTTCCGGGCCGGGATGCCCTGGTGCAGGAACTGGCCTCCCAGTATCGGGGGGCGCGGGTCGAGCCCGAAGCGATGCCTGCTGAGGACCCGCTGTTTTTGATGTACACCTCCGGCTCCACAGGAAAGCCGAAGGGCATTCAGCATGGCATGGCTGGCTATTTGGCCTACGCGGCCGCCACCACCAAGTACGTGTTGGATGTTCAACCAGAAGACGTCTATTGGTGTATGGCTGACATTGGATGGATTACGGGGCATTCCTACATTGTCTATGGGCCCTTAGCCCTCGGAGCGACCTCGGTGTTGTATGAAGGGGGCCCCACCTATCCTGACGCGGGACGCGTCTGGCGAATAGCCGAGCGGCTTAACGTGAATATCTTTCACACTTCGCCAACCGCGATTCGGTCGTTGCGTCAGCACGGCGACGCCCTCCCCGGCCGCCACAATTATCACTTCAAGCTGATGGCGACCGTGGGCGAGCCCATCGAACCGGATGTCTGGCGTTGGTACTACAACGTTGTCGGCAAGAAAGAGGCGGTGGTCGTGGATACCTGGTGGCAGACGGAAACGGGGGGGCATCTCTGTAGCACCGTCCCGGCCTTAAAGGCCATGAAGCCGGGTAGTGCTGGCCCGGGTCTCCCGGGAATTCACCCCGTCATTCTGGACGAAGACGGCAACGAAGTCCCCGCCGGTTCGGGCGAGGGTGGCAGCATCTGCATCCGGAACCCCTGGCCGGGCATTATGCAGACCATTTGGAAGGACCCGGAACGCTTTGTTCGCACCTATTACGGCAAGTACAACAAAAATCCGCAGTCGAAGGACTGGCGAGACTGGCCCTATATGGCTGGCGACGGCGCCATGCAGTCGCAGGATGGCTACATTCGCATTTTGGGTCGTATTGATGACGTCATCAACGTGGCTGGCCATCGTATGGGAACCAAGGAGTTAGAGTCGGCAGTGCTGCAGGTGCCGGAAGTGGCGGAAGCGGCCGTGGTGGCCGCCCACGACGACATTAAAGGCAGCATCCCGGAGATCTATGTGGCTCTTCATCCGGGGGTTGAGGCCGGCGATGCGTTAACCCAGAAAATTGTCGACGCGATTGTGCACGAGATCGGGCCGATCGCGCGGCCGCGCAAGGTCTGGATCGTGCCGGATCTGCCGAAGACCCGCTCAGGGAAGATCATGCGGCGGATTTTGGCGTCGATTTCCGACAATCGTGAAATCGGGGACGTCACTACACTCTCCAACCCAGAAGTGGTGGAGACCATTCACAAGTTGGTGCGTCCCTAAGTCAGGCGGGCGAAGTGCCCGCCTTTCGGCGAAGGAGGAGTTTTGGTGCAAGGGAAACTTGCCAATCCAGGACCATTGGGGCTTGCAGGGTTCGCGTTCACGACCTGGATGTTGAGTATGATAAACGCTGGCTGGTACGGTGCGACCGGATTGGGGCTGGTGATCGCACTGGCCATGGCCTACGGTGGCACGGCACAATTGGTGGCCGGGGTCCTCGAGTATCGGCGCGGCAACACATTTGGGACGGTGGCGTTTTTCTCCTATGGCGCGTTCTGGTGGTCATTTGCCCTGTTTGCCCATTACTTTGGGGCGAGTGTGCCGGCGGCGTTTGTGGGATGGTACCTGTTTGTGTGGGGCATTTTCACCTTCTACATGTGGATTGCCACATTCCGCACCAACATGGCGTTGCAACTCGTCTTCTTGGCGTTGTGGGTGACCTTCGTGCTCTTGGCCATTGGCAACTGGGGCATGACGTCCATGACCACCGTGGGGGGTTACGTGGGCCTTATCACAGCAATTCTCGCTTTTTATCTTTCGGCCGCGGAGGTCATCAACGAAGCCTTTGGGCGTTCGGTGCTCCCGGTCGGGCCCTTCTCTAAGAATGCGGCCAACCCACCGGCACAAAGCGCCTGATGAACCCTAACCTAAAGGAAAATAATGACCGTCGCTTGGGTTTGAAACCTATCAAAAAATAGCGGTTTTCGCAGTGGCCACTCCTTCAGGGGTGGCCACTTAAATGCGTACTCAGCGGTTCTAAAAGTCGCCTGTCCGGTGGGAGATGTCAAACCACCGTTCGTTGTGGGGGTCCCTGGCTCCCGCCGGGTAATCAAACCCCAAGGGACCACCGTAGGCCATCAAAGTCGATGGCGAAGATTACGTGCCCAGAGCGGTTATGCTCGGCATCCATGGTGTGATGGATGTAGTAGAGACCATCAGGATGGATGGCCACCATCTCTGGGATTTCGCCATGCATAAGATCCTCGGGCTTTAAAGGACGCCGCGCCATTTCCCCATCTCCTTCTTACGGGACCCCGATTGACCATTGGCCTTAGTTGTAACCCATTTTCGCGCTTGGAAATCGTTCGCGGCTTTTCTTTGTGTCCCCGACTTGGTAACATGAAGTGATATTGATATCCTTGGAGGGCACTGTGGACCAGCGGCATATTCGCAACTTTTCGATCATCGCCCATATTGACCATGGCAAAAGCACGTTGGCCGACCGCTTGATTGAGGTGACGGGCGCCTTGAGCTCCCGGGAAATGGCCCCACAAGTGTTGGACTCCATGGATTTGGAGCGGGAACGCGGCATTACCATTAAAGCTCAGGCGGTACGGCTTTTATATCAGCACGAGGGCGAGACCTACGAATTAAATCTCATTGATACGCCGGGGCATGTGGACTTTACCTATGAGGTCTCCCGAGCACTGCAGGCCTGCGAGGGGGCGCTTTTGGTGGTGGACGCGGCACAAGGCGTGGAGGCGCAGACGCTGGCCAACCTGTACTTAGCCCTGGAGCATGATCTCGCGATCGTTCCCATTATCAATAAAATCGACCTTCCCAGCGCCGATCCGGAACGGGTGATGGAAGAGTTAATGGAAATCGGCCTCGACGGTACGGAAGCGGTGCCGGTATCGGCGAAACAAGGGATCGGCATTGACCGCGTGCTGGCGGAGGTCGTGGCGGCCGTTCCGCCCCCGAGAGGGGATGCAGACGGGCCATTTCGGGCGTTGATTTTCGATTCCCGATTTGATAGCTACAAGGGCGTATTAGTGTATATCCGCGTGGTGGATGGACGCCTTAAAGTGGGGGATCGGATCCGATTCATGGCCACCAGCAAAGAGTTTCAAGTGACGGAGATGGGCGTCTTCGGCCCCCATCCGGTCCCGGTCGATCATCTGGATACCGGCGAAGTCGGGTTTTTTGCCGCTCAAATTAAGACCGTTCAGGATACCCGTGTGGGGGACACGGTCACGGGCGCCGAAAATCCGGCGAGGGTGCCCTTGCCTGGGTATCGGCCCGCTCAGCCGATGGTCTACTCGGGGCTTTACCCTGTCGACTCGGCCGACTATGGGCGCCTTCGCGAAGCGTTGGAAAAGTTGCAGTTGAACGATGCGGCACTGACATTTGAGCCGGAAACGTCGGCGGCTTTGGGATTCGGCTTTCGAGCCGGGTTTTTGGGGCTATTGCACATGGAAGTCATCCAAGAGCGGTTGGAGCGGGAATATGATCTGACGCTGATTACCACGGCACCCAACGTCGTCTACCAGGTCACGTTGGTCAGCGGCGAGGTCATTCGGGTGGATAACCCCGCGCTCTTGCCACCCGCGGGGGACATCCAAACCATTGAGGAGCCGGTGGTCGAAGCCAGTATCATTACCCCGAGCGACTACATCGGCGCGGTGATGGAATTGGCCCAGGAGCGGCGAGGAATCTATCTCAACCTGACCTACTTGGACAATCTCCGGGCGATGCTGACCTACCGCTTGCCGTTAGGCGAGATTATGTACGACTTCTTCGATCAATTGAAGAGTCGCACCCGCGGCTATGCGTCACTGGACTATCAGTTGGCCGGGCTCGAGGCGGCGGATTTGGTGCGTATGGACATTCTCTTAAACGGGGAAGTGGTGGACGCGCTGTCAACCATTGTGCATCGTGACCGCGCCTACCAGAAGGGACGGGCCTTGGCGGAAAAGCTCCGTGAGCTCATCCCTCGGCAAATGTTTGAAGTCCCTATTCAAGCGGCTGTAGGGGCACGGGTGATTGCCCGGGAGACCGTCAAGGCGCTCCGAAAAGATGTGCTGGCCAAGTGCTATGGCGGCGACATCACCCGTAAACGGAAGCTTCTCGAAAAGCAAAAGGAGGGCAAGCGGCGCATGAAGTCCGTGGGTAGCGTGGAAATCCCCCAGGAAGCGTTCATGGCCATTTTGCGCGTGGAGGACTAATGAGCGCGTGGGGGCTCTACGTCCACATCCCCTTTTGCCAGGCGCGTTGCACCTATTGTGACTTTAACACCGTCACCGGGATGTCGGCGGATGATCATCGGCGATATCGGGACGCCTTGATCCGCGAGTGGGAGGGGGAGCTGCTCGTTGATGGACCGCTGGTGTCGATATTTTTTGGCGGAGGCACCCCCTCCTTGGTCGATGCGAGCCACCTGACAGCCGTGGTCGAGGCGGTTGATCGCCGTGTTGGAGGGCTCTCCGAGACCGTCGAGATCACGGTTGAGACCAACCCAGGGACGGTGACCCCTAAGAAGCTTCGGTCCTTAATCCAAGGGGGGGTCAACCGCCTTTCGATTGGCGCGCAGGCGTTGCAAAATCATCACCTTTTGGCGCTCAATCGAATTCATAACGTGGACGCCATTAAAGAAACGGTGGCCATGGCCCGCGCCGAGGGTTTTCGAAATATTAGTCTCGATGCCATCTATGGATTGCCCTCGCAGACGCTTCAGGAGTGGCAAGAGACGGTCGATGGCCTTTTGATGTTGAAGCCTGACCATCTCTCTCTGTATGCGTTAATGGTGGAGGGCGGGACGCCCTTAAAAAATCAGTTGGACCGGGGTGAGAAGACCCTCCCCGATGGCGACTTGACAGCGGACATGGCCGATTGGGCGGAAGGTCGGTTGACGGAGGCGGGACTTTTGCCTTATGAAATCTCTAATTTCGCGCGCCCTGGCCACGAGTCGCGACACAACCGCCTCTATTGGCAGTTAGAGCCGTACCTGGCGCTTGGCGCCGGGGCCCACGCCTATTGTTCCGGCCATCGGTGGTGGAATGTGCGCGGGGTGCGGCGTTACATGGAATTTTTGGAGGCCGGCCAGGATCCGATGGATCAAGAGGAATGGCTGGACCCCATTGAAGAGATGCGGGAATATCTCTGGTTAGGTCTTCGACAGCGAAAGGGAGTGTCCCCACGGGCATTCGTCGATCGCTTTGGCGTTGATCCCAGGGAGGCGTTTGGAGGTGTGTGGGAAGCGGTGGCCCGGGAAGGATTGGTCGCGCTGGATGAGGGGCGCATACAATTAACCAGACGGGGTCGAGATCTTGCCAATCTGGTGGCGCGGGCGTTGGTGGACGCGCCGATTGAGGTTCACATGCCTCATTCTTGACAGGCAAATTCGGCGGGTGCTATCGTTTTCTGAGAATCGTTTAGCACTCTCCGAAGTTCAGTGCTAAATTTTGGTCGGGAGGTGGATGGATGGACGGCCGCAAACGGCGTGTACTCGAGGCCTTAATTGACGACTACATTGCGACCGCGGAACCTGTGGGCTCGCGCACCCTGGCTAAGAAATATGGCCTCGGGGTGAGTCCTGCCACCATTCGCAACGAAATGGCTGACTTGGAGGAATTGGGGTTCTTGGAGCAGCCGCACACCTCGGCAGGACGGATCCCCTCCGACAAGGGCTACCGTTTCTATGTTGATGAAATTATACGCCCGGCGCCTTTGGACGATATGCAGAAGGAACGCATTCGCCACGCCTATCAGGTACGGGTGCGCGAATTGCATTGGTTTATTCATCAGACGGCCCGCTTAGTCTCTGAGTTGACTCTCTATCCTTCGTTGGTGGCAGCACCACCGGTCAAGTATACTCAGTTGTACGATTTGAGCTTTATCCCACTGGGACGGAATACGGTGCTGATGGTACTACGAACGACGAGCGGGATGGTGGAAAATCAGACGCTGTTGCTGCCGGAGGAATTTGACGCGGAAAAGCTTTCTCGCTTGGCCGACGACTTTACTCAGGAGTTCCGCGGGCTCTCCATGGAGGACTTGAAGAATCGCATTCTGGACCCGTTGCAAGGGGATATTAGCCGGTACCAGGGACTTTGGCAACTGGCTTTGAAATGGGCCACCGGCCAGGATGGGGACGAGGACAAAGTGAGTTTGGCGGGGCCGTTAAACATCTTGAACTATCCGGAGTTTCGCGACGTGGATAAGGTGCGGCGGGTGCTGGGCTTTTTGGAAAAAGAGACGGCGCTTGAATTCGTGTCGCGGACCGAAAGTGATGGCGTGCACGTGGTCATTGGTGCCGAGTCGTCATTGGATGACATCCAAGATTGTAGTGTCGTGACCGCCACCTATCGGCTTGACGGCAGTGTGGTGGGGCACCTGATGGTGCTGGGACCGCGGCGTATGCAATATGCCCGGGTGATGTCGATTGTTGAAGCCGTCACCAACGAGTTGACACGCGTGTTGCATGGCTAATTGAATCCGGGGGGCTATAAGTGTGAAGGACGAAGAGCAAAAGGATGAACAGCAACAGGACCCGCAGATGGACACTCCGGGGGCGGCCGAGGACCGTGGCGAACCGACGGATGTAGACGAGGAGCCGACGGTCGACGCCGAAACCAACGAGAGTCAGACTAAGGAAGAGACCAACTGGGAAGAGGTGGCTCGCTCGCGCTATGACCAGGTGGTCCGTCTACAAGCCGATTTTGACAATTTTCGTCGGCGGATGGACCGTGAGCGCGACGAGATTCAAGGACGCGTTGCCGAACGGCTACTATCGGACCTATTGCCGGTTTTCGATAACTTGGAACGCGCGTTAAAGTACATGCCCAGCGAGGGCGAGGCCAAAGCTTGGCGGGTGGGTGTGGAAATGACCTTGAACGGCTTTTTGGAAGCATTGGCCCGTTTAGGGGTGAAGCCCATTCAAGCGCTTGGCGTCCACTTTGACCCACGCTTTCATGAGGCGGTGCAGCGGGTGGACAGCGCGGAACCGGAAGGCACCGTGGTGGAGGAGTTGCAACGTGGGTTTCTATGGAATGAGCGAGTCTTGCGTGCCAGTTTGGTCAAGGTATCGACGGGCGAAGGGGCATCGGCCGAATCACCCCAGGCCTAACAAAAGGATGAGAGTAGGAGGCGGGAGATGGCCAAACAGGATTATTACGAGCTTTTAGGGGTCAGCCGCGGAGCGTCTAACGAGGAGATTAAACGGGCGTTTCGTAAATTGGCGGCCAAGTATCATCCGGATGCCAATCCCGGAGACGCTCAGGCGGAAGAGCGTTTTAAGGAAATCAATGAAGCCTATCAAGTTCTGTCAGACCCGGAAAAGCGGTCCCGTTATGACCAGTTTGGGCATGCAGGGGCTGACGGAGGATTTTCGGGTGGCGGCTTCGATGGCTTTGGACCGGGATTCGGCACCGGCTTTGGCGACATTTTTGACATGTTTTTTGGTGGAGCAGCGGGCTCAAACCACCCCAATGGGCCGGAACGGGGCCCCGATCTTCGCTATGATCTGACCGTAACCTTGGAGGAAGTGGCGACCGGAGCAGAACGCCCGATTCGGGTGGTGCGGGAGGAGACCTGTCATCATTGTCACGGCAATCAAGCCGAACCGGGAACGCGTATCGAAACGTGTCCAGACTGCCGAGGCCGTGGGCAAGTAGAACGCATTTCCGATAGCTTTTTAGGGCGTATCCGACGGATTGAGACGTGTGCCCGTTGCCGGGGGACTGGGAAGTTTGTCAAAGAGCCTTGCAAAGCTTGCGCGGGGCGCGGCGTGGTGCGCGCGGAGAAGCGCCTGACGGTCAAAGTGCCGCCGGGTGTGGACGAAAGTACGCGACTTCGGGTGCAAGGAGAGGGTGCTGCCGGCCACCGGGGGGGCGGACCAGGAGATTTAATCGTCTTCATTCACGTGAAGGAACACGAGCGATTTCGTCGCGACGGGGACGACTTGTGGATCGATTTGCCTGTCGGCTTTAGCCAGGCGGCTCTGGGGGCGGAATTGTCGGTCACGGGTTTGGATGGTGCGGATCATGTGATTCACATTGCGCCGGGAACCCAAACCGATACGGTGGTCCGGGTAGCTCGGGCTGGCCTGCCGCGCCTGGGATCGAGCGCCAAAGGAAGCCTCAATGTGCGCTTGGTGGTCGAAGTGCCCACGCATCTTTCGCCCAAAGAGCGGGAGTTGCTGCGAGCGTGGGCTGAGCTTCGCGGCGAGTCGGTTTTGCCCGAGGATAAGGGCATTCTCAGGAAGATGAAAGATGCCCTGGGCCGATAGCCGATTTGATCCGCTCTACGAGCGATGGACGTGGTACCCGCGTTTAGAAGAGGTCGACCAGGCTATCCTTTTCGCCTATACGTTACCCGTTCACGGGGTGGAATATGATGATGGCCGGCCGGCGGAATCCGCCTTTACGGACGTTCCGCTTCAGTCCGGCCGTCCTTTTGTGCGCGTCTATTTATCTTCGGAGGAGGCGCACGCGCTCTCGTATGACCTTTCGGCAGAACTTCAACGGTATGGCTGGCCGTTTACCCACGATGAGGTGCGAAGCGAAGATTGGGCCCATGCCTGGAAGCGCTATTACACACCGCAATTCTTTCACCAGGGTTTTGCCATCGTGCCATCATGGGTCGTGCCGTCGCCCGTCGACCTTGAGCATACGGTTTGGTTGGATCCGGGGATGGCATTCGGAACTGGTACCCATGCCACCACCCGGCTATGCGCCAACGCTCTCCTTGACAGGGATCTGTCCGGAAAGCGGGTGATGGATTTAGGAGCCGGTTCGGGGATATTGGGATTACTCGCCGCCAAACGTGGTGCAAAGCGGGTGGTGATGGTGGAGCCCGATCCGGTTGCAGTGAAGGCGCTTCGCCAAAATCTTGCCCTCAATCACTTAACGGAGTCGGTGACCGTTACTTCCGGCACGCTTCATGACCTTCCACCCGAGCCTTTTGATGTGCTCTGTCTGAATTTGATTTGGGACATTATCCAGAGCGAGTGGCAGCCTCTCCAGCAATATCTTGCCCAGGACGCGTTGATTTTGCTGTCTGGGTTGCTTCCTGAACGGCAAGCGGACTTGATGGCGCTTGTTGGGGAGACGGGCCATCATCTGGCGCGGATCGAGGAAGCGGAAGGTTGGATGATGGCGGTGGCGTCGCGATGATTCGCTTGCACGTCTCGGAACCGGGCGCTCCAGGGCGTACGCTCGACCTTTCCGGCGAGGACTGGCACTATCTTTCCGATGTGATGCGTCGGCGGGACGGCGACATCATTGAGGTACTCACAGATGATGGCGGAGTCTGGGAATCGCGCATTGAAGGTGAAGGGAGCGTGCGGCTCACGCGCCTGGTGTCCCAAACGGCTATGCCCCGGCGTTCGATTATCTTGTTTCAAGCGCTCCTAAAAGGCGATCATTTTGGCGATGCGGTTGAACGCAGCACCGAAGCGGGGATTTTTCGTTTTGTGCCGGTTGTTACGGCGCGGAGCATTCCTCGTACGGTGTCGGATAATAAGCGAGCGCGCTGGCAGCATATCGCCAAGGAAGCGAGCGAACAGAGCCGCGGCGGTCATGTACCGATTGTGGACGAGCCCATTTCGTTGAGCGATCTGGTGCTGCCGCCGCGCCACCAGGGGTTCTTCTTAGACCCCCGGGCGCCCTTCGAAGCGCGCTGGCTTGAATCTTCGACGGAGCCTCTGGCCCTGGTGGTGGGGCCAGAGGGCGGATTGACTGAAGGCGAACAAACGGAGCTTTCGCACAAAGGTTTTGAGCCGCTTAGCCTAGGGCCCCGCGTGTATCGTGCGGAAAATGCCGGGGCGTTTGCGGCCGTGCTTTTTTTACAAGATAGCCGCCCCACATTTGGACAACACTGCTAGGTTCAAGTCCTGGGTTCCCGGTCATCCTACCGTCAGGGAGGTCGAGAACTTTGGGCAAGGTGATTGAGCTGAAATTTTGCGATATCTGTCACAAGCCGGTCGTTCGACGAGAAGCGGCCTCGCTGACTTCGGGGTTTTTGGAGAGCACCCTCTGCAAGGAATGCCTCACCAAGTATGGGCACTTATATCGTCCCTGGTAGTCTCGGCGTGGTTTGACACTTTTTCGGGCCAGCCCGTATAATAAAATGAATAGACCCCAACCCGTGCGGGTGGAGGGGAGGGAGATTAATGTCAGAGGTCAAAGTGGGCAAAAATGAGAGCCTAGAGAGCGCGCTTCGCCGATTCAAGCGGCAGATTCAGAAGGCGGGTGTGCTTTCTGAAGCGCGTCGCCATGAGCACTATGAAAAGCCGAGCGTACGCCGAAAGAAGAAGTCCGAGGCGGCTCGCAAAAAGAAAAGCAAGTAAGGGGCTTTCACATGTCTCTCCGTGATCGGCTAAACGAGGACCTCAAAGATGCTATGCGGGCCAAAGACGCGGTCCGCCTCTCTGTCATCCGCGGGATAAAAGCGGCGATTTTACAGGTCGAAACGCGCGGTGAGCGCGTGGCCTTGGACGAGCCGGGTATTCTTCAGGTGTTGGCTAAAGAAGTGAAAGAACGGCAGGACGCCATTCAGGAATTCGAACGCGGCGGCCGGGCCGATTTGGTCGACAAGCTGAATCAGGAACTTGCGGTTTTGAAGGATTATTTGCCGGAACCTCTCTCTCAAGCGGAATTGGCTCAACTCATTTTGGAGGCCATTGCCGAAACTGGTGCGGAGGGCCCGAAAGACATGGGCCGTGTGATGGGATGGTTGACGCCCAAAACGCGGGGGCGAGCGGATGGTAAGGCGGTGTCTGAGGCTGTCAAAATGGCGCTTCAGCACCGCGCCGGTTGACACGGAAAAAGGGCCTTCGGGCCCTTTTTTTTGTCGCAACACTGTTGCTGGCCACATATGCTGCGATGCGCCTTTGGCCTCAGCCTGAAAGTGGACCCCCACATCTCTGGGTTTTTTACGCGCGGGTTACCGGTGGCCGAGAAATCTTGTATGGCCGGCAATATTCACCCTCTGGGAAAGCCTTGGGACCTTCCGTGCGTATCGGCCGTTTGGGGTTGGTTCAGCAAGTGGAAGTGGCAACGCCCGGGGTGCATCATTCGGTTTGGGTGACATTGGGTCATGAAGTGGATGCGCTCCAAGGGCGGCATGTGGTGGTCACGCGCCTTTCGCCTAAGAACCGCACGGTCCTTTCGGTGAAGGATGTGGCGGGATCCCTCTATGCGGTGGTGGAGAATCCGGCCGCGACCACGCTCTCTATCGACATTTGGCACCATCAGGGTTGGCACCCGCTTCGATCAGGGCTTCCGCTCGGTATTACGAGCCTCGTGACCGGACCCGCTCACTCCCTCTGGGCGCTTTCGGCATTACCGGATGAGGCGGTGCTGACGGAGATCGTGGGCGGTCACCAGGTGACCGCGAGCCCCCCATTTCAGCCCCAAGGCACGGTTGGGTTTGCCGAAGGACGGCCCGTGTTGCCCTACGCCTTTGGTTCCAACGGGTTTGGCTATTGGACGGGCACGAGGCATATTTTTTACTCCGTGTATCAGGCCGCGATTAGCGTTACGGATACGACTCCGCTCTGGGGACTTTCCGTGCGGGGGATGGTGCCCTTTCGGCGCGGACAATTTGATTGGGCGGATATCGTTTCCTGGCCCCAGAATCAGGCGACCACCCCCACGGTCATTGATGGCTCGGGTCCGTGGGTGGCGGTGCTGGATGGATTTAGTCAGGGGGAATGGTTCAACATTGAAACGGGAAAATTCGGGCCCGCATTTCAGATAAAGACTCCATGGTGGGCCGTGGTTCGGGCGGCCTCTTTAGGATCATAGACCCGCGGGTGATGAAAGGCCGCATAGCCCCCGACTAGGTATCCTACGGTGGGAAAGCCCGCCACCATGGTGTCGCGGGCGGCAATCACCGCTCGGTCGTCCCGTCCCGAAAGGAAGATCACGGGACGCGATCGGTCAAGCGTGCCGATACCGTCCGGCCACTCGGAAAAGGGCGTCTGGCGCGTCACATGGGGAAAAGGAAAGCGCTCGGATTCCACCGGCTCGCGCACGTCCACAATGTCGGCAGTGGGATGGTCATGGAGGTAGGGCAAAAAGCGATCGGGGAAAATAAGGTGGCCTGTGTCTACGCTTAAGCCCCGGGTTGCCCAGGTTCTTGGTAAGCTGGCAAAGATGCCCACGATGTCCACGCCCATGAGGTCCATTTCCTGAGCCGCGACCTGCCCCGATACCGGTGAGGCTGCCACTACGATGACTCGTTCTCCTTGGTGCACGAGGTGGGACGAGAGTCGCGCGAACCCAAAGCGGGGGGCTACTAAGGGCATTGCCCCGGTGAGGTGCAGCGACACAAATTCCTGCGGGGTGCGCACATCGATGAGGCGTGCCCCCCGTTCGGTCTGCCGTTTGACGTCTTCATAGGACAAGACAACCATGCTGAGATCGGGCATGCTCGGTCCCCCTTCTCCCTTCATCCTACCGGGTGCGCCAGCCGGGAGGCAACATATTAGTGTCCTCCAAGATGGGGAAACGCGGGGGACGGGCAATGGGAACGGGCTCGGCGTCGCTGTAATCGAAGAGGTAGAGAGGTCGGTCGGCGATTTCCGCCATCCGCCCAAGCCACTCTTCGGAGATGCCGGTCACCTGAAGCGACGGATACCTCGCCAGAAGATAGCTAGCCGCATCGCTGCCAAAACTTTGGCCGTCGATCCAAATGGCAACGCCAAGGCTTTCTAAGAGGGTTGCGACGCTGGTTTCCAGGCGTTCCAAGGTGAGATTTTGGGGACGGGTGAGCACAATTCTCCGCAGCGCGAATGATTCCTGGGCGCGACTTAAGAGGGCCAGCCCAGCATCGCTAACCCCTTGGGGAACGGGGACTTCCACCGTGACCGCGGACGGTTTGATTCGGGCCGGGACCTTTTGCCATTGCCGTGCGTACCAGACCTGCCCCTTGACGGGTACGAGTGTTTCCGAAGACGGCCAGGGCTCGTTGCTGGGCGTTAGAATGTGCCCGCGTTGGCCGTGGGCTCTTAAAAACCGCCAGCCATACCATGCGCGAAACGCTTCCGGAAACGAGGACAGGTCGCATTGCGGCATCCAATATAGGGCACGGTTCATGGTTCCACCGTCCAGGTGGGCACGAAAAAGCGGTCAGCGCCGGCCGCCGACAGGAAGAGCTGGGCGTCTGGCCGTTCTCGATCCAGCCGAACGCTCACGGCATGCGAACTCTGTTCCTTCACGCGTTCGATGATAGGAATCAACTCCAGCATCTCGGCATCGCCAAGTTTAGCCAAGCGCGTTCCCTGAGACCGGAGCGGCTTGATTTCCAAAGAGGCGATAGGCGCTTTTGCCAATGCCGATAAATAGTTGTCGACAAGGGTTTCTGGGGGACTTGGCGGCACAATTAGGGCGGCCGGGAGCGAAATTCCCGCCCGTGCCGCCGCTTCCGCAACGGTTAGCCACTCCGCCTCAGACAGGCGGTGCGAAGACCAGCGATGCCCCAGTGATTCGGACCCGCCCGGGTTGAGAGCGGTAGCCCCAGCCCATTTGAGACCAGCCAGCAAGTCACGAATCGACCGCCGTTCGGACTGGTGAAAGTGCCAAAGCTCTTGTGGAGAAAAGGCCCACACCGGCCCCGCATAACCATCCCGAAGGTGACGAATGACTTGAAGCCAATAGTCAAAGGGCTCTTTCAGCATGAGTCCGCCATGAAGCTTAATCAAGTCCGCTTGACTAGCGAGATGGGGGTCAAGATTGTCCACCGCCGCCAACGAAAGACCAGGATCTGGCTTGGCACGGATCACGGACAAATCGCAAAACGGACAGCCCATCCAGCAAACGCGGGTGGTGATGATGTTGCCCACACGAAGTACGGGGGCCATTTTGGCCTTCTGAAGGTCTGGCAGCATGCATACCCCTCGCTTTCTATCGCTCCATTCGACACCGTATCGGTGAGTTCCTACCGTTTCCCTGGAGGGTTTGGGAGGAGCCTGAAATTGAAGCGAGTCACATGGGGCCCCGATCAATTCCTATGCTGGGCACTTTGGTCACTCTGGCCAGACTCCTCACGCCGATGCCACTGGATTTTTCCGGTAATATGCCGTCCACTGTCGTCGAAGGTGTGGCGTTGTAACTGAGGAGATTCCCGCGTGTAAGACCGAATATAATTCATGAACACGGCGGCTTCGGGGCTGATTTCTGCCTCATTCCGGTATGCCATGGCCAAGCGGCGATAGGCTCTAGGGTTAAGATGGGAGACGTGGATGTAGCCCGCTTCCGACTCCAATTGGACGGTATCTCCGGGGACGATAGCCACCCCAATTCCGGCCGCCACCAACCCTAATAGCGAGCGGATGCTGCCGGCGTGAGCCACCACGTTGGGCGTAAAGCCGGCTTGCTGGCCGAGCTTGGCCGTGGCCACATTAAGGCTAAATCCGGGCTTCATAAACACGAAGTTTTCGTCCCGAAGGGTTCCCATGGAGATGGGATCGCTGAGGGGGAGGCTCATGCTCGACACCACCACCAACTCCTCAGCCCAGAGCAGTTCGTATTGGACCTTGGTGGAGAGTAGCGGCATTGGGGTCAGCGCCAAATCCACCTGACCCTTGACGATTTGGCTGGCCAGATTGACCGATTCTCCTTCGATGACTTCCAAGCGCACGTTGGGGAACGCCCTATGAAAGGGTCGATAAATGCGGGGGAAGTGGTTCACGGACACTGGTGAAAGAGGGCTCACGCCGAGCACCACCGTTCCCGATATGGACTCTTTAGTCTCCTCCAGGGTGATGGGAATGCGGTGAATTTCCTGCAAAGCGCGCTTGGCCTGGTGAACGGCTCGCTGCCCCTGTTCGGTCAACGTTGCCCCATGAACGCTTCGGAGTAGAAGGGGGGTCCGAAGCTCCTCTTCTAATTGGTGAATTTGATTGGTGACGGCTGGCTGACTGACGCCGTAATATTCGGCGCAGGCTGAGATGCTTCCCAAATCAGCGACGCCAATGAGGAATTCCAATTGCCGGAGTGTCATGGGTTGCCCTCTTTCGCGAATGGTCAACTTATCCTATTCGGTCCCATTGAGCATTCTTGCACGGTTCATGTCCGCACACCGATTTATTAGTCAGACATGTCAGAAACATAACTAATTATTATATTACTCCATAAATGCCCTGACTTGAATTGGTTTTCGCTGATTGCGATGCTTTGAGTGAGTTAGATTTGGGTTTAACTTTTCGGGTTCCCGGTTCCAGGGGACGCTCGAAGCGCGGAAATCCGAGGTCATTCGGGCTCCGACCTGTGACGGCTTAGCGAGGGCCGTGCGATTTCATCTAAACGAGGGAGTGAACCAAACGTGAGTTTACCGTTGGAAGGCATCAAAATTTTAGATTTTACGGGCGTTCAAGCCGGCCCGGCATGCACGCAACTCCTAGCCTGGTTCGGTGCCGACGTGCTGAAAATTGAGAGGCCTGGCGTGGGCGACGTCACCCGGCGCCAACTGCGGGACATCCCGGAGGCGGACGCCTTGTACTTTACCACGTTGAACAGCAACAAGCGGTCATTGGAGTTGGACACCAAAACCCCGGAAGGCAAGAAGATTCTCGAGCAACTTATCCGTGAGGCTGATGTGCTGGTGGAAAACTTTGCGCCGGGGGCCATGGATCGGATGGGGTTTTCCTGGGAGAGAATTCAAGAGATAAATCCCCGCCTCATTTTTGGCTCCGTAAAGGGGTTCGGGGAGAACTCCCGCTATGGTGATTTGAAAACTTACGAAAACGTGGCCCAGTGTGCAGGAGGTGCTGCCTCTACCACGGGGTTTTGGGACGGGCCGCCTACGGTCAGCGGTGGGGCCCTTGGCGACAGCAACAGCGGCTATCACCTGGCTATCGGCATTTTGACCGCCATCATTGATCGGCAGAAGACGGGTCGGGGGCAAAAGGTGAGTGTGGCGATGCAAGACGCCGTGTTGAACCTCTGCCGGGTTAAACTGCGCGACCAGCAGCGCCTCGACCAGGTGGGATATCTGGAGGAGTATCCGCAATACCCTAACATCGAGTTTGGCGACGCGGTTCCCCGTGGGGGCAACGCCGGTGGCGGTGGTCAGCCGGGATGGGTGTTGAAGTGCAAGGGCTGGGAGACAGACCCGAACGCCTACATCTACTTTACCGTGCAAGAGCAAAACTGGGCCCGTACGGCGGAAGCCATTGGCCATCCTGAGTGGGCCAACGACCCCGCATACAATACTACCGCCGCCCGCCAGCCTCATCTCTTCGAGATTTTCGAGGAAATCGAGCGCTGGCTGGCCGACAAGACCAAGTATGAGGCCGTCGACATTCTGCGAAAGTATGAGGTGCCTTGCGCGCCCGTCTTGAGCATGAAGGAAATTGAAGAGGACCCCGACCTTCGTGCGAGTGGGACCATCGTCGAGGTCGACCACAAAGTGCGCGGCAAGTATCTCACCGTGGGGAGCCCGATTAAGTTCTCTGGCTTTAAGCCAGAGATTGTGGCATCCCCCTTGCTGGGCGAGCACACCGACGAGGTATTGGCCGAGCTTGGCTACACTCCCGAGCAGATCGCTGAATTGCGTCAAAAGAAGGTTGTCTCCGCCTAATAGCGGGCGAAGGCATCACCGGGGAAGAGGCGGGGGAGCGGGTGTGTTGTCTCCCACCCCCGCTTTCTATCACTGAGGAGGAGATAGGGTGGAATCAACACCGTTAACAGACGGATTTCATGTCATGATCGACGCGCTAAAACTGAACGGAATCGACACCATATATGGGGTCGCCGGCATTCCCATCACCGACCTTTTACGCCTCGCCCAAGAAGAGGGGATCCGCTATGTGGGCTTTCGGCATGAGCAAAATGCGGGCAACGCAGCCGCCATTGCCGGATTCCTCACCCAGAAGCCGGGGGTCTGTATGACGGTATCGGGTCCTGGTTTTTTGAACGGACTGGTCGCCCTAGCCAACGCGACCACCAATTGCTTTCCGATGATTCTCGTCAGTGGGTCCAGTGACCGTGCCATTATTGATTTGCAGCAAGGAGACTATGAAGAGCTCGATCAGCTCAGCGCCGCCAAGCCATTCGCGAAGGCGGCGTTTCGCATCAATCGCCCCGAAGATATTGGCGTAGGCCTGGCTCGCGCCATTCACGCCGCGATCTCGGGGAGGCCGGGAGGCGTGTATCTCGACATCACTGCGGAGACTTTTGGATCCGTGCTCGATGTTGAGACGGCAAAAAGGTCTCTCTTCAAGCCCGTTGATACCTCTCCTATCCAGATCCCAGCGCCAGAATCGATTGAGCGGGCCCGCGATTTGATTTCTCAGGCGAAGCGGCCCTTAATCGTGCTAGGCAAGGGGGCTGCCTATGCTCAGGCCGACCAGGAAGTTCGGGCCCTGGTCGAAGGCACTGGCATCCCTTACCTACCCATGTCTATGGCCAAGGGATTACTGCCTGATTCGCATCCTCAGTCGGCCGCGGCCGCCCGTTCCTATGTACTGGGCAATGCCGACGTGGTGGTGTTGGTGGGGGCGCGCTTGAACTGGCTATTGTCGCACGGGAAAAGCCCGCTCTGGTCCGAGTCCGTGCAGTATGTCCAGATTGATATTGATCCCAACGAAATCGACAGCAACCGCCCCATCGCCGCGCCGGTCGTAGGCGATATTCGTTCGGCCGTATCCGCCTTGTGTCAAGCATTGCCGCCAGGGTCGGTCAATCCGGATCCCGAATGGCTGGAGACCATTGGCGAGCGCAAGCGAAAAAATCAGGAGAAGATGGCTAAACGCGTCAGTAGCGTTACCAACCCCATGAATTTTTCCAATGCGCTGGGAGCGGTCCGAGAGGTGCTAAGCTCTCGACCCGATGTGTATGTTGTCAACGAGGGCGCCAACGCGCTGGACTTTGCCAGAAACATTATCGATATGAGTCTTCCCCGCCATCGGTTGGACAGCGGCACCTGGGGGATCATGGGCATTGGCATGGGATACGCCATTGCGGCGGCCATGGAAACAGGGAAGCCGGTCGTGGCTATCGAGGGAGACAGTGCCTTCGGATTTAGTGGCATGGAAATCGAGACGATTTGCCGCTATAAGCTTCCCGTCACCATCGTGGTGTTGAATAATGGGGGCATCTACCGCGGAGATCCCGAAGATGGCCCGCCTTCCCCCACCGGGTTTGTTCACGATGCGCGCTACGACAAGCTTATCGAGGCTTTCGGGGGGGAGGGGCGGTACGTTACGGATCCCGAGGGGTTGGCTCGGGCCGTGAAAGATGGCATCGCCTCGGGACGGCCGACTCTCATTAACGCGGTCATCGATCCCACGGCCGGAACCGAGAGTGGGCACATTCAAAGTCTCAACCCGAAGAGCGCTTTAGAAAAATAGGCAAGAAAAGGGGTTTCTATATCGTGGAATTTGACCCGAAGGAATTTGCCATCACGTTGGTCCGTACCATGTCTGACGCGGTCATTTATTCGGATGCCGAGGGAATCATCCGCTGGTGGAACGATGGGGCGGCTTCCATGTTCGGCTACTCGTCTAAGGAAGCGGTAGGCCAGTCATTGGATATCATCATCCCGGAAAATCTTCGGGCCCGCCATTGGGAGGGCTACCGGCGCACGATGGAAACGGGAGAAAGCCGGTATGGTGCCGGGGATCTTTTAGCGGTGCCGGCGATGAGGAAGGACGGCACGCGGATTTCGGTGGAGTTCACCATCGTTCCGTTTCATGATGAGAATCAGCGCATGGCGGGCATCGCGGCGGTCATGCGCGACGTGACCAAAGCGTTTAACGAGAAACGGGAGCTCAGAAAAAAACTGGCTGCCTACATCGCCGGGGGAGCCCAACATTAGGCAAGCTCGTCTGAGTAGCTCGCAAGAGGGGGATATCACCATGGCTCATGCGACGCGGAAAAGGACCGTGCGTGCGCGTCTCGCGCACCCCCTGGTTCGGATTAATGGCACCTTACAGGAAGCGACCTGGGACGAAGCCTTGGATCGGGCCGGCGCGTTGTTCTCATCCGTCAAGGCGCAATACGGCGGGGATGCGTTGGGGGTGTTCAGTTGCTCTAAGTCCACCAATGAGTTGAACTACCTGGCATCCAAATTCGCTCGTGTCGTCTTCCAGACCAACAACATTGATTCCTGTAACCGTACGTGACACGCGCCGTCCGTCGTGGGTCTCACGACAGTATTCGGCAGCGGGGCCGGCACCAGTTCATATGACGACTTCCATCATACCGCCTTCATTCTATTGGTTGGTTCTAACGCGGCGGAAGCCCATCCGATTATTTTCCACCATATTATGAAGGGTGTTCACAATGGGGCGGAGCTTGTGGTGGTGGACCCACGTCAGACGCTCACCACCGGAAAGGCGCATGAACATCTACAAATCGCCATTGGGTCGGACATTGCCTTGGCGAACGCGATGGCACACGTCATTATTCGGGATGGCCTCTATCATCGGAACTTTGTCGCCGAGGCCACCGAGGGCTTCCACGAGTTTGCCGAGCACGTCAAGGATTGGACACCCGAGCGAGCCGAAGCCGCGACCGGTATTTCGGTGGCTCGCATCGTATCCTTGGCTCGCCGGTATGCCATGGCGCCTACGGCCATGATTGCATGGACTTTGGGTATTACCGAGCACCATAACGCGGTCGATAATGTCCGAGCGCTCATCAATTTGGCGCTTCTGTGCGGGAACGTTGGGCGCCCCGGCACGGGTCTCAATCCCTTGCGAGGGCAAAACAACGTGCAGGGTGGCGGGGACATGGGGGCGCTGCCGGGACGCTTGCCCGGGTTTCAAGACCTGACCGACCCTGACGTGCGCGAGAAGTTCGAAAGGGCCTGGGGTGCGCCGATTAGTCCGACGCCGGGTTACGACCAAACCCAAATGTTTTCGGCGATGGCCCAAGGGAAGCTTAAGGGACTCTTCGTCATCGGAGAAAATCCCGCTCAATCTGATGCCAACAGTCGCCATGTGAGAAGCTTACTCAGCAATCTGGATGCGCTCGTCGTTCAAGACATCTTTCTTACCCCGACGGCCGAGCTGGCCCATGTGGTGTTTCCGGCTACCGCCTCGTTCGCCGAGGCTGAAGGAACGTACACCAATAGTGAAAGGCGGGTTCAACGGGTGAAAGCGGCGCGCCGTCCCCCCGGCGAAGCGCGAGACGACCTGTGGATTTTGGCATCGCTAGCGCGGGCCATGGGACACGAATGGCCCGTTCTCACGGCCCACCAGGCCTTTGACGAAATGCGGCATCTGACCACCAATTATCGCGGCATCACCTATGAACGGATGGAGGCACTTCACGGCATGCAGTGGCCCGTCTATGACGAGAGCCACCCTGGGAGTCCGGTGTTGCACGAGCGCTTGTGGCAACCGGAAACCGGGCCAAAAGCTCCTTTTGCGGTGGTGGATTGGGAGCCCCCAGTGGAATCTCCGAGCGAGGAGTATCCGTTCATTTTGACCACGGGACGCCGCTTGGCGTTTTACAACACCGGGGTGCAGTCAAATGTCTACGATCACCCTCAGAATATCGGCGAGTGGATGGAAATTCATCCGGACGACGCGTCAAAGCTCGGCATCGATGACTGGGAAGTCATCGAGGTTATCTCGGCCCGTGGTCGGGTAGAGGTGCCGGCACACGTCTTTGAGGCCGTAGCGCCGGGCACAGTCTTTATGACGCTCCATTTTCCGGATGAGGTGACGACCAACGATCTCACCATTGACGCCAACGATCCCAAGTCAGGCACGGCGGAATTCAAAGCGGCCGCCGTTCGATTGGCACGGCTTCAAGGTGCGGGGAGAAAAGAGGCATGACAATGAGAGATGAAAAGAATGCTGCCGTTTTGCTGCGCATACAATCGCTGTTGCGTGATCTAGGTCGGGAGCGTAGTCAATTGTTGCCCGCGTTATGGCGCGTGTTTGACGAATATCGTTATCTGGGACCGGAAATGATTGAGGCGGTTTCTCGGACCATGAATATTCCCTACGCGGAAGTCTATGGAGTCGCCTCGTTTTATGCCCTTTTTGATAATGCCGAGGGTCATCGCCCCATTTATGTCTGCACGGATGTCATGTGTGCCCTAGCCGGATCGGAAGAGCTTTTGAAGGCCTCGGAAGATTTTCAGCGGGGGACGACGGTGTCAGTAAAGGGAGCGCCCTGTTTAGGCCACTGTGATGCGGCGCCGGCTTTGTTCGATGGGCGGGCCACCATCCGCCGGGCGACAAAGGAAGCCTTAGCGGCCGCGATTCGAGGTGAGGATCATGCCTGAAGTCCGACGCCTCCTGCCGGATCCCTCCGGGACTCGCGATCCCGTTTCTCGGGAGCGTCTTTTGGAACGCGGGTTCGATCGGGCGATGGCCCGCGCGTTCTCGATGTCTCCCGATGACATCATTGGTGAGGTCAAAGCCAGTGGTATTAAGGGCCGCGGCGGCGCCGCCTTTCCCACCGGTGTGAAGTGGGAGGGGGTCCGTTCAGCCGGCGGGAATCAGCGCTACGTGGTGATGAATGCGGACGAAAGTGAGCTCGGGACCTTTAAGGACCGAGCACTATTGGAGCAGGATCCACTCGGCGCCTTAGTGGGAGTTCTCATCGCTGCGCATGCAGTGGGGGCTAAGAAAGCCTACTTGTACATCCGGGGTGAGTACCGGGAAGTCGAAATGACCATGGCTAAAGCGTTGGAGACGCTGAGAAGCTCTGGTTGGGTGGGAACCGGCGCGGTGGACGTTGAGATCCGCCGCGGTGCCGGGGCATATATTGCCGGAGAAGAAACGGCACTTCTCAACAGTATCGAGGGCAAACGTGCCGAACCCCGTGTAAAGCCTCCCTTTCCGACCGTTAAAGGGCTGTTCGGGGCCCCTACGCTCATCCAAAATGTTGAAACGCTGGCGAATGTAGCGTTGCTTTTTGCACACGACGTGGATTGGTTCCGGCAATTCGGTACCGAGGATACGCCTGGAACGAAATTAATAGGTATTAGTGGTCATATCGAGCGGCCTGGGGTGTACGAGGTGCCTTTCGGCTATCCATTGGCGGATCTCTTGCGCGATGAAGATTTGGGGGCAGGGGTTCGAGGTACGCTTGGCAGTGTTCTTTTGGGAGGAGCTGCCGGGACTTTCTTGTCCCCCGACGAGGTGGGGGACAGTTTTCTCGATTATGCATCCCTTCGTCGGTATGGTGCCAGTATGGGTTCAGGAGCTTTGATGATTTTTAACGATACCGTGAAGCCTGTTTGGGTATTGAAGAAGTTGGCTCACTTCTTCGCGGACGAGTCATGTGGGCAGTGCGTTCCGTGCCGCATCGGGACTCGGCGGGTTCTCGAGATGCTCGATCAAGGAGGGCTCGGCACGCGCGTTCAGGACATGCGCGAATTGGCGGAGGCTATGCGCGACGCTTCGATCTGTGGATTGGGACAGACAGCACCCGTGGCGCTGCTGTCCATTTTAGATCGACCTGAACTCCAGAACGCATAAATGAAGAATCAAGAGGTGATCTCATGCAAGACCCAGTGACATTGACAATCGATGGCGTGGTGGTCACGGTACCAGCGGGGAGTACGTTGCGAGCGGCCTCAGAGGCCGCACACGCGTCCGTCCCGACCTTGTGCTGGCACGAGAATTTGGAGCCTGCCAATGCCTGCCGCGCTTGTGTCGTGGAGGTTAAAGGTTCGCGAGCTTTGGTGGCATCGTGCTCGCGTGAGGCCGAAAACGGCATGGAAGTTTCGACCTCGAGCGGGCGGGTTCTAAACTCCCGTAAGGTTGTGGCAGAACTCTTGCTCTCGACCTCGGACGCCACGATGGCCCCTGATTTACAAAATCTCGCGGATATCTCTGGGGCCGATCCGGTTCGGTTTCAGGGTGGCACTACCTGGGAACAGCCGCCCCGGGATGATAACAATCTTTATGTTCGCGACATGGCCAAGTGTATTCTCTGTTACCGCTGCGTAGAGGCGTGCGGTGAGGAGGCTCAGAACACCTTTGCAATTAGTGTGGCAGGTCGGGGATTTGATGCCCACATCGACGCCGGGTTCGGACGCGAACTCCCTGATTCGGATTGCGTCTTTTGTGGAAATTGTGTGGCCGTGTGTCCCACGGGTGCCCTTGTCGGCAAGGCCGAATGGACCTTGCGGGAAGAGGGCACGTGGGATGAAGAGCGCATCGCCACCACGGATACGGTGTGCTCGTACTGTGGTGTGGGCTGCGACCTCACGCTCCACGTGCTAGACAATGAAATTGTGAAGGTGACTTCACCCATGGATCATCCTGTGACTCATGGTATGTTGTGTGTCAAGGGTCGCTACGGCTACCAGTTCGTGCAAATCGAGGAGTAGGGAGCGGCGCCGAGGCCGATGGGATGAATGATTGGCAATGTTAGGTGCGATATTGGTCCTCGGGCGTCGAGACGCTAAGATCCCGACCGTCATCGATACCCCACCAAGCTTTCTCAGGCGTTAAAACCAAAGAACTGGCCGAGGGGAATGTCTCCTTAGCCGGTTTTTGATATCCCGGTGTTTTGGCATGATTGGTGTGGCTGCAACCATTTCTGGTTCTCATGATGATGTCCTGTCCGGCATAGCATGAAAGGAGGCTGGGACAGGAGGTACAGCATGAGCGGCAAGGGACGGACGATTCAACGCTTCACGGAAATCCTGGAGATCCCACCCGAAGTTTTGGTCAACGTGCCTCGTGTGGAAGTGGTGGGGCATTTGCAATTTCGGGTGGAGAACCATCGGGGTATTGAGCAGTACGAGCCCCATCGTGTGGTTTTGGCCATCCCCGATGGCCGCTTGATAGTCACCGGGCGCGACCTCGTCATCGGCTGGATTGACAAAAATGAGCTCTTGGTGACCGGCCAGGTTCGTTCATTGGTCTTTAAGGCGGGCCGCGCATGAGCGGGATTCTCGTGCGTCTTTTCAGCGGGTGGCGCCGCGTTCGCATCAAAGGCCGGGGTGCGGAGCGGGTCCTTTCCGCACTGGCCGATCGGGGGTTTCGTGTTTGGCAGATTCAACGGCGGCGGGACGAGCTTTATGCGCTTCTCACCGAAGAGGGATATGACCACCTTCTCTTTCTAACGGAGGGCCGGCCTTTCGAGGTTACTTCGGTTAGCCAAGGCGGACTTCCCTTTCGCTGGCGGCAATGGCGCCGGCGCCCCTTTCTGTTGCTGGGCTTGTTGACAAGTCTGGCCATGATTTGGTGTGCGACCTCCCGCATTTGGGTGGTCGAGGTCAGGGTACCGAATTTGGCCCCCGGTGAGGAGCAGCAATTAATTCACGTGGCAGAGTCCTCAGGATTACGACTCGGTTCCAGTCGCAACGCTATAAATATCCCCAAGGTGCGCCGCCATATGTTGGGACAACTCCCTCAATATTCTTGGATTGGGATTCACACAAAAGGCGTGGTGGCGGAAATTGATGCCGTCCGTATTGTCAAGCGCCCGCCGGATCATCTGCCACCCAGACTGGTTGCGGCTCAATCGGGGAAGGTCACCGCTGTCTTCGTCTATATCGGGGCGGCCGATGTTCTCCCCGGCGAAGAGGTTCGACGTGGACAAACGCTCATTTCAGGCGTGGTTTCAGGAGAACCTCCCGTCCAGCCCGAAGGAAATAAAAAGCCGGTCGAAGAGAGCGTGGTGACACCGGCTGAAGGTGAGGTGATGGCCGACGTCACCTACCGCAAAAAGTTGTTTCAGCCCCTTCGAAAAGAGGTTGCTCGGCCGACCGGGCGTGTCTATATAAAGCGGTTCGTCGAGTGGGACAAGAGCGCTCTTGCCGAGATTCCTAATTTGCGACCGTTAGGGTTTTCCCATTACCAGGTCCGAAAAAAAGTGGAACCACTGCGTTTTGCCGACGTCCACCTCCCGGTTCAGGTTATTGAGATGGTATATAATGAAGAGGATATCCGGTCCGTGCCTCTTACCGTGAAGGCTGCCGAAGCCTATGCGAAGGAGCGGTTAACGCGTGAATTGGAGCACCAGGTGCCCAAGGATTCCATTCGTGTGAAACAGTCATGGCGCGTGGTGCGATCCAAAAAGGGCGTGTGGGTGACGCTGACCTGGGTGATGAACCGTAATATTGCCAAGCCCCCGAAAGGGGTCGACAAATAAAGGGGGACACCGGTTGCCACAAAGCCAGTGGGTAATCCAGGACAATCAAGCGGCGACCATGCTAATGGGTCGTGGAGACGAACATTTAAAGGCTCTGGAGAAAGCTTTGCATGTGAAATTGACCGCGCGCGGGAACGTTATCGCCATTCAAGGCGCGGGTCACGATCAGGATCGCACGCGGCGCGTGCTTGATTTGCTGGCGGAATGGATTTCCGCGGGGCAACCTGTGCGCCCTAATGTGGTGGATTCCGCAATCCGCGCGGTCTCGGAAGGGGCCGAGCGGCAGTTTTTGCATTTGTTAACGGAGAACATTTATACGACCACCTCGGGGCGGGTGGTGCGTCCCCGCACGCTTGGGCAGCAAATGTACGTGGACGCCATTCGGGACAACACTTTGGTGTTCGGTATTGGCCCGGCCGGAACCGGCAAGACATACTTGGCTATGGCGATGGCAGTTTATGCCTTGAAAGCCCATCAGGTGGAGCGTATTATATTAACTCGTCCTGCGGTCGAGGCGGGGGAAAAGTTAGGGTTTTTGCCGGGGGCGTTGGAAGACAAAGTGGACCCCTATTTGCGACCCCTGTACGATGCGCTGTACGACTTATTGGGGTCAGAAGCCACTGACAAATTTCGGGAGCGCGGAAGTATTGAGGTGGCTCCATTGGCCTATATGCGAGGGCGCACCTTGAATCAAAGCTTCATAATCTTGGATGAGGCGCAGAATTCCACGTACGAACAGATGAAAATGGCGTTGACCCGGCTCGGAGAAGGTTCCAAGATGGTGGTAACCGGCGACCAGACGCAAATTGACCTGGGTCGGGGACAACGGTCGGGCTTAAAGATTGCGTCGGAAATTTTGGACGGCGTGGATGGGATTGGCGTGGTGCGGCTTTCGGATCATGACGTGGTGCGCCATTCGCTGGTCGCAAAAATAATCAAGGCCTACGAACGGTTTGAGGAGGGGCAAGGGGACACTTATCATGAAGAACACTCCCAATGAGGGGAGCTGGTCTGCCCGCATGGTCGACCGATTTCCATGGTTGAACGACGATCGCGCGCCGCAAATCGGCATCGCGGCGTTGGCCTGGTTGTGCGTGGTTGCCATCTTTACCATCACCCTGTTCTCCCACACCGTGAATCTGTCAGCGGGAGACTTTGCTCCGCGTACCATTGTCGCCCCCTACGGCGTGGTGGACTGGGCGCAGACGGCCAAAGCGCGCCAAGAGGCGATGGATTCGGTGGGCAATGTCTACATTCCCGATCCGCATGTTTTGCGCCAGCAAAAGGTCAAGGCCAAAAATCAATTCGATTATATCTCGGCCCTGTCCCAAGACACCGCAGCGCCCCTATCCGAACGGGAGGCGGCATTGCAATCCGCCATCCCCATCGGGCTTCCGAATCCTGTTTGGGGCACCGTGTTAAGCCTGACTCCCGCGCAATTAAACCAATTGGAGCAAGACACATTGGTCATGCTGGCGTCGGTAATGAATCAGGGTACTGGCATCCGCAACACCACGTTAGGGGTGGACGAAGCTAAGGGGTTTGTCGCCAAGCTGGCCGCCCAAGAGACCGCGGATCCGTCGCTTAAACTTTTTCTCACGTCTTATACGCAGTCGCTGGTGGTCCCTAACACCTTCTTAAATAAGCAAGTGACCAATGCGCGGCGGGAGGCTGCCGCGGCTCGCGTGCCCGAAGTCAAAATTTTGAAGGGCGAAGTGGTGGTCCAAGAAGGGCAGCAGGTCACCCCAGCCGACGTTGAAGTATTGAAGCAACTGGGCTTGTTGAACCAAGGACTGGATTTAGGGCCGATATTGGGATCGGTTATCTTTGCGACGGCCGTGCTAGCCCTCATTGGCGGCTATTTCTGGTACCTTCGGAGAAAGCTCTTAAGCTCGTGGCGCGTGGTGGCGATGACGGCGCTCATTTTAGTGATAGGATTGGCCGCCGCCGATAGTCTCAGCGGGGTGCCAGTGCTAAGTTACTTGGTCGTACCCACCGCCGCCATCATGATTACTGCGCTGGTAGACTCTGGGTTAGGACTGGTCATGGCGGGCGTCCTGGCGCTCTCCGTGGCGGTGTTGACTGGGGCCGCTCTCAATGTGGCGCTGGTGGCCTTTTTCGGTGGTATCGCGGGAGTCTTTGGGACCAGTCGGCTTTCCCAGCGCTATGACATATTGCGGGCGGGGTTATTGGTCGGGCTGGTCAATCTCGTCGCCCTTTTGGGCCTCGATGTCATGCAACGGGCTGCTTTGTTGCAGCCCCAAGTATGGGAATACCTGGTGTGGGCACTTATTGACGGGGTGTTCGCGTCCATTTTAGCCATGGGATCGATTCCTCTATTAGAAGGTCCGTTTGGCGTCATCACGGCCATGAAGCTCATTGAGCTTTCCAATCCGAATCAGCCGCTCTTGCGAAAGCTCTTGGTGGAGGCGCCGGGTACCTACCATCACAGCATCATGGTGGGCAATTTGGCTGAAGCGGCAACGGAAGCAGTCGGTGGGAACTCGCTCTTGGCTCGGGTGGGGGCCTACTACCATGACATCGGGAAGTCCAAACGCCCCTATTTCTTTGTCGACAATCAATTTGGGGCGGAAAATCCCCATGATCGACTGGCGCCGACCTTGTCCGCCTTGATCATTTCGTCGCATGTGCGCGATGGCGTGGAACTCGCGCGCCACTACCATGTGCCGGAGCCGATTGTTAATTTCATTCAGCAACATCATGGCACCACCCTCATTCGCTACTTCTATCAGAAAGCTGTCGATCAAGATAATGGGGATGGGGTAGAGGAAAGCGATTTCCGCTACGACGGACCGCGCCCGCAATCCAAGGAGACCGCCATCGTGATGCTCGCGGACGCCAGCGAGGCGACCGTGCGGACCCTGAAAAATCCGTCTCCTGCCTCCATCGAGCAGGTGGTCCGGCGATTGATCAAGGAGCGGCTGGAGGACGGTCAGTTAGACGAATCCAATTTGACCTTGAAGGAGCTGGATGTGATTGCCCGCACTTTCACCCGGGTGCTCACCGGAGTATTTCACCAGCGCATCGAATACCCGGATCGGATGATAAAGGAAATGGAAAGGAGTCGACGCAATGGAAATCGCGGTGGAAAGCCGCCCCGATTGGTGCGCCGAGTGGGAGGAGACGGCCCGACGGGCGGCCGCGACCGCTCTCACTAATTTGGGAGGGTTGGACGATGCGGAGTTGTCCCTCTTTTTGACCGATGATGAGACGGTTCACGAGTTGAACCGTACCTACCGAGGGGTGGACAAGCCCACCGACGTGCTCTCGTTTAGCCAACGGGAAGGCGAAAATCTTGATGAATGGGACAACCTCCTGGGGGATGTGATTATTTCCGTTGAAAAAGCCCAGCAGCAGGCCGAGGAGTATGGGCACAGCATGGCCCGTGAAGTCGCTTTTTTGACCGTGCACGGGGTCCTGCATCTATTAGGCTGGGATCACGAGGAAGCGGAAGACGAACGGCACATGATGGCCAAAACCGAAGAAATTCTAGGTTCCTTGGGGCTTACGCGTGAGAAAGCCTAACGCGTTTAGCCGATCCTTCGTTTACGCTGGGGCTGGAGTATGGACCGCCCTCAAAAGTGAACGCAACTTGCGGGTCCATGTCACGGTAGCCCTAGTCATTACCGCGGCGGGCTGGCTCTTTTTCATCCCCGTATGGCAGTGGATGGTCATTATAGTGGCCTTCGGGCTGGTCATGGGCTTGGAACTGGTCAACACCTCGCTGGAAGCACTGGTCGACTTGGCTAGTCCCGAGGCCCACCCCTTGGCCAAGCGGGCTAAAGATACCGCCGCCGGAGCTGTGTTGGTGGCCGCGGCCGCGGCTTTGGGCCTGGGTCTGGTCATCTTTCTGCCCGACTTGCATCATTTTGGGCATGATTTTATGGTACGATGGCATCAAAGCGCGGGCGTCACGACGGCGGCCGTGATCGGGTTGCTTGTAGCCCTGGGGTTTATATGGGGTGTGGTGCCCCGCCAAGCGCGAAGGAGGCCAGAACCTTTTCGGTGAGACGCATTGAATGGATTCCCATTGTGGCGCTCATAGTGGTGGTGGCGTTTTCCGCGTTATATTCCATGGCTGAGACGGCGATGATGGCATTTTCCCGTGGGAAAATGCGGACGTTATCGGAAAACCGCCATGCGGAGCGCCTTTCGGCGCTTCTCCGTTCCCCCAACCGCCTACTGGGTACTGTCTTGGTGGGCAATAACCTCGCCAATATTCTCGCGACAACGCTGGCGACCGCCCTCTTCATACATTATTGGGGACACTTGGGTGTGGCCATCTCCACGGTGGTCATGACCCTTTTCATTCTCTTGGCCGCAGAAATCACGCCAAAAACGTTTGCTTCGCACAATGCCGAACGGGTTGCGCTACGGCTCACACCCTTTTTATCGGTGTCGGCCAAAATCTTCTATCCCATCGTGCGCATCCTTACATGGGTCGGGGTGGGCTTGATTCGGCTTCTCGGAGGGAAGGCCGAGGGCGGGCGGCTGATGACCGAAGAGGAGCTTCGGACCATGGTTGAAGTGGGGGAAGAGCAAGGTCTCATCGAGGCCAACGAGCGCGAAATGATTCAGGGCATCTTTGACTTTGGCGACACGGTGGTGCGCGAGGTGATGGTGCCTCGCATTGATGTTCAGGCGTTGCCGGAGACAGCTACGCTGGGGGAACTCTGGGATACCTTGGTGGAATGGGGGCACTCGCGCATCCCCATCTTTCGCAACACCATCGATGATATTACGGGAGTGGTTTATGCCCGCGACATCCTCGCTTATGGGCGGGAGAGGCCCCTTGACACGCCGGCACGGGATCTCGCGCGGCCTGTGCAGTTTGTTCCCGAGACGAAGAAAATTGACCATCTGTTCGCCGATTTCCGCCGACAGCGGACGCAATTTGCGGTGGTGATGGACGAATACGGGGGAACCGCCGGCATTGTCACCATTGAGGACTTATTGGAAGAGATTGTGGGCGAAATTCAGGACGAATACGACACCGAGGAGGTCCCGCTCCGGGAACTATCCCCAGGCGTCATTGAAGTGGCGGGGTTATTCGCTCTTGATGAGTTGAACGAGAAGTTCGACTTGGATTTGCCCCACGAGGATTTCGATACGGTGGGTGGATTGGTGTTGCACCTCTTGGGGCGGGTACCGATTGAAGGTGAAGTGGTGAAGCTTGATAATGTGGAAATTACGGTTTCACAGGTTGAGGGACGGCGCGTCTCACGGGCCATTTTGCGGATATTGGTGCCACCTGAAGAAGATTGATATTTGCCCCGGGGTTGGGGGGACGATATCCGAAAAAGGAGAGGGTCCCGATGGATGATGACGAACTGTGGGCGGCTGCCTTGGCCGCCCAGAAGAATGCCTATGCGCCGTACTCCCACTTTCCCGTGGGAGCGGCCCTATTGACCCGGCAAGGTCAGATTGTCTCAGGGTGCAATGTCGAGAATGCCAGTTACCCACTGGGCTCTTGTGCCGAACGGAACGCCATCTATCGCGCCGTGGCCGAAGGCTATCGGGAATTTGTACGGATTGTAATTGTGGGACCTGGCCCGGACTTAATTAGTCCCTGTGGGGGATGCCGCCAGGTGCTGGCAGAGTTCGGTGACTTCGACGTGGTGATCGGGGAGGCCACCCGCACAAAAGAGCCGCGGGTTCTGTTCTTGCACGATCTCTTGCCACTAGCCTTTGATCGGGGGGACTTGCCAGATGGGCTATAGGTCGGGATTCGTGGCGCTGGTTGGGCGCCCGAATGTGGGGAAATCCACTCTCTTGAATGCGCTCTTGGGACGGAAGGTTGCTATCGCCACGGCCAAGCCCCAGACGACCCGAAATCGCATTGTCGGGATCTTGCACCGGGAGGACGCCCAGGTCGTGTTGGTCGACACTCCTGGCGTTCATCGGGCTGAGCACAAGCTTGGGGAACGGATGAATAAGACGGCGCGGATTAGTGCCAAGGACGCGGATGTCATCTGGCACATCGTCGACATTAGTCGGCCTCCCAATCAAGAGGACCGCTGGGTGGCGAATATGTGTCGGGAGAGCCAAGTGCCCACCTGGCTGGTGATGAATAAGGCCGATTTAGTGGACAATGTCAAAGAGCGTTGGGATCCGTACCGTTCCTTAATGGACTACCAAAACCAGCTCGTCATATCGGCAGAAAAGGAGACCGGGCTTTCCGTATTGGTAGACCAAGCCTTTGGTGCCATGCCCGAGGGGGCGCCCTATTATCCGGAAGACATGGTCACCGATCAGAGCGAAGACTTCTACGTGGCGGAAGTCATACGGGAACAGGTGTTGGAACTCACCCGTGAGGAGATTCCCTACTCAGTGGCCGTGACGGTGGAGGAACGAGTTCTTCGCAAGCCGGATTTGACGTACATACGGGCCACTATTTTAGTCGAGCGGGAGGGTCAAAAGGGTATCCTCATTGGCGAAGGCGGGGCCATGCTCAAAGAGATTGGTCGGCGGGCTCGTCGGGAGTTGGAGGTCTATTTTGGCCACAAGGTCTATTTGGACTTGTGGGTCAAGACCCGCGAGCGCTGGCGTGACCAGGACGCCTGGCTCCGCCGTCTAGGCTACGAGGAGCCGGATCGCTAGGTGGCCATTTATCAGGATTACG
>DAHWKG010000035.1:0-14200 GCA_027343765.1 Sulfobacillus sp.
GAGTCTCGGCAGCGGGGTGCCTTGGCAGTCTTAGGCTGCCGGGATGTCCGAAGCACATGGTTCGCCCGCCCTTCATGAGCGATCGGCGGGCTCGACCGTGGCCGCTACATGACCAGGTTAGACCTTCGAGGCGGGGTTCACAGCCCCTAGAATCGCTTGCCAATGGCCTCGTTCGCACCCTGCTACTTGATTGTTGACCCCACGCCTGTCCATGGTAATTCCGGGGCTAAGAGAGGGGCCGAGGCCTCCCCAGTTTGGTACCGTTTCGTTTTCCGCCATGCCATGCTCTCCGACTCCACCGCGGTCTCCCGAACCCTCGCCGATATCGGGTTCGTGCTATTGCCTTCCCGGGTGCTTAAGCCGGTCGGCCCGCGGAATTTAATTAATCACGAAGCTCAATCACTTCACCCCGAAACGAACACGGCCTGGACGTCGCACCGTGTACGCTTGATGGGCATCCTCCGGATACTTACCCAACACTCGTTTCCTCGTGAGTGGCAATCTCTTGCGAGGATCGGAATTTCGCCGGCTCGTAGCGGCCCTCTAGGCGCATTAAGCGTCAAACTTTATCCACCTTCCATTTCTCCTTCGCGCACACCTTACTAGGCTCAACCTGAATTGAAGGAATTGAGTCACCATGACAGCACTCGAATGTGCCCAACTCAAAGAGCTCTGGAAGGAACCGATCGAGGACTTTCGTGCGGAGCGGGTCGTGTGGACGCGAGTGGTGCGCGCAACCTGAGCGTCAAATAACCGGTCCGATTACGCATTAAAAACTCCCGATGGCCCTCGCTGCTTTGCAGCAGAATTGGGAAGGTCCAATCCGCCGATCGTTACACAAAATAGACCGAATGATTGGTGATGACGCAGGAGAGGGTTCAACGATCTTTCGACAATCGCTAAAATGACAAGCTTCGACTATCCCCGACATCCCCCTTTTCTGCTAGTATAAGAACGTTATGACGTCGGAGGAGGATACCCCGTGCTGCCGGCCGCGAAAACCCGTGTACCTCAGCGAAAGAAGACGCCCTGGAGTTTGTTCCTGGTGATTGCCGCCCTCCTGGCGGCCGCAAGCCTTCATCATCACGCCCATGTGCGTCACGTCCAGAAGGAACAATTTTGGACGACACCGGCGAAGCTCCCGGCCCCAGCGTCCGTGGTATTGCCTAAAGCCACCATCCCTTCACGACTGCCTTTCGCCATCGGAGAAAACTCTGGGGTACTCTGGAACCTCAATACAGGGCAACTGTTATGGGCAATGAACCCGCATTTGAAGGAACCGTACGCCTCGACTACCAAGCTCATGACCATCTATTTAGCCCTTCACCAAATGCCGCTGAATCAAGTGGTCAGCATTTCCCCAGTGGCCGCTGCTACCTCCGGATCGGACATCAAGATGGCCGTAGGCAACCAATTTACCGTAAAACAATTGCTGTACGCCCTCATGTTGCGCTCCGCCAACGATTCCGCGGTCGCCCTTGCCCAAGCCGACAAGGGTCATGTGGCCAACTTTGTCGCGGACATGAACCAGACGGCCAAACGTTTGGGCATGAATGGCACCACATACGGCGACCCGGACGGACTAAGCCCAAAATCTGCTGGAACAGCCTGGGACCTCAGCATTATTGCTCGACAGGACATGCAAATACCCTTGTTCCGGAAGATTGTCCGCACCAAAACCACCCGCCTGCCGCAAAACCCCATTGTGACCAACTTAAATGGGCTCCTCTACATGGATCCCAGCGTCATTGGCATCAAAACCGGCTGGACCGGTGAGGCCGGATTCAATCTGGTCTTTGCCGCCACCCGTCAAGTCAACGGCCGACCAGTCACCCTGTTGGGCGTGATTATGCATGGACAACACGGGTTCCCGCCCGAATATCAGGACGCTGAGAAAATTCTCACGTGGGGCTTTCATCAGGTTAAAGCCTTTCCCACCACCGCACCGTAACCGTTGTCGAAGCGACCACCGGACTCCATCGAGACGTGTAGCTGCCAGCTTTTAGACGCGCTTCACCGACCACTTGTCCCGCTTGCAGCGCCTCACCCACGTGAGCACGCCAATAGACTTCTAGATGGGCATCGTTCGTCAGCGCATATGCTCCAAGCGACCGTTTTAACACCAAGGGGACAGTGCGTGTTGATAAAAGCCAGCCCCGCCGAAGGGTCATTTCTCCGACCACGGCCCCGGCATCAACTGGCGTTCGCCAGGGCACGTCTTGAAAGCCCCGATTGAGAAGCTTCGTGACGTCTTGAAACATCGGCGCCAAGGAGACCGAGGGCTCACCGAGAACAACGCCGTACAATGTGAGGTCGCGTCGGCTGGCAGAAAAAGCGAGGCAGGTCCCGGCCCAGGGAGTCCACCCCGTTTTGATGCCCGTGGCCCCACGATATGTCCACAGCAGCCGATTAAGGTTGGTGAGGGTGCCAAACTTGGTATGCATGGTCTTCGTTTCAACCAAACGGCGGAATGATGAAAGCGCCATGTCTTGTTTAGTCAGGCGCATGAGGTCGCTGGCCGTCGAATAGCCCAGATGATTCACCCCGTCCGGGTCCACATAGTGGGTGTGATCCATCGAAAACTTACGAGCGCGCCTATTCATGGCGCGTATGAAAGCCTTCGATCCGCCCGGATAATGGTCGGCCAATATCCAAGCCGCATCATCAGCCGAGGGCAACATTAACGCCCAGAGCAAATCTTGGACCGACACTTTCTCTCCGGAATAAATCGGCACCTCGCTGTCCCCCTTTTGTAGCCCGCGTTCATAGTTGGCGACTTCTGCCGCGGTAATGGTCACCAAGGCACGGGGCGGATAAAGGTGAGGATGGGTCAGCACCATGTTGGCGGTCATCATTTTGGTGACGCTAGCGATGGGACGCTCGACATCCTGATGGTGCTGAAAAAGCCGCCGCCCCCCCTTGACCTCCAGCACCGCACTCCCCGCCTGTGTAGAAAAGGTGAGATGAGGCGGGTTCAACGGATAGGAGGCGTGGGCGGTGGTGCGTGGTCCCATCAGGCGAGCCCTTACCCCTGTCGAGATCACCGCCAGCCCGAGTAATAGACCGATGGCCAACGTCATGGAAAATTTCTTCATACGTCCTCCTAGGCACCGCCATCGGTGGTGCCTCGTATTGTGTAACGATTCAAGGGTCTCACCACCATTTAGGAACAAAGGAGGAACCGGCGTGAGTCCTGACTTCAGCATACTAGATGACGAAAATTCCCGCTCACCCGAAGCCCTTCAAGCGCTATCGCTGGAGTTGGAGGAGGTAGGCCCAGAGGATGTTTTGATCTGGGCGACCCGACAATACCCCCAGGGTTTGGTGCTGGCCTCCAGCTTCGGTGCCGAGGATATGGTGCTCATTGACATGTGGACTCGGGTGACAAAAAATCCCACGGTCTTCTATCTTGATACGGGTCTTTTGTTCCCGGAAACGTACGCCCTTATCCGCCAGGTCGAGGAACGGTACGGTTTTGAGGCGGTTCGTGTAACGCCCGAACTCTCCTTGGACGCGCAAGGAGCGAAGCATGGACCGGCCCTTTGGTCGCGAAACCCTGACCTTTGCTGCGCCATCCGTAAAGTCGGACCTCTGAAGCACTATTTGCACGATAAAAAGGCCTGGATTACCGGCATTCGCCGGGACCAGACGCCTCAACGGCGAAACGCTCCAGTCGTGGGCTTCGATGACCGCCACGGCTTGGTCAAGGTGAACCCCTTGGTGCGGTGGGCAGAAAAAGACGTATTTCGCTACTTGGTGAAAAATCACGTGCCCTATAACCCCCTGCACGACATGGGGTATCCCAGCATTGGCTGCGCCCCCTGCACGCGACCAATCAATCCCGGCGAGGACCCCCGCGCAGGCCGTTGGGCCGGACAGGAGAAGACAGAATGCGGACTCCATCTCTAATTGAACCCCACGGCGGCCTTTTGGTGGAGCAAGAGTTGCCTTTGGCCATCGCCAAGGAACTCGTTCAGACCTTAACCCATATTCCGGAAGTGCCCTTGGACCGCTTCCATTACGATGACGTCATCTGTCTCGCCTTGGGCGTCTTTAGTCCCTTGCGTGGCTTTCAGGACCGTCATCAGGTCCGCCATGTGCTTCAATCCATGCGGCTTCCCGACGGGCAGGTTTGGCCCATCCCCATTACCTTGCCCATTGCCAACGGTGTCTCCTCCCGCATTCAAAAGTCACGGCTGGTTCGCTTGACATTTGATGGCCGGACGGTGGCCATCATGCACGTGGACGACATCTTCTGGCAGGACCCCGAGGAGGAAGCTCGGATCGTTTACGGCACAACAGACGTCACCCACCCCGGAGTGCGCCGCATGCTGAGCGAAAGTCCCATTCGCCTAGCGGGACCCGTCACCTTAGCCGAAGAACCGAGCTTTCCCGAGCATCCGGTCTTGACCCCGCGGGAAATGCGATCGCTCATCCGAGAGCGAGGATGGGCCACGGTGGCCGCCTTTCAGACCCGAAATCCTCTACACCGGGCCCATGAGTACATCCAGAAAGTCGTTCTTGAGACGGTGGACGGCTTAGTGGTCCATCCCTTAATTGGGACGACCAAGTCCGACGATGTGCCCGCCCAGGTACGATGGCAGGTCTATCAAACGCTCTTAGGGGAATATTATCCTGCCTCACGTACGTATCTTTCGGGCTTCCCGGCCGCGATGCGCTATGCCGGTCCCAAAGAGGCGTTGCTTCACGCGCTGTGCCGGAAAAACTATGGCTTTACCCATTTCATCGTGGGGCGTGACCACGCTGGCGTTGGTGCTTTCTATCACCCGCTAGCCAGCCAACAGATTTTCCACCGCTTCGCCCCTGAGGAAATCGGCATCACCATTGTCGCCGCCGAGCCCGCCTTCTATTGCCGGAAGTGCCAGCAGATGGCCACCGCCAAAACCTGCCCGCACGATTCCAGTATGCACGAGAAACTCTCCGGCACTCGCGTCCGCACCACCTTGAAAGCAGGCGGCTTTCTCCCTCCGGAGACTATTCGACCGGAGGTGGAAGCGATTTTACAAGCCTATTATCAAAGCCTTTGAGAATAAAAGAAGCGACCGTTCATGGCCGCTTCTTTCTCTATCATGAGGCGCCAGAGGTTCCACCAGAGTTCGATTGGTCTTGGCCTTCCGTCGCCTCGAAATACATTAAAATGGCCTGATCAAGCAAGCTTGAGAGTCGGAGCACTCGTTCGTGGGTTAGCGATCCCGTTTCCCGGACCGCTTGTTCTAATTCACGCCGAAGCTTTGCCACCCGCCCATCCTGTATCCACGTATCGCGCACGGTTTCGTCCCTTCAGGCCGACTTATACCCGCATATTACCCGGTTTCGCCGTAATTTGTCAATAATTGACATGTATTTCGCGAAGCCAGCGCTGAATATCGGCGATTTCCCCCTCGCTAATGGTGTGAGAAATGGGATAACGGTGCGCGGTCACCCTCGCACCCGCTCTTTGCAACAGTCGGAGGGCCTCTTCACCCCGTTCGGGAATAACCACCGGATCTTCGGTACCGTGTCCCCAAAACACCGGAAGGCCATCCAGCGTCCCTGTCTCCGGAACTTCAGGAAGGGGAGGGGCGCTGAGGCTAATCACCGCGGCGAGGCCCTCTCTCCGGCGGCGTATCGCTAACGCGCCGGCCATCATTCCTCCTTGGCTGAACCCCATAACCACCAGTGGCAGAGCCTTTTGGTTATCCGCTGGCAACGCAGCAACGAAGCCTTCTAACGCTTCCACACTCGCCCGCCACTGTTCCAGGTTGGCCGATCCGTCTCTCCCAATACCGTACCACGCCCAACCGGGCCCGAATGGGATGGGTGCCCGAATCGAATACACCCGCGCCTCCGACCCCATGAGCGGAGCGAGCGGCAACAGGTCCTCTTCGTCACTCCCACGCCCATGCAAGAATATGGCCACGGATGTGGGCTGACCGCTTTTCGGTTCAATCACTCGGGAATGGAGTTCCATCGGAACCGCCTCCTTGGGTTTTTTGCCATGCCTACTATACCGCAGATGTCAACTTATCCCAATTACATCTTGAAAAAGAAAATGGAGTCCCTGCAGGAAAATACGCCGCTCACGCGAATTTAAAAGAAATTCCTTAGAGGAGGTCCTCTCATGCCCATTTCTGGTCCAGCCTTGCCAGACGATATTTATACCCTCCCTTGGCCGGAAATTCTTCGCCAGGTGGAACGCGTTCCCGATAAGGAGGCGGTGGTGGCTCCCAGCATTCGGCTAACCTACCGCGCCATGGCCGGTGAAGTGTTTCGCGCGCAAAGAACCTTAGAATCCTTCGGCCTTTTGCCCGGTGATCGCTTGGCGGTGATGCTGTCCAATGATTGGCCGTACTTGTCCCTGTATCTGGCCTCTCTGGCCAGTGGGATCATCTTCGTGCCCTTAAACACGCGCTTGGCCCGTCCCGAAGTGGCCGAAATTCTCGAACACGCGAAACCTCGGCTTATCGTCGCGGATGATACCCTATCCGCCCAGATTCCCGAAGAGGACCAAACTGCCCTCGCGGTGCTCTCCCAATGGCAGCGTCAATCATCGGAGGCGAGTACCGACCCCGTCAACCCCCACCCCAGCGCCCCGGACGACGTGGCCACGATTCTTTACACCTCCGGGACCACGGGGCGCCCGAAAGGCGTGATGTTGACCCATCGAAATATCGCCGCCCAATTCTACCAGTGTGCCAGTTCCCTCATTGGTCTTCACGCCGATGACCGGGTCATCTCGCTTTACCCCTTGTTTCACAGCGCCCAACACGTGTTCCTCCAACCGCCGCTCACCGTGGGCGCAACCGCGGTGATTGACGAATTTTCCCCCAAGCGAGTCCACCACCTGGTCAAAGAGGAACGGATCAGCGTGTTTTTTGGCGTGCCGGCCATGTACCATATTTTTTTGCAGGACCCCGATTTTGGGGCGGAGTCCTTCCCACACATCCGCATTTTGACGTACGGAGCCAGCATTATGCCGCAAGAAACCATCCAAACACTAAAACAGCGCTTCCCCCACGCGGCCATCAAGAATCTCTACGGCCAGACGGAAAATGGTCCGGCCGTCTCTGGCCTTGACGACCGCTATGCGCTCACGAAACTCGGCTCGGTGGGTCTTCCGGTGCCGGGTATGACGCTGGCCATTTTCGATGAAAACGACCAGGAAGTGAGCCCCGGCGTTGTGGGTGAAGTGGTGACACGCGGCGTAAACCTGATGAAAGGCTACTATAAGAACCCCCAGGCAACAGAAGAGGTTCAAGACCGTGGCTGGTACCACACCGGGGATTTGGGTTACATGGATGACGAGGGCTTTCTTTACGTGATTGACCGCAAGAAGGACATGATTATCCGTGGCGGGCAAAACGTCTATCCGGCGGAAGTGGAAAATGTCCTCTATGCCCACCCGGAAGTCGTAGAGTGCGCCGTCATTGGAGTGCCGCATAAGATTTATGGCGAGGAAGTCGCGGCCGTGGTGGTGAAGAAACCGGGGTCAGCCCTGAATGGCGAAACCTTAGCCCTCTTCGCTAAGGACCGCATAGCTGCCTATAAGGTACCCGTCCGCTATTACTTTGTCGATGAATTACCCCATAACGCCAGCGGCAAGATTCTAAAGCGGGAACTTCGGGAACTTGCGCACCAGGGTGCCCTCTGATATATAGGCCCCTCGAGCGCCCGGACGTCCGCCGTCCCGGCGTTAGATTATCGCGCATGATACAATAGAGAAAAGAGAATCGGTGGAAGGGGGAAGGCGATTGGCGATTCAAGATGCACTAGGACGGCCCTTAAACGACTTACGCATTTCGGTAACCGACCGATGCAATTTTCGGTGCGTCTACTGCATGCCCAAAGAGGTGTTTGGGCCGTCCTTTGCCTTCTTACCGCGGAAAGAATTGCTGACTTTCGAAGAAATCACCCGCCTAGCGCGCATTTTTTCCGGCCTTGGCGTACACAAGCTTCGCATCACCGGTGGCGAGCCCTTGGTTCGCCACAACATTGAGGCACTGATTGGCCATCTTAGCATGATTCCCGATATCGACGATATCGCCATGACCACCAACGGGTCGCTCCTTACGGCGGAGCGCGCCCGGACGCTGAAAGCAGCGGGACTTTCCCGGGTCACCATTAGTCTTGACTCCCTCGATGAGACGCGTTTTCAAGCCATCAACGAAGTCGGATTCCCGGTTCAGCGAGTGTTGGCCGCCATCGACCACGCCCTAAATGCGGACCTTCATCCGGTAAAGGTCAACATGGTGGTCAAGCGGGGGGTGAACGACCAGGACATCCTCCCCATGGCCCAATACTTTCGCGGACGAGGCGTCATCCTACGTTTCATCGAATATATGGACGTAGGCACCGCCAACGGCTGGCGACTCGACGATGTGGTGCCGGCGGAAGAGATTTTAACCCAAATTTCAGCCGTCTGGCCACTAGCTTCCCTGCCCCCCAAACGCCCGGGAGATGTGGCCCGCCGCTTTCGTTATGAGGACGGTCAGGGAGAGATCGGCATTATAAGTTCGGTGAGTCAACCTTTTTGCCAAGGGTGCTCGCGCGCCCGACTCTCACCGGAGGGGCAACTTTACCTCTGCCTTTTTGGTGAACGGGGGATGGATTTGCGCTCCCTCGTCCGAAGCGATGCTAGCGACGCTGCGATCGCTTCTCATATTCAGTCCATCTGGTTGAACCGGCGCGTACGCTATTCCGAAGAACGCACCGAAGCCACCAGCAAGCGTCCCCGGGTGGAAATGTTTCGCATCGGTGGATGATTTTAGTGAGCATTTCTAGAGAGAAGGAAGCCGCATGAGCAATCGAAAGATTTCTGAGACTTTGAGCCCGACGGATAGCGAGTGGACAACCATGTCTACTGACGTGTTGGCCCCCCCTTCCCCTATTGATCAAGAGAAAATTCGCCAGGCGGTGGCGATGATTTTAGAGGCCGTAGGCGAGGACCCTCACCGGGAAGGGTTGAGAGATACCCCCGCTCGGGTAGCCCGCATGTATGCGGAAATTTTTAGTGGCCTTCACCAGGATGCGCGCGAGGTCCTGACCACCCGCTTTCACGTGGACCACGATGAGGTCGTGGTGGTCAAAGACATCCCCTTTTATTCCGCCTGTGAACACCACTTGTTGCCCTTTTATGGCCACGCCCACGTAGCCTACCTTCCGGAAGGAGGCGTGGTTACCGGGCTTTCCAAGTTAGCACGGCTGGTTGAGGCCTACGCCAGGCGCCCCCAGGTGCAAGAGCGGCTCACCAACCAAATTGCCGACACTCTAGACGAGGAACTCTCTGCCCAAGGGGTTTTGGTGATGATGGAAGCGGAACACCTTTGCATGACCATGCGCGGGATCCAAAAGCCCGGCAGTAAGACGGCCACCATCACCTCCAGGGGGCTCTTTCGTGAGGATGCCGAGCGGCGTCGCGAAGTGCTGTCGCTCATGCGCTGATAATAAAGGGGCGGGCCATCCGCCCTTTTTCTCGTTACGGGCTTGACGGGGGTCGGAAATCGTGGCGATGGTCACGATAGAAGCGGATGGCCGTCCGGTATTCGTCCAAAGAGGGTTCGCGCCCCGTTTCCGTAATCACCGAAAGCAATGTCCGGATGGCATCCCCATAATTTCCCTGCTGCTCCAACGTCAATGCGTAGAAGACATCCAGGGCCGCATGGCCCGGATATTCGCGTCGGGCTTCCGCCAACACTTGCTGCGACTCAAAAACGCGCCCGACCACACGGAGGCTCGAACCAAGCCCAATCAGTGCGTCAATCCGATGTGCCCCATCGAGCTCTCCGGCGAGTGCCGATTGATAATAGGTGATAGCCTCCACCTCGCGCCCCTGATTATCTAAAATAAGCGCCATTTCAAATAGGAGCCGCGGGTTGTCGGGATCCTCCGACAACCACACGGCCAACAATCGTTCCGCTTCCTCGTTCCGCCCCTTAATTTTCAAATGCCGCACCAACGACAAGTCCGGGACTCGCTCCGCCAATCGCGCCACCTCCTCGCCTTTCCTTCATTCTAACAGATGCGTTCTGGGAATTTTTGTCATATTCCCTCCGGCTCCTGCATAGGATGAAGTGTGCACATTTTAAGGAGGGATTCTCATGGCTCTTCAATCCACAGCCCGCACCAATCCCTGGCGCGAGGCGCTGGATCAAGCATTAGACGAACTAGCCCAAGCGGAGCATGCATTTGAGTGGGCAGACCCCGACTTCTGCGACTATTACATCTATCGCATCCAAGCAGCCAAGGAAAAAGTCGCGTTAATTTTACGGCAGGCGCGCGTAGCCTATGGCATCCAGCGCCCGCCCATGCTAGCGAGAAGCGGCCACCCGGCTATTGACTTGACGGCACCCTCGCCCGACCAGAAAACGGCCGACTAACTTTATGGCGCCGGCCCTCCACAAGTTCTTCGGCCCACAATTCCAGCATCATGAGGGCGTACACTCTGCGGGCAGCCCCCGATGACCGACCGGCCAGCTGCCCCAGCAACGCCTCTACCGCCTCGGGCTTAAACCAGCGACGGGCCCGAAACCGGTCCGACGTGAGCGTGTCATAAGCCAGATCGTAGAGTGGCCCGACAAGAAGACGAGTCAAGGGTGTGGGAAATCCCTGTTTAGGCCGGTAGACGACGGCTCGCGGCAAATATTGTTCCGCGACCCGGCGAAGCACCCGTTTGTCCATCGTCCCCTGTCGCCGAAGGGCCAAAGGAATTTTCAGCGCCAATTCCACCACGCGATGATCACAATAAGGCACCCGCACCTCTAAATTATGATGCATCCCGATACGATCCGCTTTCAAAAGGACGTCATCGGGCAAAAACCAGCGGATGTCGAATCCCTGCATGGCCTGCAAATCCGAGAGATTGAGATGCTCTTCCCAATAGCGGCTGACGGATGAAGGCCGGTCAGGTTTGACCAAGTCCGGAGCCAGCAGCACTCGTTGCTCTTCCGGGGAGAAGGTAAAGCCCACTCCTCGATAGCGGCCATGTATAGCCTCGAGGCTCCGGCGAAAAGCCCCCGCCCCCGGAAGCCCGGTTGTCCCCCACCAGCGCCGGATGGCCTCCGGCACATAACGGAGCCGCGCTAAACTCGCCACTTCCCCATAACCGGCATAACCACCAAAGATTTCGTCAGCTCCCTCTCCAGAGAGCATCACCGTCGTGACCTCAGAGGCGGCCCGCGCCACCCCGTCTAAGGGCAAAACCGTGGGATCCCCCATAGGCTCATCCAAGACATAGGCGAGCTCCCGCACCCGCTCAGCCGTTATCGCTTCATTGACGCTAATAGGGTGGAACGGCAAGTGAAACTGATCCGCCACCCGCTTAGCCCACGCGCTCTCGTCATAACCTGGAAATGCCTCGGGAAAGGTAGCCGACCAGGCTTCCGGGGCGTTCTCGGTAGCTCGGCCGGCCAGCGCCGCCAAAAGGCTCGAATCTAGTCCTCCCGAGAGGAAGAGGCCCAGCGGCACGTCGGAGGCTAAATGGCTTCCCACTACGGTTTGTAACGTCGCGTCCAATTCCTCCGCCCAACTCGAAAGACTGCCCTCTGTCGAAGGTTCCTGAAACTCCGGGCGCCAATAGTGCCATCGATGACGTCGGCCATCCCGTGTGATTCGCATGGCCTCCCCCGGCTGAAGCTTCGTGACCCCTTTCAAGAGCGTGTCGGGAGCCGGGGAAAATCGATGGCCTAAATAACTCGGTAATCCCTCTTCGTCGATTTTCGGCTGAAATTGATCCATGGCTAAAAAGGCCTTGACTTCGGAGGCAAAGGCCAACCCATGGGTATCCTCCCAGACATAGAGCGGCTTTTGCCCGATACGATCGCGCGCCAAAATTAGCTCTTCCCGGCGTCGGTCCCATAGGGCAATCGCATACATGCCGGTTAAACGGGTGAGAAATTCCGGCCCGTCCTCCTCATAGAGATGCACGAGCACTTCACCGTCCGCCTCGCTCTTCAGTTGGTGGCCCCGTGCCCGCACCCGGGCCTTTAATTCTTCATCATTATAGATTTCACCGTTATAGACCGCGATGACTTGACCGTTCTCCGAGACATAGGGCTGACCGCCGTTACAGAGGTCCCGAATCGCGAGCCGCCGCATCCCCAATCCCACGCCATGGTCGACAAACAGCCCTTCCCCATCCGGTCCACGATGCTCCAAGACGTCCAGCATCCGCCCGATCTCTTCTGGTGTCGTACGCCAATCGCGCCGCCACATCCCGGCAATCCCGCAGATGTTCCTCACCCCATCGTTAGTGTTATCGTTAGTATGCCCTTCCCCGGGCAACAAAGAAACGTCCCTCCTCTTGAACGAAGAAGGACATCTCTTTCCAACAATACTTAGTCGAGATAATCTTTCAGTTTCTTGCTGCGCGTAGGGTGGCGCAACTTACGGAGAGCCTTGGCCTCAATTTGGCGAATACGCTCGCGGGTCACACCGAACACCTGCCCCACTTCTTCCAAAGTCCGGGCTCGGCCGTCGGTCAGACCAAACCGTAACCGCAAAACCTTTTCCTCCCGGTTGGTCAGGGTGTCCAGCACTTCTTCCAACTGCTCTTTCAAGAGTTGATATCCTGCGGCCTCGGCCGGGGCCGGCGCATCCTCGTCTTCGATGAAGTCTCCCAGATGCGAATCCTCTCCTTCGCCAATCGGCGTCTCCAAGGAAACCGGCTCCTGCGCCACCTTCAGAATTTCGCGCACCCGCTCTACCGTGATCCCCATCTCCTTGGCGATCTCCTCCGGCAGGGGTTCCCGACCATATTCCTGCAGCAGCTGGCGCTGTACCCGAATCAGCTTGTTAATCGTCTCGACCATGTGCACAGGAATGCGAATGGTCCGCGCCTGGTCGGCAATGGCGCGCGTAATTGCCTGCCGAATCCACCAGGTGGCATAAGTGCTAAATTTGTAGCCCTTACGGTAGTCAAACTTCTCGACCGCCTTGATAAGACCGAGGTTGCCTTCTTGTATCAAGTCCAAAAAGAGCATCCCACGTCCGACGTAGCGCTTAGCAATAGAGACCACCAACCGGAGATTGGCTTCCGCCAACGCCCGTTTGGCTTCCTCGTCGCCCGCCTCAATCCGCTTGGCCAAGGACACCTCTTGCTCTGCCGTCAACAGCGGTACCCGACCAATTTCCTTCAAATACATGCGCACCGGATCGTCGATAGCTACTCCGTCGGGTACCGACACCTCCCGCTCCGGCTCCTCCTCCGCCTCCGGTTCCACATCGCCCGGCTGAGGGCCGTGCTCGGTCTCCAACGTCACATGCTCCCCCACAAGTTCGATCCCCAGTTCCCCGAACATCTCGTAAATATTATCGATTTGATCGGGAGGAAGGTCGATCGACTGCAGGGTGTCGACAATTTCCCCATACGACAATTTTCCGCGCTCCTGACCGCGGCGCACAAGAGCCTTCACTTCGTCAATTTCCGGAACGCTATTTTTTCCCTGAGCCAATGTTATCCCTCCTTTCGCCCCTGTGGTTTGGCAATCCTGGTACTCAATCGTCGAATTTCCTCCATTAACTCGGGGCTGGTGTCTCCTTGCCGAGCTCGTTCCCTAAGCCCTTCCCAACGGCGTTCAGTCTCTCGCCGCTCCAGAGCCGCGACTAAATCATCGATGGCTGGAATCCCTCCGTCCGGTTCGTGATACTGCCCCATCGCTACCCAGAGCGACTGGACTCGCTCGTCGGGGCCTTCGAGCTCCGGCGAGATGGTGCCGCCCGCCTCTAAAACTCCTAAAATGGTTCGGATTGCGGGATCGTTGACCCACTCGGGCAACGCCTGCCGCACCCGCTCAATCTGGTCCGGATGATTCTTCAGCGCCAACAACAAACGAACGTCGAGTGGGGGCACGCTCCGCTTGACAGACGCTGTCACCTCCATATTATGCCTATTTTTTCCGATTGTATGCTGGACCCCTTGCGGAGCGCCTAAACTTTGTGATAGGATTCTTGGTTGTACGCGAAACATCCTTGCAATCATGTCCACGTACCCGGCTTGCTCAACGGGGTCCTTGACCGCCTGCACCAACGGCTTCAATCCTTTCACGGCTTCCGCTTGACCCCTGGGACTCATCAATCCCGGCATCTGCCCGAGACGGCGAATCTCGACTTCGACAAACGGTAGTTTCGATCGCACGGCCTCAACTATTAGATTTGCCTGATGCGACTCCACTAACTCACCGGGGTCTTTGATCCCTTCAGGCAA
>DAHWKG010000046.1:0-4008 GCA_027343765.1 Sulfobacillus sp.
GTGCAAGAGGCCGTCGACCGGATCGCATCCCTGACGGATGTCCGTCGGAGCCCGACCCAAGTCCGAGTCTGGCTAAAAAACCGGGGTTAGCCGTCGTAATACCGGCCAAATCCCGGCGAAAGCCGACCCCGACGCCCAGCAGCGATTCCTGGATGCCCACCTCACCCCGATCGTAGACGACGCGAAGGCGGAACGCCGCCCCGTGTTTTTCGTGGATGCCGCCCATTTCGTTTTAGGTGCTTGCCTGGGCTACTTGTGGTGCCTGACCCGCGTGCTCCGACCGACGCCCTCCGGACATCCACGATTCCATGTCTTGGGCGCCTTCCACGCGATTACGCATGGAGTCATCACGGTGACCCATGACACCTATATCAACACCGAAAGCGTGGTTGCCCTGCTCCACCAACTAGCGGAACGGTTCACGGACCTGCCCATTACGCTCGTGCTGGACAACGCCCGCTATCAATGCAACGCCGGTGTCATAGCCGAGGCGGAACGCCTCGGGATTCATCTGCTCTGGCTACCGACCTATTCCCCCACCTTGAACCTCATGGAGCGGCTCTGGAAGTGTGTCAAGGCAGAATGTCTACACGGACGCGACTATCCGAAATTCGGACCGTTCCAGGAGGCCATCATCAACGGCTTAGCCGACACCCACGATCGCCATCCAGCCAAACTCCACACCCTGTTGACCCTCAAATTCCAAGTCTCAGACTTCCCCGGTTAGCGTTTAACTGAAAATTTCAACGGTCGTAAGGCCCGCAGAGCGAAACGTATACGCACGTTCGGATAAGCAGGGTGCCGGGGATCTTCCGCGTTCAACCTGGCCAAGAGTTCTTCGATGACTTTCGCCCAGCGGGCTCGTGGGGGACGCTCTAATTCGACCCACAAGGTGGTCTCGCGATAGCGGAAGGATCCGCGAGCACGCAACAGCCATCGCATCAGCACCCGTTCATGGCGGGGATTCGGGTAAATCGCCGTCACGCGTTGGCGCAGCCAATGCTCGCCATTGATCGCGATAATGCGACAGGCATCTTGAAAGGCTTTATTGTGAAAGGTGAAGGCCCGCCGGCGGTCTTCGGGGACCAGATCCCATAACGGCACGGTTTCCGGGGCGGCCTCACAGGCGGTCACCACCTGCGTCAGTTCCGCGTGTAACTTGGTCCAGCGGGTGTGGGCTCGTTTCGGGGCGGAGGAGGCCAACGCCTGATCCTGCGCCGCCTCTTCCGCCGACGGCGGAAAGCGCCGGCGCAGGGCACCGAGCTGTTGATCGAGTGTGTCCAGGCGGCGAGCTAGACGCGTGCGTTCGGGATTCACCATAGGGCGATTTTCCAAAGCCGTCGTATCGCGATCCCCAAAATGATTCACGCCGTAGTCGTGGACGAGCAATTTAAACCCATTTTCTTGCTGCCAGCGGCCCCATAAGGCGATTAACAAATCGCCGATGGGGGCATGCGCGTGACTGGTAAGCACGGGAAAGGTGTGGGTGCCCTCTTGCACCCATATTTCCCGCACTGCTTCGAGTGTTCCCCAACGCCGGGTATGTTCCCATACTTGGTAGGTCCGTTCCCGGCCCGCCCGCCGCAGGGTGATCGTCGACCACACCGCCGTTTTGGGCACCGCCCGGGTTTTGCCATAACATAAAAAGTCCATGTCGTGGGCGACCAAGTGGGTCGCGGTCTCCTCGGACACCCCGCCGCGGTCATACACCACGAGTAAGCGGCCCGTCCGCCAGGCGTGGACGCGATCACTCAGTTGTTGGATGGCCTGATAAAATGAGGCATCGCCGGCGGCTTCCTCGACCCAGAGCGGATGGCCTTGGCCGTCATGGACCCAAAACTGCTCATGGCCGGGGATCACCAAATGTTTCAGCGTGGAATAGCCGCGACCGGCATACGCCGCGTGCCCCGAATACGGCAGAAAGTGCCCATCCAGATAGAGGAGCGCGGGGGCCTCGGGAAACAGCTCGAAGTACCGCGGCCCACAATGGGCCGCGAGATCCGGCCCCAAGTGGTTTTGCGTCCATTCCTGGGTAATGGCGCGCAAGGTATCGGGATGGGGGTAATGGGTGGCTCCGATGACCCATCCCCACTCTTCGCGCGGACCGACTTTGGTGGCTTCGGCACTTCGCGAACCGAGCACAAACGCGAGCACCCAGGCCAACAAGATCGTCAGAGGCTGAAACTGATGGGCCTGAGTCCACGGGTGGGCTTTCGTCCACTCCGCTAACCCTAACTGGCCTAAATAGGGGGCCAGCACTAAAAAGCCGGCGGCGGCTACGGACTCGCCCAGGGGTGGGAGCGGGAGCACCTCCACCCGTTCGGAGGGCACCGGCTGCGGTCGCAGCCGATCCGGTACGATTTCAGGTAACGCCGAGATCTCCATGAATTCCGCCACGCTCTCGACGGGCGCTCCAGGGAACTCCTGAGCGGATGCCCCGTTGGACTCGGGTATCGACCCGCCCGAAAGTTCCCCGATCGGGGCCGGCTCCGAAGGCCCTTCGACGGCATCCGCGGTCTCGGAAAAGACCGCGGTCGACGTGGCGAACCCTTCGATTTGCATCCGCCCGTTATCGGGCGAACTCCGGGGGGATTGGGCCTCCTCTTGGAGGCGCAAGCGATACAAGCGCACGGTGTGAGGATTTAAATCGACATCAAACCGCTCCTTAATTTGCCGGGCCATATCGGCATGGGATCGCGCCGGATGGGTGGCCATATAACGAAAGATTTCCGGGGTGACTTTTCGGGGCCCCACGGGCCCCGGCTTAAAATCGCCGGGATACAGGGTTCCCGTACGTTGCAGTTGAGCCACCCAGTCCCGGAGCGAGGTGGCGGCAAATCCAAAGGCGCGCGCGACCGCTTCGGCCGAAGCAATCTTCAGGCGGACCAACTGGGCCGCCACAAACTTGGCCTGATACGGGTCCCCCTTCGATACGATGGCAAACAATACCGATCCAATATATACATACGTTTCATCCAGGCCCGGTTCCAGACGACAACCGGGGCAGACCCACCGTGGGCCAAGATCGGGAAGGGTGATGGTGGGTAGCGTCGATTCCAGTTCAGCCATGGCGACCACTCCTTCGTTTCGGGTTCACACGATGGGGAGAAGTATTCGACATTCCGGCCGAATATCCTGTTGATCCACGAGATTATTTTACTATCAGTTATCGGATCATTCACATTAATACCTTTAATCGCCTACACCGCGGCCCAAATCCCCATTATAATTATCCACAAGATATCCACATATTCACATCACTAAAAAATCTATGGCCGTCCCAACTATTTACCATTTTGGTAATATATGGGTTATTTTTAACGGAAGGAATGGTCAGCCAGGGAAGTCTGAGTCTTTCAGCTCCTGGCTGAACCCTATCCGCAGGATGCCAAGCAGTCAAAGGCCTATTCGTACCATCGCGTCGATGTCGGAGAATATCAGGTGGTATACGCAGTGAACGGGGAAGAACTGCACGTCCTGGTAGTGTGAAAGCGCAATGATGACGACGTATATAAGCGGTGGAAACGGCTGAAGGGTTAGTCCCCCAGTAGCATAAAGGAACCCTCTAAATCACAGGATGACTCACCCCGACAATCACATCACCGCCGTCCCCGGGCCGAAGCCCAAACCACCCGCGCTCATGGAACGCCCCGGGTGACTCGGACGCGGATCGCTGATCGCTTTGGGCTGGGTCCAATCGCCTGTCTCGCATGGGTACACCCACTTGAGACAGGCTGCGAGGCACAGAGGGTCGTCGCCGTGTTTCGCGTCTCGGTATATGTCTCATTATGCTGGTAGAATTTGCTGCGTTCGTTCCATGACTCCCCAAAACCATGCTACACTGCCTCCAATGATCCGGGATGATTGGAGAGGGGTGAGGGGGGATCACCATCAAAGAAGCCGCCCAGCGCTTGGGGAAAAGTGAAGTTACCGTCCGCCGCATGATTCGGGACGGCAAACTCGCAGCTCACTTAGAAACAATTGATCCGTGGGGTCCTATCTGGATGA
>DAHWKG010000066.1:0-1947 GCA_027343765.1 Sulfobacillus sp.
AGCCGCTGGGGTCAAATTCCACGATCGAAGCCGCACGGCACCTCACAAGGCGCATGATTCCGTGCACGATTGGGGTAAAGTTTTTCAGCCCAAGCTTCAACCCCAATCAGAATGCGGTCTTTAGCACAACGCAAAAAGCTCCAAGAGCGTGGCCGAGACCAAGCGGCCGGGATGCACCGGACGCGGCATCGGGGCGGTGGTGACCGGCGTCGCGAGCCCGTGGCGCTCACAATGGCGACACGCGTACACGGTCCGCACGGGCTCCCGGACGCTCACTTTCGGCGGCTCCACATGCAGTTCGCGCCGCGTTTCGGTGCTCATGGCATGGAGCGCCCCGCCACAGCCGTCGCAAACCTGTTCGGCGGCCGGCAGCGTATATTCGATGCGTGCGACCGGCAAGTGGTCTAAGGCAGCGGCCCGCTGGCCGGGAGTCTTTTTCTTCCGCGCGACTGTGACGGTTGCGGTGGCCGGTTCCGCGTTCTCCGGCGTCGCCGACGCCGTCTGTTCCGCCTCCTTGAAGAGGCGCAACTGCACCAGGTCGGAATGTTCCTGGGACGGGCCAAAGGTGCGGGCGCGGGAGAGCCGAAACTGGGCTTCGTACTGGTGGACCAGCGCGGTCAGGGATTCGACTGGTTGGGTGAGTTTCGCATTTTCGGCCTGCAGGCGGGCCACTTCGGCGGCCCATGCGTCGGGCGTCCGTGCTATCGGATGGGATTTCATACCCGTCTCTTCGACGTCGGGCCCGCAAAACCCTTTGCAACCCGCAAAGTTCCCCTTTTCACACAATACGTCGGCCCCGCAGGGCCCGGTGGGCTTGGGGCTGCTCCCACGCCAACCCCGCCAAGAGCCAGTGCAATTGGCGGGCATCCACCGTGCCGAGCGGAGCAGCCTCGGCGGCTGGCCACGGAAAGCGGCCGCGTTCCAACCGCTTATAGTGGAGCCAAAAACCCGACACTTCCCACTCCAAGATCTTCACCTTATCCCGCTCCCGGTTGCAAACCACGAACAGGGCCGGCCCACACGGGTCGTGGCGAAAGGCTTGCTGGACCTGGGCCGCCAAACTATCAATGGATTTGCGCAGATCCGTCGCCCCACAGGCCAAATACACCGGCCGCTCTGCCCATCCGTTCAGCATGACGCCAGGCTCCGCACTACCACTTGCAGCAACTGCGGGTCACATCCCGGGGCGACCTGAATTTCTGCGGCGCCCACGCGGATCGTCAGCCCGGGTATCGTGGGCGCGCTCGGCCTGGCAGGCGCGAGGGTCACCCACGCTGTGTCCGACGCGTCCGCGTCGGCGGCCGACAGCCGCTTCAGCCAATATGGCAATTGCCACGGGGTGACCCCATGATCGCGGGCCCATTGCCGCTGGCTTTGGCCACTGGCCCGAACGTCGGCCACGCGCCCGACCCATTCCTCCCGTAATGCTGCTCGCTCGATGGTGCGCATTGCACTCCAACCCCCTTCATCAATCTATAGGGAGTATGGATGAGCTCGGGAGCCGAAAACAGGTGGGAAGTTTTTGACGCTTACCCCAAAACACCCATTCCATCCCTTCCTGGTGACGCCGTGGTGACGCGCGCCAACCGGTTAAATACCTTCCAGTCCGCCACCACCAGGTCAGGGCAAGACTTAAGCATCAGCTCCCACGCCTTCCGTCCATCTGGTAGGTCATGAGATCGCTACCCCCCTTCCATTTGAACAAATTCGCGCGCCGTCATGATGTGCGGCGTCGCAATGCCTGCTTCCAGAAAATCCTTGTCTCCGGTAATGAGTATGTCCACATGCGCGGCAACGGCAGCGCGAAGAATAGGACGATCCGAAGCGTCGCGATGATACACATTCTCGCTGACGACATCGCCCTTTGCCCAAATCCGTGGGTTCGCCAGGACATTGCACGTCCGGCACCCCATAATTTACACGAGCTCCCAGGTGGCCGCTAGCTCC
>DAHWKG010000077.1:0-17286 GCA_027343765.1 Sulfobacillus sp.
CTTGTGAGCCCAAAATTCGAGGAACCTCCTTCAATGACGCTAAAAATGTATTGGCGTAGCGCGTACGACCCGGTTGAATGCGCGGATCGAACACCACAACCACGCCTTGATCCCGGGTGGTGCGGATGAGGCGGCCGAATCCCTGCTGGAAGCGCAAGACCGCCTCCGGAAGACTTCGACGGTAAAAGGGCGATAGCCCTAAACGGGCGATGCGCTCCTGCTTAGCCTCCTCTAAGGGATCTCCTGGGGCACGAAATGGCAACCGTCCCATCACCACCACCTCCAAGCTCTGCCCAGGAATGTCCACGCCCTCCCAATACGTCATGGTACCCAAGAGCACTGCCTGAGCATCATGGCGGAAGTCTTCCACCAGCCGCCTAGCCGGACCGTCGATACCCTGGGCCAAGGTCCTAATATGGTACGTTTCTAAGGGGCCGCGAATACGCCAGGCCAATGCCTCCACTGCCCGATAAGACGTGAGTAGCACGAGAGTACGTCCCTCACGCAATTTGGCCGCCTCTACCACGAGAGCAGCCAACCGGTCATGATAGGCGTCGTCACTGGGACTGGGACTGTCGGTGGGAATTAAGAGCCGCGCCTGCTTATCCCACTCAAATGGAGATCCCACGTTAATGGTCTTTAGACGGTCTTCCGGCATTCCCAGGGCCGACTTGATGTAGTCAAATTTGCCATTCACTGTCAGGGTGGCCGATGTCAGAATGGCACTCGCTACCTCGCTCCAAAGATTTTCCTTGAGGAGCGGCGCGATGTCCACGGGAGCCCAACGCCAGGTGGCCCAAGGTTCGCCCTCACGCCCCGTGCGAAGTTCCCACCATGATACCCGATCATCTGATAATTGGCTCCAGGCCGTCATTCCAACCGCATATTCGACCATTTCCTGCTGCCACTGCCGAAAACGTAACCAGCTAGCATTTTCATTCGCATTTTGTCGCGCCTCGGCTTCTTGCCAGAGGAGCTCGCTCGCATCGACCAGGCTGCGAAACGCCTGGATGACCTCTTCGACGCGTGTCCAGAGCCCCGCCTCCTGGAGTAATTCCATGCGCGCTGGCGTCAGTCGCACCGAACGCCGATCGTATTCCCCCGGAGGTGTCTCGGCCGCGAAGTCTTTGGTAAGCGTTGTCAACCCATCTAATGACGCTTGGTAGCGTTCCTGAATCGTATGGCGAAGTCCCAGGAGTTCAGGCGGCATGGATAATCGAGCCCAAATCCCCGTGCGCGGGTGCATGACGTCGCGAAATCGGCGTTGAAAGCGCTCTCCATCTAGTTCAAAGCCCAGCGACCGCTCCAAGACTTCACCAAAATGGTGTGCCTCATCCACGATGAGGTGAGAAAACGGCGGCAAGACGTTACCCTTAGCAATGTGGGCCGCTAAGAGAGCGTGGTTCACCACCACAAGATGGCTGGACTCTGCCCGGTGGCGGGCTTGGCGCATGAAGCAAGGCCCAGCGAAGGGACAACGCGCGCCGGCACACGCTTGGCTATCTGCCATGACTTCTGTCCATAACGACCGCCCGATCTCGCTCTTCAACGGATACTCTTCCGCATCACCGATCTCGGTGGACTCGATGTAGGCCAGAAGCGTGGCGATGGCCCAACGACGTTCCCGGGATTCCCCTAAGGCCGGCGTCTGCTGGACGACTTCTGCCGTTTTGAAAAGACATAAATACCGGCCCCGCCCTTTGACCAGCGCCCTCCTCAAGGGGAGTTCACGGCTAGCTTGGGGCAGGTCCTTCACCCACAACTGGTCTTGCAGCGCGACCGTGTGGGTCGCGACAATCACCCGTTCACCCTGGCCCAACGCTCGAAGAATCGCCGGCGTCAAGTAGGCGAGACTTTTCCCGGTACCCGTCCCCGCTTCCACCATCAAAAGCTCGCCGGTATGAAAAGCGTGGTCAACTGCCCGGGCCATCCGCTGTTGACCTTCCCGGGGTTGGAAACCGTCCACCACCTCTTTCAGGGCACCATGGGACGATAGCCATTCGACGGCGTCCCCTTTGACCTCCACACGTTCCAGGGGATCCGCCTGAAATACATCCGGTGCTGGACTGTAAAGAGGCGACAATCTATCCGCCGACTCTTCTTGGAACGGGACATCCCACCACTGCCATTCGGGGCCTAAAAAGTAGGCCAAGTCGCGTTGTAACTGCGGCGTAAAACGACGCAATTGCTCACCGATGGTCTTCAATAATTCTTCCGTGAGATGGGTGTCGACGCGGGCGTCATGGCGAACCGCCTCAGTATCGGGAAACCAATCCCCGAGTCCATGATGAGGGCGCAAGGGAAATGCCAACCGACTGCATTCGAGGGTGTCTAACCAATGGTCAACATGAATGCCCGCCCGAGCTAGAAAGGCGAGATCAAAGCCCACGTTATGACCGACCACCGTGACTCCTCTAAGCCATTCACGCACCGTGGGGAGAATCTCAGCCATCTGGGGTGCCGTTTGGAAATCGGCGGTTCGGAATCCGGTCAGTCTCATGATGGCGTCGGGAATGGGACGGCCAGGATTGACCAAAGAAGACCAGACGCTCCCATCGGAATGCCGCATGGCCACCTGAATGATGGCGTCCCGATAGGGATCGAGACCCGTCGTCTCCAAATCCAACACCACATAGGGACCCAATTTCCTGAACTCCTTTACCCGAATACTCTTCTTGATTCCGGGAACCCTCACAAAAGCGACTGCCACAGAAAGGATGACACTCATGCCGGAAAAAAATCTGTTGGCTTCATTTGCCAACCTCGATGCCGCTAAAAAGTGCCAAGCAGCTCTCAAGAACGCGGGTTTCCCCGTCGTTCAGGTGGACAACCTCGACCCCACCAACATGGACTTGCCGCATGCTCCCCTGGTCGAATGGGGCCGCTATGGATACCAGGCGGATAGGCTGGACGACAAGTGGACGGACGCCTCCTCATGGCAGGATAGCCATACCGGACTCATCGAGGGAGCTAGTTGGCTTCTCACCGCCGTGGTGGACGCCGATCGCGCCGGCGAGGCCGCCCATATTATCGAACAGTATGGCGGATCCCTTTAACGGAAGTAAATAGGATTACTGTAGATCCAGGGTTCCGGCGGGTTTCCCCGCCGCAGCAACACACGCCATACCCCAGGCGCTGTGACCGGAACTTCAACCAGCGTGCCTTGCCTCTCCTCCACCAGTTGTCCATTGCGCCAGATCTCCCAGTTGGCGGCCACCGGCGCGAGACCCAATAGCGTCCATCCGCTCTCATAGGGCGCTTCATCGCCCATAAGGGCCGTTGGGCGTGCGGTCTTTTCGGCCCACCAACGAAACCCCACTTCGCTTCCCCAGTGGGCGTTAACCATTGCCGCTCGCCCTCGCGACAAAGCCTCCAAAAGCATTCGTTCATTCTGCTCCCAGTCGCGGGACAAAGGGCGTTCGGTGAAGATATGAGTGCGAACCCCGCGAAACGAGGTGGCGTAAGGGAAAATGCGGAGCGGCCCGATTTTCGCTTGGTGGGCATCCACCCCACCGATGCCCACCACTCGTCTGGTTTGACCCAGCGCATCCCAAAGCTCCAGCGTTTTCGGATTGGGGGAAAGACGCCGAAAGGGGTGCCAGAGCGCCCAGAGTCCCCGGGGAATACTGGTCACGCGCCGCGACCAATCGGAGAGGTGGTTCCACACTTCCAGGCCCGTCATGGTCGTGACTTGGCGTTCATCCCACCGATATGACGGCAATCGCGCAGTCGCATTGCCGGGGTCGTCAGGGTGAGCAATGAATGCTAATGCCCCTTGGGCTAGAACCTGGCTCACAATGCTCTCCAACGGCTCCTCGTGGGAAGGCAAGTGGGCATGACCGAGTACCAGCGTATGGTTTCGTGGCGGGGTCACCTCCGCACCGACCAAAAACAAGAGCGACCCATAATAGCCGGGTCCCGGGTCGATAGCCGCACCATCGGTGTTATGGTCGGTAAGCCAGAGGATATCCAAGCCTGCTCGATGAGCCTCGTCAATAATCTCCCGAACCGTTCCCGTACCGTCCGAATACGTAGAGTGTACGTGTAGAACCGCCCGGTATTCGTACCACGCCACCCGATTAAGCATGCGAAGGCGGCATGAATCGCCCCTCACCGCTGACCAGCCGCTTGCCTTCCGCATTTTGAATGACGGCTTCGGCCACCATCAACCGCCGCCGGAAAGACGTCAGGTGCGAAATCACAGTAAGGCGCTCACCAATGCGGGCCGGGGCATGATATCGAACCTTGATCTCGGCGGTCATTGGGTAAAGACTCTCGTCCTGTTGGTGAATCACATGCCACATCGCATCGTCCAACATGCCCGCCAGTATTCCTCCGTGCACGACTCCATCAAATCCTTGATAGGGCGGTTGAATTACCGTACTGGCCCGCACTTCCTGAGCATCCCCAGAAAATGCCACGTGCAGCCCGGGGGCATTAGAGCCACAGACAAAGCAGACGTTATTTTCCCAGTCGAAACTTGCCATTAGGACTTGGCCCCTCCCTCTTTCAACCGCTGGGCCCGGTCCGTGGCCTCTTTGATCACTTGAACCTCATCAAAGGTGGTGATGATGCCTTCTTTGAGAATCATCTGGCCATCGACCACGACGTAACGGACGTCCGCCCCTTCGGCTGCGTATACCAGGTTAGCCACGACGTCCCACTCCGGGGTCATGTGGGCGACCCGTCCATCAACGACAATAAGGTCGGCCGGAGCACCCACCTGTAGTCGGCCGCCAGGATGCCCCAAGACCTCCGCCGTCCCTCGGGTGGCGGCCCATAACGCATCGAAGGCACGGAATGCTTCCGGCCGCCGTTGGCCCAGCTTTTGTAACCAGGCCATCGCCTTCATTTCTAAAAACATGTCGAGGCTATTGGTCGAGGTGGCACCGTCAGTTCCGAGCCCAATCGCTACGTTCGCGTCTTTCAAGAACGCATAAGGAAATATGCCATTGCCCAACTTTGCATTGGAGACGGGGCAAGTAATCACCCCGCCCGTCATCCCGTCCAGATAGGGGAGGTCCGCCTCGGTGATATGTACCCCGTGGGCGATGAGGACGCGGTTTTGAAAAACGCCCGCATCGTAGGCCAATTGGATCGGTGTTTTTTGGTAGCGCTCCCAAAGCTGGTGCATCTCGTCCTCAGATTCGCTTAAGTGAATGTGGATGCCAAGATGCTCGGATGCCGCCGCCTCCGCCACTCGCTCGAGGTACTCGGGCGGACAGGTATAAGGCGCGTGCGGTCCCAGCATTGTCGCGATCCGTCCCCCGGCGCGACCTTGCCAGGTCCGGCAAAACTCCATCGCCTCATCCAACTTATGATGTTCGGGGTCCTCCAACCCCACCAGGCCCCGTGAAATCCAGGCTCTCATCCCCGATAAGGCGACCGCTTCGGCGGTGGCTTCCACCTCAAAATACATGTCAGCAAAACCGACCGTTCCCGACCGAATCATTTCCGCCAAGGCCAGTAATGAGCCAATGCGGATGTCTTCTCGGGTCAGTGCATTCTCCACGGGCCACACATGCTGGGTGAGCCACTCAAAAAACGGGCTGTCGTCGGCCATCCCGCGCATCAGGGTCATGGCGGCATGGTTGTGCCCATTGAGAAGTCCCGGCAATAGGATACCCTCGGGGATGCGATATTCTTGCTCGGCTGTCGTGGGCGCACCCTCCGGAGAGCCGACGTAGACGATCGAGCCGCCGTCGTAGACTACTGCACCAGGCCGAAAAATCTCAGCCTGGTCGTTCATGGTCAGCACCGCTCCCGCGACCACTTTGACTGCCATGTTTTCGCCCCCTAACTCTGTCCCAAATAGACGGCCTGTTCATCGGTGAGGGCGTCGATAGCCAACCCCAAGGATTGAAGACGGATCGTGGCCACCCAGGCGTCGACGGCTCGGCTCACCGGGTAAACTCCAGCTTTGCGCGGGTTTTTGAGCAAATCCTCCAAGCTTAACGCCTGCAGGGCAAACGTAAGGTCCATGATTTCCGCCGGGTGTCCATCACCGGCGGCCAAATTAACCAGGCGACCTTCGGCCAAGAGCCAAAGCACCCGCCCGTCGGGAAGCACATAGCCGGTAACCTCCGGGGAGCGCCCCGGCCGGGTCTCGACAGCCATAGCCTGAAGTGCTCGCACGTCCACTTCCACGTCAAAGTGCCCCGCGTTCGCCAATATGGCACCATCCTTCATGCTGCGGAAGTGCTCCTCGCGCACCACGCCGGTGTTTCCCGTGACGGTTATAAAATAATCGCCCAAGGGAGCTGCAAGAGCCATCGGCATGACTTGGTGACCGTCCATGAGCGCTTCGTTAGCCCGCACCGGGTCCACTTCGGTGACAATCACCCGTGCCCCGAGCCCTCGGGCCCGATCCGCGACTCCCCGACCGCACCACCCATACCCGGCCACCACCACGGTCTTGCCCGCGACCACCAGATTCGTGCTACGGATGATACCATCCCAGGTGGATTGACCCGTCCCATATCGGTTATCAAAAAGATGTTTCATGTCGGCGTCATTGACTAAGATCATCGGATACGTTAGACGGCCTACGCGCGCCAGCGCTTTTAAGCGAAGCACACCGGTGGTGGTCTCTTCCGCTCCGCCCAGCACACTCGGCGCTAAATCCGCTCGCCCGCTGTGAAGACGCTCGGTCAGTTCTCCACCGTCGTCAATAATGAGCGTCGGTTGGACATCCAGAACTTTTTGGTGGAGCTCGTCAAATTCCTCGGCCGTCGCCCCACGCACAGCATGTACCCACACCCCTCGTTCGGCGAGCGCAGCGGCCACATCATCCTGGGCGGTCAGAGGATTCGAGCTGGTGATGGCCACTTCGGCTCCGCCGATTTTCAGCAACTCGGCCAATACGGCGGTTTTCGCCTCGAGATGGAGAGAAATCGCTATGCGCTGGCCGGCCAAGGGCTTGTCCGCCTGATACCGATGGCGGACCTCGGCCAAAATCGGCATATGGGCAGACACCCAATTCATTTTGTGATGGCCTGAATCGGCCAGTCGGGGGTCTTTAAGCGTGTGGCTTCCCATCCTTCTTTCTCCTCCTTCTGTCATCGCGCCGTCAGTGAGGGCGGTGGCGGTGGGCATGCGCACTCAAACGGCGCGTGGAGGGCCGGCAAAGCCTGCGCGAGCACGGCGCGGAGCTTTGAAACATTGGCTGCCATGACCGCAACCACCTCCTCATGGGTCAAGATGTCGTTCGAAATCCCGGCGGCAAAATTCGTCACCAGGCCAATAGTGGCGTAACAGAGGCCCAGTTCACGGGCTAGAACCACCTCTGGAACGCCCGTCATTCCGACCAAGTCACCCCCCAGGATGCGGTAGGCGCGAATCTCGGCGGGGGTCTCAAATCGCGGCCCCTCAGTGGTCACATAGACACCCCCTTGAATCACGGGAACCCCGACCTGCTTTCCCGCCTCGAAAATCTGCTCGCGGGTCGCTCGGCAGTACGGCTCCGTCATGTCGCTATGCACCACGCCATGATCGCCTCCATCAAAGTAGGTGGCTGGGCGACTTTTGGTAAAGTCTAAGAACTGGTCGACTAGCACCATACTACCCGGGGCCATGCCCTGATTCAACGAGCCCACGGCCGCCGTGGCCACCACCCGCTTGACTCCCCTCGACCAGAACGCCCAGAGATTGGCACGGTAATTGACCTGGTGGGGCGGGACGGCATGGCCCAGCCCGTGCCGGTTCAGGAATGCCACGGGCTCTCCCCTGCCCTTAAGCCGTCCCTCCATTAAGGAGACACGCCCATAGGGCGTGTCCACAAGAACCTCCCCCACATCATCTAACCACTGGGGGTCGTACACACCTGTCCCTCCAATGATACCAATCTTCATCCTATGTCCTCCCCTCGCTCCCATTATGGCTACTCTTTGAACAAGCGAATCATGAGCACCTCCGGTCGGGAAAAAAAGCGAACCGGCAACTCTGAGGTGCCGAGCCCTCGCGACGTGATCAGGACCGGTTTCCCCGGGCTCTCCAAACGACCGGCCACGTAACGTCCGGGAATCCGATTGTGTTTTAAGGGGGCACCATACCCGGGGATGACCACTTGCCCTCCATGAGTGTGCCCTGCCAAAATTAGCGAAACCCGCTCAACGCCTTCTAATAGCCACGCGTCAGGTCGATGTGCCAGCAGGATCGCAGGGCCGCGAAGAGCTTCCAATTGGGACCGTATTCCAGGCCAATCGGGCTTCCCCTTCACGAAGTCGGGGAGACCGGCTATATATAGTGACGCTCCACCCCGACGAATTTCTCGGACCTGATTATCGATTCGGCGTGTTCCCGGAACCCATGGATCCACGGCTAAGCGGCCGGCGCGATAGTCGTGATTGCCCGAAATATAAAAAACTCCCTCCGGCGCCTTAAGCCGATCGAGATGACGGGCCAGGCGCATTCGCGAAAGAGTGGGTGAGTAAAGGTCACCCGTCACGGCAATCATGTCGGCTTCTTCCTGCCAGCGACGAAAGGGAGCCCAGGAAAAAACCCCCACCCGCCCATGAATATCGGACAAATGGAGGATAGAAAAACCATGGAATTCATCGGGCAACCCCTTGATCACAATGCGCTGTTCCACGCCGCGAATCCAATAGGGTTCACTTAGTGCGTACGCCAAGAGGGCAACCGGAACCCAAAGCCAGAACATGGGCTAGTGGAGTTCCTCCGGCGAGAAATAGATGGCAATCTCCCGCTCGGCCGATTCAGGAGAATCGGAACCATGCACAATGTTTTCCGTCATTTCAATCGCCAAGTCGCCCCGAATCGTGCCAGGCGTAGCTTTGGTGGGATCAGTGGTACCCATCAACGTCCGGGCTACAGTCACCGCTTCACGCCCTTCGAAAACCATCGGTACTGACGGGCCCGACGTGATGAAGCTTAAGAGTTCGCCGTAAAACGGCTTCTCCCGATGCTCGGCGTAGTGTTCGGCCGCCTGATCGGGAGTTACTTGGATAAGTTTCATGGCCTGAAGTTTCAGGCCCTTATTCTCAAACCGCCGAATGACTTCGCCAACCAATCCGCGCCGAACACCATCCGGCTTGACCATGACAAACGTCTTCGCCAATTAAGAACCTCCTGTCGTCAAACCGCCGCTTTCTTCTGGCTGGAATTCTCCACTAATACGCCTCGGAGCGTTTCCGAAGCGGAAAAATTTTGCGCGCGGAATTGCTCGACAATGTAGTTGCAGGCATCCCAGGGGTTGACGGTATCCCCGCACGTAAACACGTCTACAGCTGCGTAGCCATGTTCCGGCCAAGTGTGAACCGCCAAATGCGACTCGGAAATGACCACCACGCCACTCACGCCCTGTGGGCTGAACTTGTGGAACGCCACTTCTCGAATTTCGGCGCCCGCTTTAAGTGCGGCACTCACCATAATTTGCTCCACGGCGGCGTGATCATTCAAAATCTCACTGCCACATCCGTGAACTTCTGCCAAAATGTGTCGACCCAATGCGTTCATCGCATTCCCAACCCCCTTTGAAGGAATTGAGCTCGTCCTTCAGATACCTGTCCGACGGCCATGGACTATTGTATCAAATAGACCCCCTGTGTCAACAAATTTCTGCGTTTATGCAGGAAATGGCTTAAAAAATAGCGACTTCTCGGGGACAATCTCCGTCAATCGTCGATTTTTATGGAATTGCTCAGCGTACCGATGCCCTGTATGTTAATTTCCACCTCATCGCGGTCCTGAATCGGGCCAATTCCTGAGGGGGTGCCGGTGAAGATGAGGTCTCCAGGGTAGAGCGTCATAAAACGCGAAGCTTCCATAATTAGGCGATCCGGGCCGAAAATCATAGCGTCTGTCGATCCATCTTGGCGGATTTCGCCATTCACGCGCGTGACCAGGCGCCGCGATGCGGGACTCTCCCCAACCGCCACCCATGGTCCCAACGGGGCAAACCCGTCCATGCCTTTAGCCCGAGTCCATTGCCCATCTTGGGATTGGAGCTCGCGGGCGGTCAGGTCGTTGCCGATGGTGATGCCGCCCAGAGCGGCCATGGCCTCGTCGGAGGACCTGCAGTCTTTTAGCGTCCGACCGATGACTAATACCAGCTCGCCCTCGTAATCGATGCGTCCGGCCCAGGCGGGTGCGTGGACCACCGATTGGTGGCCGGTGAGCGCGCCGCGCTGTTTCAGAAAAAATAGCGGGCTTTTCGGCACCTCGTTATGGAGTTCTGCGGCGTGGGCGCGGTAATTTCGCCCGACACAGAGAACGGTGACATTGTCCACGGGCGAGAGCCATTCCACCTCGCTTGTGGGAACTGTTTTGACCCGCTTCCCGGGTCGTTTTAACCAATCCCCTTCCAGTAATTCCACTTGATCGCCATCGACCCGCGCCGACCACACACGACCATCTAGGCGAACACGCCCCAAGTACTCGCTCATCCAACGATTCCCCCTAACGCCCGCGAATTTGCCGAGCAATGCCGTCCAACATGCTCTTGGCATTATCCTTAATCGCGACTTTAGCGACCGGGTTCAACAACGAGGACAACATCGGCACGCCAAACTCGAACTCCGTGACCAAGGTCACCTGAGTCCCGTCGGAGACCTCCTCCAGTTGCCAATACCCGCGAAACACGCGTAGATCACCAGATGTTTGGTCATAGGTAATACGATAGTGCTCGGGATCAAACAGATCCTTTTCCACCCAATGAAAACGTGCGCCTTGGAGCCTTGCTTCCCAGTCGGAAACGGTATAGCCGTCGCCCCGCTCGAGAATGCGAATGGCCTTAATGGTCTTCATAAATTTCGGGTAGGATTCCATGTCCGACACCACCTCGAATACCGAAGCAATGGGAGCCGGAATCGTCTCCTTCACTTCCACGACCGGCATGAAGCCACGTCCTTTCGCTTTTAGTCCGCCGATTCCAGGAGTTCATCGGCCACGTCCGCCACCGCCGCCAGTGATTCTTGCAAAAGGCCTAGAACCGTGCGCAATTGCCCCTCGTCAATCACCAAGGGCGGAATGAGACGGATGACCCGTTCGTTATTCAAGGTATACACCGCCAGTACATGCCGCTGGAACAACTCCGACATCACCATGCCGGCGATCCCGGGCGCCTGAAATTCGAGGCCCATCATAAGGCCACGCCCACGAACGTCGGCAATTAGGCGAGGGTGCTGCGCTTGCAGTTTCTGGAGTTCTGGGATGAACCAGCGGCCGAGTCGTTCGGCACGCGCCGGCAATTCGTCCTCAATGGTCACGTCCAAAGCTACTCGCCCAACGCGGCAGGCCAAGGGGTTGCCGCCAAAGGTGGAGGTGTGAATAAGAGGACTTTCATCAAACAATCGCCACACCCAGGGACGCCCTACCACAGCGCCAATCGGCATCACCCCACCGCCCAGCGCCTTGGCCAGGCAAATGAGATCCGGGACCACCCCGGAATGTTCGATGGCGAACAATTTGCCGGTGTGGCCCAGGCCGGTCTGAACCTCATCGACAATCATGGCCGCTCCGTACTGATCGCAGAGCGCACGGATGCCGGGCAAATAATCGTCAGGGGGCACAATAACGCCGCCCTCTCCTTGAATGGGCTCGACAATCACGGCGGCGACCTCATCCGACATCACCTGCTGGAGCGCGGTCAAATCGCCATAGGGAACCCGTGTGACATCGGGCACCAGTGGTTTAAAGGGTTCCTGATAGAGGTCGCGGCCGGATACCGACAGCGCCCCGTAGGATTTCCCGTGAAACGCCCCATTTGTTGTAATGATTCGGGAGCGACCCGTGGAGGCGCGGGCAAACTTCAGGGCCGCTTCTACCGCCTCGGCGCCAGAATTGCAAAAGAAGCTATAGGTTAAATCACCGGGCGTGAGCTCCTGAAGACGCTGGGCGAGTTCCACTTGCCGTGGGCTCACTAACACCCGAGATGATAGGGGCATAATGTCCAGCTGCTCGTGAGCGGCGGCGATGATGCGGGGGTGGCGGTAGCCTTGCACGAACACTCCGTAACCGCCGGCACAATCGATGTACTCCACCCCATCGGTGTCGACCACCACTGCGCCGTGTCCCGTCGCTTCCGCATGATTCAAGCCCATAAAGCGATAGGTGCGGGCCAGACTTGGATTCATGTAGGCCTCATAGCCTTCCAGAATGTCCTCCATATCCCACTCTCCTCAATGTCACGATAAGGGCACAACCAGAGCGCCCAGACATCCTCACTATACGCGATGTGGGTATGCTTTTCCTGCTCTGTTAAAGCCACCGGCGCCGGCGGAACATCCAGTAGAGGCCCAACGAGATACAACCGATAATCCCAATAATGACGAGAAATCCCCATTTATAATGGGAGAGCGGCAGATAGTCGAAGTTCATTCCATAAAGGGCCGCCATCAAGGATGCGGGAAGTAATACCGTGGTTACCAGCGTGAGAGTCTTCACAATTTCATTAAGCCGGTTGGACACCGAGGACAACGACAGGTCCAAGGCCGAGTTAATGAGTTCTCGATAGGTGTCCACGGTGTCGAAGAGCCGGATCATGTGATCGTAAAGCTCCATGTAGTAAAAGCTGTCGTCGCCATTATGGGTTGACCAGTAGCGGACCAACTGGGAAATCGCATCCCGCATGGAGGCAAAAATTCGTCGCGTTCGAAAAACCTCGCGTTTGACCCGGAAGATTTCGGCTTGCACGATTTGTTGACGGTGGGCCCGAAATGCCCGCTGCTCCATCCGATCGATCCGCTCATTAATCCGGTCGAGGAACGGAAACAGCTCCCCCACCAAGGCATCCAAAAAGTAATAGAGCAACCGTGCGCTGGAAAGAACCCAATCGGGGTTTTGGGTGAGGGTTTCCCGGACCTGCCAGGCGGGTTCCAATCGCTCCGGCGCCCATGAAAGCATCGTGGACCCCATCACATAGACGACAACCGGCGTCGCCGCCACTTGCGCGGTATCTTTTACCCAGGTAAGCGAATAGAGGCGCAGCACATAAAAATGCTGGAAGTCATCAAACTCGGCCCGCGACGAGTCGCCGGACCGAACCCATGTGAGGCCGTGGTGGCGTACCAACTCCTCGAAGGACGGTTCGCTTCCTTCGACGTGTTTCCACACCACCTGCTCTTGGCTTGACGGGAACTCCGCTTCGAATCCTGGTTCGGCCATATCCTCAGCATGCCCATCCGACACAAAAAAGGCTCCCCGAAGGGAGCCAAAATGGTCGGACTGGCGGGATTCGAACCCACGACCTCTACCACCCCAAGGTAGCGCGCTACCAAACTGCGCCACAGCCCGATGGCTTTGTTATCATAACAAATTCGTCCCCACTTTTCAAGCGGGCCATGACTCGTAAAAAAGTTCGTTGGTGCGTATCAGTTGTCTCACCACAAAGTGTGCTCGAAAAACCTGCGACGGCCATCCGAACCGTTCGGTATCAAGTCCCGGAGCATCCGTGATGCCGTGATCCTGGGGCCGGACGTCGAGCTATTCTCCGTCAGTTGGCCGGCCAGGTCGTCATCGCTTCCTGATTCTTAAACCGTTGCAACCTTATGAGCATCATCGATCCAGCTCCGTACCGCGCCCACACCAGAACGCCGTTTCGGCCCTCCGGCGGTATCTCCTCGGGCGGTCGATGACGTCGTCCGAATGCGATGATTATCCAATTTAATGCCGTGAGCCCCCATAGGTACATTAACTTACAAGGGAAGGGCCACGCTCGGCTTTCCAAAACTTACGTGTTTTCGCAATTCATTAAATACGGTACCATGGACCCGTCCGATAATGACGATTGACACGGTTAACATGGCCTAAAAGGGTGGGGAACACGCTAAGTTGCGACGAATTTTTTGGACCAAGAAGGAAAACTGATGATTTTTCGCGAATTATCCCCCATTACTCAACCTTTCGTTGGGTTCGTGTGTTAAATCCTTGAGGAGGCGTATTGATGAAGGCACGTTCATTAACGTTGGCATCAGCGGCTTTGGCCGTAGGTATTGCCACGTTAGCGGCTGGTTGTGGTTCGAGCACCACCGTTAGTAAGACCGGTACCACACCAACCACCCCGCAAAAGGGCGGCACTTTGACGGTTGCACTGCCCCCCCAGACCAACCTTGATTGGTATTTACCCATTAACACGGCATCATCGGACCAAATCTATAACGGTTGGATGGACAACCAAATCTACAAGCCATTGATATTTTTGAACGACCAGTACCAAATCGTCTGGAAGTCTTCGATCGCGTCAAACATTACCTACAATAAAGCCGGTACCGTTTTCCACGTGTTTATCGGTAAGAATTGGAAGTGGTCCAATGGCCAGCCAGTGACGGCAAAGGACCTGCTATTTACATGGAATGTTGTCAAGGCGGCATCAGCCAAAAACGCACCATCGCCCTGGCCGTTTGTCGGCGGCGGCACTGGCGATATTCCCAGCGGTGTCCAGAGCGTCGTGGAAAACAACTCGCACGAAGTGACCTTCACCCTGAAAAAGCCTGCCAACCAACAGTGGTTCATCTATAACGGGCTAATTCAGTTGGTTCCCATGCCGTCCGCGGTTTTGAACAAGTATGCCTCCGGTTCCAACGCGACCGCGGCCGACTGGACCAAGGAGATCCAATATCTCGGTTCTATCGGTTCTAAGCCCTCTACGGCCCAATTGGCCAGTGATGGGCCGTTTGAGTTGGTCAGCGGCACAACCAACCAACAATGGATCATGAAGCCTAACCCCGCTTACGGCGGAACCAAACCCAGCGTAAGTAAGCTAGAGTTTGTGTACGAAGCGTCATCCACTTCGGAGTTTTCCGCCTTGAAGCAAGACCAGATTGACCTAGGATACCTGGACCCCTCTCAGTTGGGTTCCAAGGGCGAGCTCACCTCGCAGGGGGACAAGATTATTCCCGCGTACTCCTTGGGAGTGTTCTGGACTGCGCTGAATATGTGGCCGGGGACATCATACGCGTCCATTTTCGACCATCTGTACGTGCGTAAGGCTTTAGAGATGTCCACTGACCAGAACGCGATTGTCAAGGACATTTACAAGGGTTACGGAGTACCGCAGTACGGGCCCCTTCCTTCCACGCCGAAGACACAATTCTATCAGGCCAGCGCAGAGCCCAAGATCCCGTACAACCCCAGTGCGGCCAAGAAGCTATTGGAGGCGCATGGCTGGAAGCTCAAGAATGGCGTCATGACGAACGCCCAGGGTAAGCAACTAAATCTCACGCTGTTGTGGGTAACGGGCGCGCAATCCACCCAAGAGCAGGTTCAGCTCATGCAGCAGGACTGGGCCAACATTGGAATAAAGACCACCCTTAAGGGCGTCAACTTCAATCAATTCCTAACCGAGACGAGCACCAAAACCTCCAGTGCATGGCAACTGGCGGTTGGGTCTGGGTGGGTATACAACGGCCCTGGATGGTTGCCCACGGGTGGCCAATTGTTTGGTACCAACGCCCCGTCTGGAACCGGGTATTCTAACAAAGAAGAAGACAAGCTTATTGCGGCCACTCACGTGCCGTATGCAACCCAAGCTGATTTCATGAACGCCTTCTTTAAGTACGAGGCTTACACGGCACAACAGTTGCCGATGCTATGGCTACCAAACCCCGCCAGTATCAACGTCAATTCGCCAAAGGTACATGGCGCGGTTAAGTGGGGCAATCCGGTTACGGCTGACCCACAATTCAACCACATGTGGCTGTCGAAATAGGCTGAGACCCGTTGAAGCCCCGGAGACAACTCCGGGGCTTCCTTTAGAATAGGCTCTCCCCTACGACCAGCCCGTTTTGTCTCGCCAGCTGTGAGGCGTGCCTTTGAACTTGTCGAAATTTGTGAACGCGATCGTCTTCGGAATAATCTGTGTTGCAGGAATCTGCTCAGGTCATGTCGAATTGATCGCTGGTTTCTCGAGCAGTCTACTGGCCAAATACCGAAACAGGATGGTGTGCAGCCCTCAAAAACGCCAAGCGTTTGGTAGCGCCCGGTACATGTGGACACGTCTAGAAGACGGTTTCTAAGGTTTCGTGCCTATTCAGCGGGCGCCAGGTTATCGAAGCACTAACCCGCTGTCATCATGGTGGGCGACCCAAATAACGGCTCGCTTTATCACCCGCTTAAGACACGTTCTCAAGGAGGAATTCGATGAAATCCCGTGCTGTAACTTTGACCTCGGCGGCCCTCGCCATCGGCATCTCTGCCTTGGCGGCCGGTTGCGGATCCACATCTGTTTCCAAGCCGACACCGAGCCCCACCAAAACTGGCGGAACGTTGACGGTAGCCGAGTCACCCCAGACCAACTTGGACTGGTATTTGCCAATTTCCAACGCCGCGGCAGATTCGGTCGCCAACGCTCAACTACAGGCGCAAATTTTTAAGCCTCTGATTCACCTTAATGACCAATACCAAATCGTCTGGAAATCGTCGATTGCGTCCAAAATCACTTACAATACGTCCGGCACTGTCTATCACGTGTTTCTTGGCCGCAATTGGAAGTGGTCCAACGGCAAACCGGTTACCGCTAAGGACCTTCTATTTACCTGGAATGTCGTGAAGTACGCATCGGCATCCAATGCCCCTGCACCCTGGCCGTTTGTTGGGGCGGGTACGGGAGATATTCCCAACGGCATTGCGAGCGTCGTCGCCAACAACTCCCACGAGGTCACCTTTACGCTCACGAAGCCGGGGAATCAGCAGTGGTTTATCTATAACGGTTTGATCCAGCTCACGCCCATGCCCGCGGCCGCACTTAACAAGTACGCTGCCGGGTCAAACCCGACCAAGGCCGATTGGCTGAAAGAAGTCCAATACTTGGGTTCCATTGCCAGTAAGCCCGCGGCGGCCCAAGCAGCCAGCGATGGGCCCTACGAATTGGTCAGTGCCACACCCAACCAAAACTGGGTCTTAAAGCCCAATCCCGATTACGGCGGCTACAAGTCCCGGGTCAGTAAGCTCGAGTTTGTGTACGAATCATCCTCGACGGCCGAGTTTTCGGCGTTGAAGACGAATCAGATTGACTTGGGGTATCTGGATCCCTCTCAACTCGGCTCCAAAGCGCAGCTAACCTCACAGGGATTCCGTGTTGTTCCGGCATACTCGCTAGCTGTCTTTTGGACCGAGCTCAATATGTGGCCGGGCACCAGTGACGCATCGCTATTTGACCATCTCTATGTCCGTAAGGCGCTAGAATTGGCCACAGACCAGAAGGCCATTGTCAAGGATATCTATAAGGGCTACGCCGTCCCGCAATATGGGCCACTCCCTGCCACACCGAAGACCAAGTTCTACGATGCGAGTGCGGAGCCCAAGATTCCCTATAGCCCCAGTGCGGCGAAG
>DAHWKG010000080.1:0-9138 GCA_027343765.1 Sulfobacillus sp.
ACCGACATCCGGGACACCGATAATGCGGGGGTAAGGGGTTTACCTCGGTGATGTTCAGGAATGTCGCGACCAGGGATGAGCCGACGGAGCCGCGCGAGCCGACCAGGTATCCATCGTCGAGCGATTTCTGCACCAGTCGGTGAGCAATATAGTAAATGCTGGAGAATCCATTGGAGACAATAGCATGGACCTCTTTCTTAAGGCGTGCTTCCACAATCTCCGGAAGCGTGTCTCCATAAAGCTCGCGGGCTCGCCGAAACGGTTCCTCTGACACGACCCGTTCCGCTTCGGCTAACTTGGGAGAAAAGAGTCCGCTCGGTACCGGCTGAACCGCTTCCATTTGTGTAACGATGGCTTCGGGCGCTTCGTAGATCACCCATTCCCGGTCTCTTTCGTCAAGGAATTGGAAGGCCTCCTCCATCTCTCGCGCCGTCCGTAAATGCAAGGCATCCTCCCGATTGTGCAACTCTCCCTTGGCAGTGCGCGCCAAGATATCCCGGTAAATCTGATGTTCCGATCTCAGGTAATGGGCATCAGAGACGGCAGGAACCCACTTTCCGTGCGATCGCCCGAACACCACCTGGGCCGCAATAAATTGTTCGAGCGCCTTTGGCGCTCCGAAAAACTCCTCGGCTAAAAAACCCGCCGCACTGCTGGGGGGAACGACCTCCAAATAATCATAGAATTCACTGAGCCTTTCCAGCTCAGGCTTCGAGGCACTCCGAAAGAACGCCTCAGCAATCTCACCGTCATGAAAGGGTGAACCGACTAGCCAGTGTTCCCGACCCTCCTCAATCAGCCGCCGAGGAATACGGGGCACACGGTGATAGTAGGACAGATGGGATTCCGTCACGAGGCGATAGAGCGGTGTGATGCCGGCTTGATTTTTCACGAGTAGCGTCACGGGTATCGGCCGACCAACCGTGTGGCTGACCTCTAAGCGGTCTCCGGGTTTAAATCCGGGATACTTCTCGTCCAACTCGCGGAGTAGCCTCATCGCCAAATGAGCGGTCGCTTCCGCGTCCGCTAATGCACGGTGATGCTGAGATAAGGGTATTTTATAGTAATCCGACAACGGCCCCAGCCCATAACTTTTCAGCCCCGGTAGCAAGGCCCTGGCCAATGAAAGGGTATCCAACACCGAGAAATCGTCATCCGAATTGCCGCCAATCATCTGATAGCCAGTGGAGATGAATCCCATATCAAAACGAGCGTTATGCGCTGCCAGCACCGCCCCTTTGGAAAAGTCAAAGAACTCCCGCCATAAGGTCTCCGCCTCGATCCCATCCTTTAAGTCCTCTTGACGGATTCCGGTGATGCGGGTGGTGGCACTGGAAATCGGCCGTCTAGGCTTAACGAGATGGTGGAACACCTCTTGGATTTCACCATCCACGACCTTCACCGCGCCGAGTTCGATGACCTCATGCACCCACGGCGTTAGCCCCGTGGTTTCCACGTCGACGACCACCAATGGACGTTGACGCCAATTCGCCTCAGCCGTACCGGTCAGCGGCCGCACCTCGGTGTCCACCATGTAGGCTTCAAGGCCGTAAAGGGCCCGCACGCCCGTTTTAGCGGCCAGGGACTCGGCCTCCGGGTAGGTTTGCACTACGCCATGGTCCAAGATGGCCACGCCTTCCATCTTTAACGCCTGGGCCGCTTGGAAGAGATCTTTAGGGGCAATCAGCCCGTCCATGGCGCTCATTTTACTGTGGGCGTGGAGCTCAATCCGAGGACGTTCGTCTGGCTCAAACAGTAAAGGCGCCTCACCGGGCGCCCCGTCCTTGACCCGAATGACGTGCTCCTCGGTAAACTTGTCCACCTCAAGTGTCCCGCGAACTAAAAGCCAAGTTCCTTCCGGCCATAAATCGTCGGACAGGCGCGGCGCGCCCCGCCGCTCACTCCACTTCAGGCGGACCGCCCCGTGGTCGTCGGAAATGGTCCAGGTCCAATGCCGCGATCCATCGCGGCTCTCACGAATATCGCGGAGGACGACGCGCCCTTCGACCACTACCTCGCCACTCTCCGGCAACTGACTTAAGGGTACGGCTCGCGTGGCGTCGATCGACCGCCCTATCCGGTTAACTTCCGAACTGCTCTTGATTTCCACCGCCACGGGGGCGTCCGGCGCGGGCACCGACAGCTCGTCCACTTGGAAGGCCAGCTCCATTCCGGCTAAGACAGGCAATTCCTGTACCAAACGCCCTTGACCGCCCCATTTCTCAAACAAGGTCATCGTAATCTGGCTGGCGAAATGAATAGTGACACAACGGCCATTCACCCGAATCGGGTGCTCCTGCATGAGAGCCCCCAAGGCCGGATGGCTGCGCGCCACGGTGCGGGGAATAAGATCGCCCAAGTTTTCGCTATAGGCTTCAAAGCTTACGGGGCGTTGCCATCGTTCGGCAAGCTCCCTGGCGAGGGATGTCAGTGCCTCGAGGCCTCCCTCAGGAAGGAGGCCGGAGTATTCGATAAAAAGCCCATCCGCGCTTGCCTTTACGGATCGCACCATCAAGGGTACGCTCTCCCAACCCTGCTGACGCTGCCAGTCTATAAAGCGACTGTTTTCCATGTGGATGCCACACCCCAACGCTAAACTTAAACCCGTGGAATTTCTCGAATAATTTCCCAATACATGCGCATGCGCGCAGAAAAACCTTTGACCAATCCCAGCTTCTCTTCCTTGACCACCTGCGTGACGTCATGCAACACCACTTCGTGAGGCACAATGCCCATCCGCTTGAGTTGCCGGTGCAATTGCAGCTCGACCCCATAACCGGCCATATCAATATGTTCAAACCCCACCAACAGCTGCCGTTTCAAGGCTCGCTGGCCGGACAAAAACGGGGCCACCGCCTGAGCCCAGTCAGTAGACGCGCGTCCGCCCTCAAAGATTCCCACGGTAGCTTCGCTCTCCCCCCGGACGACGGGCCCAATCAGTTCCTCAATATGTTCGACACTAAGCCCCACTAGATCGGCGTCCAAAAAGAGCACCACGTCTCCGCGGGCGATGGCTGCCCCGGCTTTCATTGCCCCGCCCTTGCCTTGATTCTCCGACAACGACAGCACAATTGCGCCGTGAAGTCGCGCGACCTCAGCGGTATTGTCGGTCGACCCGTCATCCACTACGATAATCTCGCTGATGGCCGGTACCTCTTTCAAGACCCCTAACACCGACGCGATGTTTTGTGCCTCGTTATAGGCGGGGATAATCGCCGAGACTCGGCTCATGTTGACCACCTCTACCACCCACTAGATGCCTAACTCGTCTTCAATATGCACGAGCAAACAACATCCGTTCTTTGGAAGGCCCGCCGCAGACCACGCAGCTATCGCCTTGGGGTTTTTTGTCTAGCGGAAGACAGCGAATTGTCATGCCGGTGTCGGCCTTCAACTGATCGGCGCAGGCTTCATCTCCACACCAATCGCCTTCAAAAAACCCGCGATACCCATATTTTTCCGCGTTTCGATAGGTCTCAACCCGTACCGTGTGCTCTTCAAGATGTGCCCGCGCTTGCTGAAAGAGCGTCGATTGAATGTCCTCCAAGAGATTGGTGACGACCTCCTCGAAGCCCGATTCGCTGATGGAAGTCTTGTCCCCGGTGTCCCTTCGGGCTAACACCATGGCTTGATTGGCCAGGTCCTTGGGCCCCACCTCGATTCGTAGAGGAACACCACGCATCTCCCAGTCGTTGTACTTGTACCCGGGGGTGAATTCGGGGCGGTCATCCAAGCGGGCCCGCACTAAGGGCCGCAAACGCTCATACAAGGCCCGCGCGTACGCTAACACCCGATCTTGTTCCGGTCCGCGGGCAATGGGCACAATCACCACTTGAATGGGAGCCACTCGGGGCGGCAAGCGAAGTCCCTTGTCGTCGCCATGGACCATGATGAGTCCGCCAATCATTCGTGTCGAGCTTCCCCAGGAGGTGGTCCATCCGTACTTTAGCGTCCCGTCCTCGTCTAAAAATTGTATGTCGAAGGCTTGAGCGAACTTTTGCCCTAGAAAATGCGAGGTTGCAATTTGTAGCGCTCGCCCGTCGCCCATCAGCGCTTCTAGGGAGTATGTCTCGACAGCACCAGCAAAGCGTTCCCCGGTGCTCTTGCGGCCCGCCACCACCGGGATAGCCAACCAGTCTTGCATGATGTCGCGATAGATTTCCAGTTGTTGCCGGGTTTCGGCTTCGGCTTCCAGAGCGGTTCGGTGGACGGTATGGCCCTCTTGCCATAAAAACTCGGTGGTACGCAAAAAAGGCCGAGTGGCCTTCTCCCAGCGGATGACGTTGGCCCATTGGTTCATGAGCACCGGCAGGTCACGATACGACTGGATCCACTTGGAATACATGGCGCCAATAATGGTCTCGGAGGTCGGTCGGACGGCCAATCGCTCCGCCAGCGGTTCCTGACCGCCCTGGGTGACCCAAGCAACCTCGGCCGTGAACCCTTCGACGTGTTCGGCCTCTTTAAGCAACAGGCTTTCCGGAATCAGCAACGGAAAATAGGCATTTTCGTGTCCAGTGTCCCGAAATTTCGCATCCATGGCCGCTTGAATGAACTCCCAGATGCGGTACCCATAAGGCTTAATGACCATGAACCCTTTCATCGGGGCATAATCCACCAAATCGGCCTTTTTAATCACATCCACATACCACTCAGAGTGATCAACCGATTTCGGGGTGATGTCCTCCATGTGCCCGCACCTCCTCCGCCGCTTCCTGAATTTCTTTCCACAATTCCTCGACCATGTCGGCCTGTTCCACGCGGCGTTTAATTTGCCCATGGCGGAATATCAAGCCGTGGTTCTTCCCTCCAGCGAGTCCCACATCGGCCTCCCGGGCTTCCCCAGGACCGTTCACGGCGCACCCCATTACGGCCACCGTAATCGGCTCCTGTATGGTAGCTAATCGTCGTTCCAACTCGTTGGTCACCGGCCACATATCGAACTGCAATCGACCGCACGTCGGGCAGGCCACCAAATTGGCACCCCGCTCGCGCAATTTGAGACTTTTCAATATTTCCCACGCCACCCGAATTTCCTCTTCGCCCGGAGCCGTCAAGGAAATACGGATGGTGTCGCCGATGCCCTCGGATAATAAAATGCCGATGCCGACGGCCGATTTCACCGTCCCTTGGAACAGGGTGCCGGCCTCAGTGACACCCAAATGGAGGGGGTAGTCGTAGCGTGAGGCCATCAGTCGATAGGCGGCCACCATGGTGGGAACATCCGATGCCTTCAGTGAGACCACGATGTTGTCGTAGTCCAAATCATTTAAAATCTGGATGTGCTTCGCGGCCGATGCCACCATGGTCTCCGCCGTGCGCCCTAAGTCCGCCAGCAAGCCCTTTTCGATGGATCCTGAATTCACCCCGATGCGAATAGGAATCTCCCGTTCCTTGGCGGCCTTGACAACGGCCTCGACCCGTTCGCGACTGCCAATGTTTCCGGGATTCAAGCGCAGTTTGTCGACCCCCTGGCGGATGACCTCAAGGGCCAGGCGGTAATCAAAGTGAATGTCTGCGACCACTGGGATGGGCGAGTGCTTTACGATCTCGCCGACAGCCCCCGCGGCCTCTGCGTCGGGAACCGCGACCCGCACAATTTCGCACCCCACGTCGACGTAGCGTAGAATCTCATCGACGGTGGCTTTGACGTCGCGGGTGTCCGATTTCGTCATTCCCTGCACCCGTACCGGAGCACCGCCTCCGATTACCAGATCGCGTACTTTTACCGCTTTTGTCATCATGCACCTCACGAATTCCTCAAAATACCACCGGTCGAAGCCCCTTTTGGAACCCCGGACCGGCGTCAACGATTACTCTCATCTTAGCATCCCGAGGGCGGATAGACTAGCGACTAACCCAAATGAAGGTAATGAACCAAGTCGTGGTAGGTCACAAACACTACGAATACCAATAAAAACGCCATGCCGACCAGGTGAATCATATTTTCTCGCTCGGGCGCCATGGCCTTACCCCGGATGCCTTCGATAATGAGAAGCCACAACTTGCTACCATCCAGCACCGGCACCGGCAAGACATTAAAGAGGCCCAAATTAGCCGACAGCGCCGCAGCTAGCATGAACAAATCTGCCCAGCCTTGATGAGCCGCTTGGCCGACCACCACCGCAATACCCACGGGACCCATGAGGTCAAATCGGCTCCGGCCGGTAATGAGTAAAAACAGGGCCTTAAACCAAGCGGCTGTCATGGCCACCGTCTGGGAAACACCCGTGGCAATGGACTGCCACAGTCGGAGGTGTGCGACGGCCATTCCTAATTGGACGCCGATGAGATACGCATGAGGCTTGGTATGGGTGTCGAGCCGTGCTCGCAGGGGATAGGTCAGATGCCGGCCATGACGGGCCACCGTAACATGCATGAGCTTTGTAGCATGATGTCTAATCATCGACTCTAATTGCGTGCCCGAATGTACCGCCTGCCCATCAATGGCAATAACCCGGTCGCCCGGCTTTAATCCTGCGGCGGCGGCGGGATAGTGAGGCATGAGATGCGTGATGGTGGTAGTCGCCACGGGCACCCCAATGGGGCCAAAAAGTAAGGCGTACAGGACAAAGGCTAGCACCAGATTCATTACCGGGCCCGCAAAAATCACCAGAAATCGCTGCCAACGTGGGCGATTAGGATAGTGGTTGGCGTCAGCGCTCCGCTCCCCATCCATCCCAGCGAGCCGAACATACCCTCCAAGAGGAATGAGGCGTAGCGAGTATTCCGTCTCTCGCCCGGATACCTTGATGAGGCGGGGCCCAAATCCCAAGGAATATTCGTCTACCTGCATGCCAAAGGCTTTGGCCACTAAATAATGCCCAAGCTCATGCACGGCGACCAAGATACCAAAGACCACGATCCACGCGATTACTGTGAGCATGCTGTTCCCCCTAGTCTGCCGCCAAAGTTTCAGCGTGTTGGCGCGCCCATCGATCCGCCCTCACGACATCCTCCACGTCGCTTACGGCGCCGTGCGGCACAAAGGTTGACAACGTCTCTTCGACAATGTCCGCGATCTTAAGAAACGCCAGGCGGCGCTCCAGAAAGGCGGACACCGCCGCTTCGTTGGCGGCGTTCAGAACCGCCGGAAATAGCCCGCCGTATCGTCCTGCCTGATAGGCTAGCTTTAAGAGCGGAAAAGTATGCCAATCGGGCTCCTCAAAGTGTAATTCCCGACCCACCCATTGAAAGGGCTCGACATTAAGCGGCCATCGTTCCGGCCAAGCCAACGCGACCTCGATGGGGACGCGCATGTCAGGCACCCCGCACTGGGCCATGGTGGCGCCATCCGCGTACTCAACCATGGAATGTAGAACGCTTTCCGGGTGAACCACCACATCGATCGCATCGTAATCCACGCCAAACAAATAGTGCGCCTCAATGACTTCTAATCCCTTATTCATTAACGTGGCAGAATCCACCGTAATCTTGGGCCCCATTGACCAGTTGGGATGCCTCAGGGCGTCCTCCACCGTTACATCCCGAAGATCGGCTTGGGAGCGCCCCCGGAAAGGTCCCCCACTACAGGTCAAGATGATCCGCCGCACGGGCTGCCCTGGCCTTAAGCACTGAAATATCGCCGAGTGCTCGCTATCCACGGGTACAAGCTCGCCACCACCCTGAGCGGCCGCCTGGCGCACTAAGTCTCCCGCCGCTACCAACGTCTCCTTATTGGCTAACAGGACCCGAAGGCCCCGATTCAAAGCGGCCAGCGTGGGGCTTAAGCCCGCGAAACCGCTCATGGCGCCTAGCACATGCGTGGCCCGAGTGGAGCCAATCGCCTGGCAAAGTGCCTCCTCTCCGGCCAAAATTTCCGGGCCATTGGATCCCCGCACGGTGCGCTGAAGCGCGTCGGCCGCCCCCTTGTCGGTTAGGCAAATCCACTCTGCCCCGGTCTCGATGCCCATGTCCCATAGACGGTCTCCCTGGCGATGGCCAGCCAGTCCCTCGATTCCAATCTTGTCTTGGTGTTCGCGCCAGACTTTGAGCGTGCTGTCACCAATCGACCCGGTTGCCCCTAACAGTACTAAACGCACGGCTATCCCCTTCCCTCACGGCGCGCTCGACGCACCGCATTCAGCATCACCGCCGTAACCGGCCCAACAATGACTCCGGCCCCGCCAAAGATGCGGATTCCCATGTATAGGGAAAATAATACCACGAGCGGGTGCAGACCTGTGCCCTGTCCCACCAAGCGCGGCTCGGACAATTGCCGAATAATGGCCACCGCCAACAGCACCAAGAGGAGATGGAGGGCAAGCGCCCAGTGTCCTGTGGCCCCCGCTCCCGCCGCCCAAGGCACCAATAAAATGGTCGGGCCCATGAACGGTACCAAATCCAAGAGCCCCGCCAGTAACCCAACCAGCACAGCATAGGGAGCACCAATAACCAAGAGGCCGCCCGCGGTCGCAAGTCCGGTTAGACTCACCAACGCGAGCTCGGCCCGGACGTATCCCCAGAGGCCTCCAGCAATAAGGGAGGTGAAGGGTTTTATCCGGCTGCGAACTGCTGGAGGACTCAGGCGACGAAGCCAGGGCGAGATGCGTTCATAATCACGAAGAATAAAAAACGCCGCAACCACTGCCACGATCATCATCAACGCGAATTCAGGCAGCATGACCAACAAATGCCCCACGCTCTTCACGACCGTGCCGAGCATGCGATAAAGATCATGAATTTCTTGATGGATACTCCCTTGACCTAAGCCGAATTGCCCTCTTAACTGACTCCACTTCCCGATTGCTCGCTGCAATCCCAAGGGGCGCGCATGCAGATAGCGCGGCAAACGGTGCGTAATCTGAACGAGTTCGGCTGTGACCAAGAGTAGCACAGCACCGGTCAACACGCTCAATGATGAGAGGACGCTCCCCAGGGCCATGATCACCGCCCAGACCCGTCGGATCCCCATCCGTTCAAGCCGTTCTACTACCGGAAGCACCAATGAGGCGAGAACACCCGCCAACAAAAACGGCATCAGATAGCCAGCCACCCAACGCCAAAACACGTACGCGGCCACGAAAAGAAGTGACCAGATGACAAATTCGCGCCAGTAACGTGTGGGCTCCAGGGTACTCACCTCGGAGCTACCTTATGCCCAAGCCTCGCAATAAATAATAAGCAAATGGTAAGGCT
>DAHWKG010000090.1:0-5513 GCA_027343765.1 Sulfobacillus sp.
AATTCCATCCGAATGCCATGATTCGCGACTAAGGGGCCTATTGAAAATGCCAGCCTTGATTTTTCCACAACTGCACGTAGTGAGCAGCCGACCAGCGAATGCGCTCTATCTCGTCTCGCGTCAAATCCCGCACCACGCGTCCCGGTCGTCCATGGACCAACGCGCCCGGCGGTATTTCGGTTCCCTCGGTAATAAGCGTGCCGGCACCAATGATCACATCCGAATGCAGGTGCGCCCCATTCATAATCACGCTGCCCATGCCCACCAAAACCCGATTCTCAATATGGGCCCCATGAATCACTGCCCCATGCCCGATGGTCACCTCATCACCAATCGTGCAGGGCACCCCCAGATCGGCGTGAAGCACGGACAAATCTTGAAGATTGCTCGCCCTTCCGAGTTCAATGCGGTCGGAGTCCGCCCGAATCACCGCATTAAACCAGACGGAAGCTTCCGCTCTCAGTACCACCTGTCCAATCACATAGCTCCCCGGGGCTAAGAAAACAGGAGATTCAACCTGGGGCGACCACTCAGCAAAATCCATTAACATCCCTTGATCCACTCCTCATGCGTGCCGTAAAAGCTCTTCCAACCGCCAGGGGGTCCGCGGTCCTTGACCCGCTGGCAAGCGATCTCCCTGCTGAATTCGATAATAACCCGCCGCCGCTACCATGGCCGCATTATCCGTACAAAGATCGGGGGAGGGGATGTGCACCTCCGCCCCCACTTGAGCGCCAAACGCCCGAAGTTCTCGACCGAGCCCCCGGTTGGCGGCCACCCCGCCGGCCGCATATAGATGCGGTACCCGATGGACCTCGTAGGCCCGCTTGAGATTTCGCATGAGAGCCGCCACTACCGCCTCTTGGAGGGCCCGAGCGACCGCCGCAGGCTCCTCCGGATACTGCCGCACGAGGTCCTCGGTGGCTGTCTTAAGTCCACTAAAGCTAAAGTCGAGAGGGGCTCCCGACACGCGGGCCACGGGAAGCGACAAGCGGGGTTCCCGTGGCGCTTCTTCCGCCAGCTTCTCAATTTCCGGCCCTCCCGGATAGGGAAGGCCGAGGAGCCGGGCTCCTTTGTCGAGGGCCTCACCCGATGCGTCATCCCGCGTTTGACCCAGCACTTCAAGATCCCCATGACCCCGCCATAGCACCAGACTGGTATGACCACCAGAGACGATGAGTGCCAGTCCAGGAAATTGAATGGGCTGGCCTACGGCGTTGGCGTAAAGGTGGGCCTCCAGATGATGCACCCCAACAATGGGGAGGTTTAATGCCCGAGCAATCCCCTTGGCAAACGTGACCCCCACCAATAGCGCCCCCAAAAGACCCGGCCCCTGCGTCACCGCTACCGCGTCTAGTTCCCCCAATGTCATCCGCGCCTTTTCCAACACCATTTCCACCACGGGAAGTACCGCCATGGTGTGTTCGCGGGCTGCCACTTCAGGTACCACCCCGCCATAGCGACGCTGCAAAAGGGCCGACGACAACCGCTCGCTGGCGACCAAATGGGTGCCGTCTTCCACCACCGCCGCGGCCGTATCGTCGCAGGAGGATTCGATCCCCAAGATTCGCATACTTCACCTCGCCCCGGTCAACAATAGCTAAAACAGCTGAAGAAAGGAGGGTTCCCCATCGTTTGGATTTATGCCCTGTTATTATTCATCGTCTACACCGCTCCCACCCTGTTAACGCTTTCCAGCACGCTCTATGCGCTCACAACCTTGGCCCACTTTTTAAGTTTCCTCATGGCCGTCATTCTTTTTGTGCTCATGGGTAAGAGCCTTCAAAAGCGCAAGCGTCCGCGGTTTTCTAACGGGCTCATGATCGGTGCCCTGGTGGCCCTTCTGGGTACGGCCGCGGGACAAATAATTCGGCGCACCCCCACGGCCGAGCAAGCCTTTTTAGCCCAGGTACCACGGGTGCCCCGTCAGGCCGCCGTGACCATGCTTCACCTCCATGCCACGGCCAACGCGATTTTATCGGGCATTATTTTCGCGGTCCTATTTGGGCTTTTGGGCGGCATTGCCGTCTGGTGGGGTGGGCGCCGCCGGGTGGCACCTGCTGCCCCTTCTGAAGAACAAACTAAAGGGGATCCTTCCACATAATAAAGGCATCCTCGTGCGGCTCACTATAATAACCGCGACGGACGCCTAGCTGAATGAACCCCAATTTCTGATAAAGATTTTGGGCCACCTGATTGGACCTCCTGACCTCAAGCGTCATGCGCCCCGCGCCGAGGCTCTTGGCTTTCCCCATGAGCCCCTGCATCATACGTTCGCCTAGGTGGTAACCGCGAAAGTCCGGGTGCACAGCCACATTGGTCACATGCGCTTCATCGAGGATAATCCACATCCCGCCATAAGAAACCACCCGTCCATGAAAGTCGAGCACGAGATAGGCGGCAAAATTATTTTCCATGAGTTCGCTTTGAAATTGGTTGCGTGACCAGGGCGTGGAGAAAGATGCCGCTTCAATCCGCATGACTGCATCAAGATCTGATAGATACATGTCCCGCACGACGACTTCCGCTTCGTCGGGCTGATTTAAGACTGCCATGTGTCACCTCTTTCGGCCGCTGCCTGAGGAACCCTTAGATAGTGAGGCGCCAATGCCGCCGGATGATCCGTTTTTCCCCATTGTAACGCGGCCTGACCTTCTAAGGCTACCGACACACCCGACATCTCAAAAAATGCCGGACGAGCATGCGGACCAATGGTCGCTAATCCCTCCTCATCCTCGGCCAGCGGCCCCAGCACCCACACCGGATCTAACACGGGAAAGATCCCCGGCAAAGCCCCCGAAATGGCTGTGTCGGGGATCAGCGGTTCGGGACCTTCGTCACCGACCCAATAATAGCCGAGATAGTAGGCGGGACCCCGACGTTCGCTGGTAACCACCACGCGACTTTTCGGCGGAACAGCGCGCGCCCAGGCCGCCAGCGATGATACCCCTTTGACGGGAATCCCCCAACTAAAGGCCAAGGCCTTGGCGGCCGTCACGGCCACCCTCACCCCCGTAAAAGAACCCGGCCCAATACCCACCGCAATACCCTCTGGCCGTCCCAAATCTTCGGCGAGATCGCACGCCCAGTCCACCAATTGGGAACCCGCCTGACGGGGTTGGCGTGATGATCGCACCGCCATCAGCCGTCCATCTTCGATATACCCCACCGTCAAGAGTGGTCCCGAGGCATCAAATCCTATCACCCGAAATCCCATTGTTCTCCCCTTCATCGTCCCACATCCGAAGCGCCCTAGCCCAACGCTCGCCAATCCCGATGAGCGTCACGCGTCTTCTATCGTCTCCTTGTCGTTCTATGCGGATCTCTAGCCGTTCGGGATAATCAGGCACCAACGCCTCGCCCCACTCCGCCAAAATTAGCACCTCGGGCCTCTCTTGTGGCGGAAGGTCGAGGACATCCCATTCCTCTGCTGCCTCCAGCCGATATCCATCAACATGGTATACGGTGAGACCGCCGGGAAGAGAGTGCACATGCAGCAAATCGAACGTGGGGGAACTCATCCCCTCGGAAATACCGAGCGCCTGGCCGATAGCCTTGGCCAAGGTCGTTTTTCCGGCTCCGAGCGCCCCTTCCAATAGCACGAGGCCCCCGGAGGCTACCAGCGGCGCTAAGCGCTCGGCTAACCGGGCCAGGTCGCTCAGACGGGCAATCTCCCGTTCAACGCGAAAAGTGATCAAAGACCGGCCCACTCCTTACCTCCACGGGTTGGCCCCTGTCGAGCCAACGGACATCTTGGCGATCGGTAATGGTGCCAATTTCCGACACCGCTACGGAGAGCTTCTCAGCCACAGCCATCAGCTGGTCGAGATGCGAGGGCGGCACCGCCATTAACAGTTCATAATCTTCCCCGCCGAAAAGAGCATAGTCTCGTCCATCGCTCTGGAACGACTTGGCTACCCGGCGAGTGGCCGGGCAAATCGGCAATCGGTCCAACCACACATCGGCTCCCACCGACCCGAACTGGGTCAGTTCCACGACCTCCTCAGCCAATCCATCGCTGACGTCGGTCATCGCATGGACCAAGGGCGCCACCGCTTCACCGAGTTCAATCCGAGCCTGGGGCTCCAAGTGGGCCATCAACACACTGCGGTCATCAATATCTTTGCCCGGCCAACCGGTTCCATGACTCAACAGCATGTAGCCAGCATAACTGGCTCCAAGACGCCCTGACACCAGCAACCGATCACCCGGCCGTGCTCCGGTTCGAAGTACTGCACCGCCGATTCCGGGTTCTCCAATAATGGCCACATCTAGAACCAGCCGGTCCACGGTCCCCACCGTGTCGCCTCCGATGATGACCACCCCATACGGATCGAAGGCTCGCGTCAGTCCACGATAGATCCCTTCCAGGACCTCGGACGCCAACGTACTCGGCACCGCCAAACTGGTCAACGCTGCGCGCGGTCGTCCCCCCATGGCGGCAATGTCACTCATGTTGACATGGGCAGCCTTCATACCCACCTGCTCTGGTTCCGCCCAGTCCCAGCGAAAATGGATCTCTTCCACCAACATGTCTTGGCTAATCAGCCAACCATGCGGCGTTACGGGCAAGACGGCCGCATCATCGCCAATACCCACCATGCCAACAGGCGGTGATGACTGCATTCGGTGAATCATCGCAATGATGCCCCGCTCCCCCAGCCGCTTCACCTGCACCGGCCATCCCACCTTGTTTGTAATCTCAAGAAATTGGAATACTTGGATCAACCATGTAACAGCGAGGTGCTCTATGTCAACCCGAATTCCTCCGGACGACGCCGGAGAGACGAATCACACACTTTACCGCTATGGCCTCTCGTTGGCCGTCATTTTCGATCTCTTGGTTGAGAAAGGCATCGTCACCCGCGAGGAGATTCAAGACCACGCGCGCACTCTCAATCGGATTCTCTGGTTTGACGAACGGTTAGAACCTCCCGGCGATGCCGATCTGCTAAAATAGTCCCCGAAAGGGGCCGACGACATGCAAATCATGGATCACAGCGTCCGCCTGTCCGGAGGACTCTTGCACTGGTATGAGACTGGGGATGGCGACCTACCGGTAGTTTTGCTCCATGGGGGCGGTGGCACGGGTCGGGCCTGGCTGCATCAACTCGAATACTTGGGCGCGCGCGGCTACCGGGTCCTCGCACCCGACATGCCCGGCTTTGGCCGCTCGGATTGGTTTCAGGGTGTGGCCCACATGGAGGATATCACCCCAAACCTCTTCGAGTGGCTGGACCAACTGAACATTCCCCGAGCAATCTTGGGCGGGAACTCCATGGGTGGACGGGTTGCCATGTCCATGGCCTCCGCCCATCCCAACCGCACGCGGGCCCTCATTATTTTAGATTCGGTCGGGGTCGCGTTGCCCGACGTACCCGTGACGAATCCGCTGACCCTGCCGCCGGGAGGCTACATGCAAGGGCTAGTGGCGGACGTCAATCGCTACAAGGAGCGAACCCCATACCGTACCCTGGATGATGCCCGAGAACTTAATCGCGGCCGCGGGTCGT
>DAHWKG010000106.1:0-43315 GCA_027343765.1 Sulfobacillus sp.
GGCACTGACCAACATTCCGATGGTGGCGAACCACCGGGCTCCGTACCGATCCGATAACTTGCCGCTAAGGGGTCCGAAAACCAGGAAGCCAACCATCTGGGGAATGGTATCAATACCGGCTTGGAGCGGTGTGTGGGCAAACGATACGCCGTGCATCGGAAGCCAGACGCCCTGAAGCCAGATAATCAGCATAAAGGACAACCCGCCTCGGGCAATGGCGCTCATGAGGCTGGTGAAGTTGCCGATGGAAAATGCCCGAGTCTTAAAGAGCTTCAAATGGAACATCGGGTCTTCCACAAAGTTTTCAATAATCACGAAGGCAATCAACAGCAACACACCCGCGATAAGGCTCACGCGAACAAAGGGGCTTGCCCAGCCCATGGCGTGCCCGTGATACGGGCTGATGCTGTAGGTCAGTCCCAGCATGACGCCCATCAAGCCCACGGCGAACGTCAGATTGCCCCACCAGTCAATCTTCTTAGATTCGCGGCTCGTGGAGGTTTCCTTCAATGCCACATAAGCCCAGATGGTGCCCGCGATACCGAAGGGCACGTTTACCAAAAAGATGGCCCGCCAGTCAATGGCTGACAAGAGACCGCCCGCCACGAGACCGATGACACCGCCCGCAATACCAGCAATCTGGTTTAAGCCTAAGGCAAAGCCGCGTTCATTAGCCGGGAAAGCGTCGGTCAGGATGGCAGCGCTGTTGGAGAACAAGAAAGCCCCACCAATACCCTGAATAAACCGGAAGATGATAAGTTCCCATTCACCGGTCGTCCCTTTTCCGGGAGTGAGGAAGAGGAGAATGGAACCAATGGTAAAGATCAAAAAGCCGAGATTATACAATTTTACCCGGCCGTAGGTATCTGAGATGCGGCCAAATGAGACCAAGAGGATGGTGGTGGCCACATTAAAGCCCATCAGAATCCACAGCAGTAGACTGGTTTGTCCGCCTACCAAGGGATTAATGTGGATTCCACGAAAAATGGCGGGCAATGAGATGATCAGAATGGTCATGTTAATCGCGGCCATCAAAATGCCCAAGGTCGTATTGGTTAGGGCGATCCACTTGTAGGCGATCCCATGCGGTCGCGATTCTAATGCCCTTGACGCCATAGAGAGCGATTCCCTCCTAGTCTTTTACGCTTGATACCGTGGTCGACTGGTTCTCCGAGGCGCATTCCGCTTCCCGAACGGCGGCGGTGTAGTGCTCAATCACCTCAACGAAGTGGGTGCGTTCCTCAGCGGACATGCGTCGGATCGCGGCAAAGAGTGGGGTGTTGTACCAACTGGTCATGCTGCTCACCCGAGTTTGGCCCGTTTCCGTCAGCCGTACCCAAATCCGTCGACGGTCGTGAACATCCACTGTCCGTTCCACTAAACCCCGACTCTCTAGACGCTCAAGAATTCTCGTCAGAGATGTTGACGACATGGAGAGTTTCTTGGCCAGCTCTCCGGCTTGTTCGGGCTGGTGGCTCAAAATTCTTAGACACTGGACCTGAGCTATGGTCAATTCGTGGGACCGCCAGAGATCAAAAATTAACGGTTCCGAGAGCCGAATGAGATTGACCACCGCTTTGAGCGCCATCCGTTCATCGTCGGTGGGCATTGGCGTACTCTCCACTTCCGTCACCCCTCACATAGATTCTTGTTGCCAAGCCAATCATTATCACACGGACAATAATAACACGAGCGACAAGTAAATGACACAATTTAATCAAACGTTAACGCCCCGCGCTATTTCCAAGAATGCCAGGCCCTGCGAGGGCCACCAGTTATTGCGGATTGCCATAGCCGGCATGTCTGGTATGATTGCAGGATATACGAAGAGATTGGGAGAGTCCGCCAATAAACCCGGACTGAATAAAGGAGAGACCATGGGTAAATCAACCTTGCGATGGGTGTCGACACTCGGAGTCCTATGCTTAGTTGGGGGTGCGGCGCAAGCTTGCGGCACCGCTTCCAGCACGTCCCATACTAGTGCCAAGCCTTTAGCTGAAATTAACGGCAAGCCCTTGACCAAGCAAGAATGGCAGCTTGCCGTCCACGCGACGGATCTATTGCAGGGTGTCACGATGTCCACCAGCAAATCCGCGGAGAAGCAGCAGGTGAAGGAGCTTGCATCCGAGATAGCGGTCGAGCATTGGGCTTTGAAGCATCACGTGGTGACCGTCAAAACGGCACAAAAGAATGCCCAGCTATTTGTCAAAGAAAACGTGGAGACAGCTCTCGGCGGGAAGGCCAAAACCGTTGCCGCCTTAAAAAAGCAGCATTTGACGTTAGCTTCGTTGACCCATTTTATGGTGCAACAGATGGAGTTGGATGCGGCGTTCAGTGCTGAAACTAAGAACGTCAAGCCGGTGACCACGGCCGAGGCCAAAGCCTATTACAACACGCATAAGTCCCAGTTTGTAACCCCGCCTCAAGACGAGATGCGGATGATTTTGGTAAAGACCAAGCCGCTCGCGAAAAAGATTGAAAGCGAATTGCAACACGGGGGTAGCTGGACGAAGCTTGCCAAAGAGTACTCGATAGATCCGGGCAGCAAAAACAAGGGCGGGGAATACGGCTGGGTGGACACCGGTGCGGCCTCCAATTTTGTGAAGCCCTTCTATCAAGAAATGGACAAGCTGAAGCCGGGCCAGATGGGCATCGCCCATACCCAATATGGCTACCATGTGATTCAAGTGCAAGCGACCCGGCCGGCAAGCACCCAAGCCTTTTCCGCCGTAAAGTCGCAGGTGACATCGAACTTGACGCAACAAAAACAATCTCAGGTATTCCAGACCTTCTCGAACAAAGTGGCCAAAGAAAGCCACGTGAAAATTTACTTCTAAACGACGTAGAGGTCCGCCTGAGCCGAAGTGCTTGCCGGACTTTTACGGACAGCGGATCCAAGGGGTGGCGGCCCCTTGGATCTTTTTTGTCCCGCGGTCGCAAATCAGCTGCAGAACCTTCCGATGCGACGCCAAGTCCATGACCGAATTGAACGATGTCAAACGGACAGTTCGTCGTCTCTCGAGAATAAGCGGGATTGAAGACCGATGTATGCGACGCAGGTTTTGTGACAAAGCCTGGCCCCGTTTGGCACTTTGTGCATCATCACATCGTCGTTCCTGAGGTCGGCAGTTTTGATGGATTGACCACAAAACACACAGATGGTAGGACGTTCCTTTAATCGGGCTTGTTGCTCCCGCGTCAACCGGATACGCGGCACCATAAGAGCTCCCTCCGTTCTCTCTTTGCAAACAATTGTTCATGTCATGATTATACACCCCTTTGAAGGGCTGGCAAGTCCCCTTGGCCGACGACGTCCGTCGGGAAAAGCCAAGGGGGTATTAAAGAGGCGATTGACATTAAGAATAAGAAATTCCGCCCAACGGGGAATTAGGCGGCAGGGTGGGAGTTTCTTCGCGAGAAGTCCTTAAGACTTAGTGGTTTCTCGTGCGATCCACGGCTTTCGACTCGGGGCCCGACGGCGAAAATAGCGTCAGCACCGCTCCCACAAACAAAATGCACCCAGCCGTGACCCACAACTGGTCGGCGCCGAAGAATCCTACGGTCGCGCTGATGACGCACATGAGCCCGCCGATGCGGGACGGACCGAGCCACATGACCAGAACGGCTGAAAGCGCCAGAATGCTAGCGAAAAGCGTGATGTCGGACCCGGGTACGACACCGTGGCCGATCGTCAGGTGGGACTCGAGCACCGGCGTCCGTTCCGCCCACGCGGTGAAGCCGCCAAGCAAACTTCCTAATAAACAGAGCATCCATCCGATCGTCTTCATGGGACCAGTGTTCCCCGTTTCACGAAAAATACCCGGACTCCATTTCCTAAGAAGACGTGCTACCATGACCGCAAGGAGGTTATAGCCATGGCAGAGGTTACGAACATACGTCACGGTCAGAATTACGCGGTAGGCGAGGCAGGGCCATTGGATCAACTGGATGCCAAGCTCTTCTTAGGGAAGGCGCTCGGTTTTACCGGCATGGAAGTCTCGTTGAACCGGTTTCGCCCGGGAGATGAGGTGCCTTTTGTCCACCAGCACCGTGAACACGAGGAGATGTACCTTTTCGTCAAGGGACATGGTCAATTTCAAGTGGACGGTGAGGTGTTTGACGTAAAGCCGGGTACGATCGTTCGTGTCTTGCCGGAAGGCAAACGGGCGTGGAGAAACAATTCCACAGAAGACCTCTATTGCGTCGTCATTCAGGCCAATGTGGGCTCGTTGACAGACAAGGATGGCATTATCAACGACGATCCCTTGATCTGGTGAGAATAGAAAAGCCGGTTCGGATGGACGGTGTCCGGTCAAAATTCCCTCCATGCGGGATAGGGTGAGGGATATTCCCAAAGTGGGAAAAGGAAGGGGATTCCCGTGGCGCGAAAGGATTTTCCACCCAAACCATCCGTTCAGTATCTTGGAGCGTTAGTGGACGATGGAAGGCTCAGCCCGACCGCGATTATGAAGCCTAGGCGGCGACAACCGTTGCCACCTTGGCTCTGGCCCTTCGGAGCGGTGCTGGCCGTGTTGTTGCTTGCGTCCGCGGGTGTGCTCACAGAGAGAGCCGCGCGCACTTTGGCACCCGACTCTCACCCGAACGGCTTTCCCCCATTAGTGCGGGAATGCTCGTCAGGGAAGTCTCAGAAAACCTATGGGGCACGGTACCCCCTCATAATCAAATGCGTTCTGTGCTGGGGAGAGCAGATCCCTCGGGGTGCCTTGGCAACGGGTAGGCCGTCCACCGCTATAGCTGGATGGGAAGGACCTTGGTATGTAGCGGCCGTTCCCAGCTGGTTTTCGTGGTCATTGGAAGAACGATAGTTGCTCCTCGCGGCGATGGGGATGAATGTCCGGGGCATGTCGACTCAATTGAAAGCGTCGATAGAGGCTTTCTAAGAGGTGGAGGAGGGCCCGCCGATAACCGGCGTCGACGAAGGCGCCCTCCCCATAAAGGGAGCGAAGGCGTTCGGCGGCTGTTCCATCGATAGAGGCCACTTGGGCTATAAAGTAATCCCGAATGGCGTCGCTGAGGCGGGTCGTCGAGGTCATCGCCCAGTCGGCCCCGGCATCCTTTATGGCTTCAAATAGACTGGCCAGTTGTTGCGGTTGGTCGGAAAGCCCCGGAATAATTGGGGCGACGAAGACCCCGACGGGGATTCCCGCATCCTTTAGACGGCGGATGGCTTCTAGACGCCGCCTCGGCGGAGAGGTACCTGGTTCGAGGGTGCGGATGAGCGTCTTGTCGGTTGAGAGAAGACTGATGTTCACGCCTACCTGCCCCCGTTGGCCCATCGGAGCCAATAGGTCGAGATCTCGTTCGATTAATGGCGATTTGGTGGTGACGGTAAACGCGTGCCCGCTCTCGTTTAATAGTTCCAATGCGCGACGAGCGAGCTGATGGTGGCCTTCCAGCGGTTGATAGGGGTCGGTGGCTGTCCCGATAGCGATGACCGAACTCAGGGGAACTTTTCTTAGTTCTTCCTTTAACCGTGAACCGAGATTCTCTTTTACGAAAAGCTTCTCTTCAAAATCCTCCGCCACATTTAAGTCCAAATAGGTGTGAGATTCCCGGGCATAACAGTACCGACAGGCATGGGAGCACCCGCGGTAGGGGTTCAAGGAATAATCAAAACCCATGTGTTGTCCCTTGGGTGACCGGTTCAAGACAGAGCCGGCCTGCCAGTGTTGGATGGTTCGCATAAGAAAGCTCCTTTTGGCAACCGCAAACATAAGTTTACTAAGCAGAATACCGCAACAGGGGTGCGTTGTCCAGTGTTCCCGTAGGCCTCTCCTTGGGCGCTCAGTCGTGTGTCTCAGGCGAATGCGTAGGATATTCGAGTGGTCAGAGAATAATCCTTGAGAGACTTTTTGGGTGTGACCATACGGGGATAGACTACTGAATCGGTCATAACTGACTAAAAAATTCGCCCGGATTGCAAAAGGGGAGTCGCCCGTTCGTGCCGAAATTCGACAGACATTTGATGGCGGCATGTGGAGATGGCATTCCATCACCGCACTCTGTTGGAGCATATTTTTTTGTGAGGCAACGAACACGTTTCGAGTGCATTTCTTTGAGTGATATCGGCGTTTGCAATCCATGAGGGCCTCAATGCACATCGCCGGATAGTGCATCAGTCCATGGTTAACTAATGGCGCTTCGGGATTCTGCCCCAGGGGCGATCAGGCCGCAGCGATGCCGTTCCATCGATTGAAGATACCTTCTTTTGACGAGTATCATGCATAACATGGTAGACAAAAACGAGGCGTCATGGTTGGGCCAGTTGCGGCGTGGTGTCGCCGACCGTTGCGTGTTGGCCCTCTTGGAGCACCGGGCATATTACGCCCTCACGCCGGCCGGTGCCGACGCCCTGGCCCAATTTCGCGCGCAATGGACGCAGTTTACCCGCGCCGTGAACGAGTTAATGGATCATGCTAAGGAGGTTTCGTCCGAATGAGCTCCTCCGAGAATCAACACGACCGATGGGTCGACGAATATATCCCTGCCATCCTTGCCTGATCGAAGTGGTGTTGGACCAGGCGGTTGCCTTTCACGCTGCCCACGAGAATCGTTAACGCACTGCTGATCTTAGGGGCTGGACGCACGATCGTAGATTTATTGCTGAATCAAGAGGATTCGGGGGCATGTCCCCCTAAGGCGCGTCGGCGGCGAAGACTGTCAGTCGCCCCGTAGGTCATTGTAATGAGTCGAAGGAGATGATCGGTATGGCGCGACACGGTAGTGGTCGAGCGTGGTGACGTCGCCGAACAGGGCATTCCTATTTCGATTCGGTGGAAACGATTACGCAAGTCGAGGGGTCGACTGATACCGCCGCTTAATCCTTCGACAGAATCGAATCCGTATGGTACCATGGTCAAAGTTTGGAATATTTCAGGGATAAGAAGGGTTTGGATCGTGGAGTTTGCTCTCGAGTATTGGCGACAACGCCTGGCCGATGCGGTTGACCGATATGGTTCCTTTGTGCATCCCGAGGTCGTGCGCGTGAGCCAAATTTTAGATGACTATGTTGCGAAGGTGCAACGGAACCTTTCCACTATCGACGCATAATCGGGTCCTGAGGTACCCACGCTTTGCCGCCGGCTTTGGTCGTGGCTGATTTCCCCGACAACGAGATCCAAGGCGCATGTTACCCAAAGGTTCAGAGGTCCGTCCCATTTCTCGCGCAAACGAGGCCGCTCGGTATATGCGGTGGGATGGAGCTCTCGGCATAAAGTTACAGTGACACTTTCATATCCCTACCGACTTTAGCGATGAAGCTTGGGGCCCTTGTTCCCCGGAGATTCGTCACTCTTACCCTGTGTCATCGCGTTCTCAAATCCGCGTCTCGGCCCGTTTGTATGGCCCCTCTATAGAAGCGGGCGAACAGGACGGCTTGGATCAGGGGACGACGTCTCTCCTGCCCCATGAACGTCCGGAACACCGTTAGCGTTGGCACTCGGCGAGGTATCTATGGAACTTTTTGCCACTTTGGCGAATAAGGTGGAATTGTGGGACCTGGTGGAGGTGAGCTGAAGTGACCGACGCCCCTTCGCAATGGAGTCGGATACTTTGGTCGTGTTGTCCAAAGAAGGGAGGAATCGGATGCAAGTTCCGGAAGCCTCATGGGAGCGGGTCATCGATGTCTCCCAGTTTAGCAATGGTGGCCACCCGATCGATTGGAATACGGTGGTTCCCAATCTCGAGCGACTTGGTTACACTCGGGTTTTGATACGGGCGACCTATGGACCGGCCTACGAGGATCCTCAATTTATCCATAACTGGTCTCAACTAAAGTCCCTGGGATTTTCCAAAGGCGCATACCATGTAGCTTTGCCCGGTATTAGCGGCAATGTGGACGCCAACGCGCAAAATCAGGCGGGGTTTTTCTTATCGGTGATTGACCGGGAAGGCGGTGTTCAAGGAGACGATTGGCCCATTCTCGACGTGGAGCGGGTCAACGGTCTCACCAAAGATCAGCTGGCGTATTGGGCGACACACTGGATGGCCTCCATCAATGCGGCCGTCAAAAACCCCAAGAACCCGGCCATCTTTTACTCCTATCGCGCCTTCATTCAAGAACGTCTGGCCCTCTACGGGATGTTGGCTCAGCATCCCTTGTGGCTCGCATACTACCCCGGCGGTACTGCGTTGCCCAGCCATGCACCGCCCGACGTCGGGGCCTGGACCCAATATTTTGGATGGCAATACACGGACGGGTTGACGATTCCCGGGATTTATGGGCCGGTCGACGGGAGTGTGTTCGCCGTGACGCCGACTCCGCTCGATAAAGCGGAGGCTGAGGTTGCTCTCTTGAAGGCGAAGATCGCCAATGCGGAAAAAGCTTTGCGTTAGATAAAAGGAGGGTGTACGCGTGACTTATCTCACCATTGTCAAAGATATCGCCCTGACCGTATCCCCTTTCCTCTTGGCCGCGGCGACTGGAGCCCTCGCAAAGGGTGCGCAGTATGCGCTCCACGCGGTCAGCGGAATACGCAACAAAAATGCTCGGGACAGTCTCGATTGGGCGATCTCACTGGCCGAGGCATTAGCGAAGCGAGCGGTGGTGGCCGCCAACCAAACCATCGTCAATGAATTGAAACGGCAGGGAAAGTTTACGAGCACGGCTGCACACCGCGTGTTCGAGTCCGTGCTGGGAAGCGTTACCGCCGACTTGGGCCAGAAGGCGCGGGCCATCTTAGAGACCGAGGTGCCCGATGTGCCTGCCTTTCTGGGAAGTCTCATCGAAAGCGCCGTAGCGACAGCCCCCAACAGATTGACGGTTTCCACGAATCCTTCTATCCCTCAGACGCCCGCCTCTTAAGGGACCACGTTCCGTGTTAAGCCCGCTGTCTCTCGACAGGGGGCTTATTCCGATACCAGAGGCAAACGCTATGGTAAATAATGGAAATCGATCTATAATAAAGTCGGAACCTATAGACTATTTGGATTTCCATGGGGGGATGGGTATGGATACCGTGGAGATGTATCGCATCATGTGCCTTATTCGGGTCTTCGAAGATCGCATGGCCGAGACATATACCGAGGGGAAAACGCCACTTTTTAGCATCGCTGGAGGACCAGTTCCCGGGGAAATGCACCTGGCTGCCGGGCAGGAACCGGTAGCCGTTGGGGTGGCTGCGCATTTGCGGGCAGACGATGTCATGACCGCGCCCCATCGACCGCATCATGCCGCTATCGCCAAAGGGGTGGATTTGAAGGCGATGACGGCAGAAATCTTTGGTAAGGCGACCGGGCTTTCCAAAGGTAAGGGTGGGCATATGCATCTATTCGATCCCCGCGTCCATTTTAGTTGTTCGGGTATTGTCGGGGCGGGGCTCCCCCCGGCGGTTGGGGCTGGCCTGGCGATGCGTCACCAAGGGCGTGACGGGGTGGCGGTGGCGTTAGCCGGAGAGGGCGCAGCTAATCAAGGAACGTTCCACGAAAGCCTCAACTTGGCGGCGCTCTGGAAGGCCCCGGTAATCTTTGTGCTGGAGGACAACCAATACGCCATTTCGGTGCCGAAAAGCCAGTCGACCGCCGTGATGCGAAACAGCGACCGTGCGGTCGCTTACGGCATTCCGGGCGTCTACATCGCCGGCAACGATGTCATGGCGATTTACGAGGCAGCAGAGGAGGCGGTCGCTAGGGCCCGTGAGGGGCGGGGACCGACCTTGATTGAGGTCGAAACGACACGTCTTTACGGTCACTTTCAGGGCGATGCCGAGGTCTACTTGGCCGAGGGTCAAAAGGAGGAGTGGCGGCGCCGCGATCCCATCTCCCGCTTTCGTGACTTGCTCTTGGCCCGTGATTTGATGAGCGAGGAACGTGATCAAGAAATACAGCGGGAGGTTCGAGAACAGGTAGAGGAAGCCATTCGCTATGCCCGCGAGTCCCCTGAGCCGGAACCGTCCGAGGCGTTCGACGACGTGTTTGTGGATATCTAGGAGGGAGACCATGGAAAGCACCCAAAATCGTAAAATCACGATGGCCCGAGCTATTAGTGAAGCCTTGGCGCAGGCGATGGAGGAAGACCCGCGGGTTATGCTATGGGGTGAGGATGTTGGTGTCTACGGCGGGATTTTCGGATCGACTGAAGGGCTTTACGAAAAGTTTGGTCCCGAACGGGTCATGGACACGCCTATTTCCGAGAGCGCCTTTATCGGGGCGGCTATTGGGGCTAGCGCTGAGGGAATGCGCCCCGTGGTCGAACTGATGTTCATCGACTTCTTTGGGGTGGCAATGGACCAAATCTATAACCATCTGGCCAAGAATCACTATATGTCGGGGGGGCATGTACGCCATCCGGTGGTGCTCATGACCGCCATCGGCGGAGGCTACAATGACGCGGCCCAGCACAGTCAGGCGCTTTACAGTATATTTGCCCACGTGCCGGGGCTCAAGGTGGCAGTGCCGTCGAATGCCTATGATGCCAAGGGCATGATGTTGGCTGCTATTCGGGAGGACAACCCCGTCATCTATTGCTTCCATAAAGGTCTGATGGGGCTTGGGTGGATGCCGTCCGATAGCTTAGCTGAAGTTCATGTACCGGCCGAACCCTATACCGTGCCCTTGGGGCAAGCACGTGTGGCCGCCGAGGGCGAGGATGTTAGTCTTGTGACCATCGGGGCCATGGTGGGCAAAGCCTTAAAGGCGCGGGATCGGCTTGCCCGAGAGGGCATTTCGGTCGAGATTATTGATTTGAGGACCTTGGTGCCATTGGATCGGGCGGCGGTGGTGGAGAGTGTGATGAAGACACACCGCCTGGTCATTGTCGATGAGGACTATCGCTCCTATGGCATGAGTGCTGAGATTGGGGCGGTCGTGGCGGAAGAGGCGCTCGACTATCTTGAGTCGCCGATTCGTCGGTTGGCGGTTCCCGATGTTCCGATCCCCTATAGCCGCATCCTAGAGTCGACCGTCATTCCGTCAGAAATGGCCATTGTTGAGGCGGTGCGTGCCGTGATGGAGTCTTAGTATGGAGATCCGGATGGACTTAGGCGAGGCCGAGGATGCGGTTCTTGTGCACTGGAACTATGATCGGGGATCCTATGTGCGGCAAGGCGAGGTGATTGCCGAAGCGATGATTGAAAAGGTGACGGTAGAGGTGGAGTCTCCGGGGGACGGATGGCTCGACATTCAGGTGGAGAGTGGGGCCGCGTTTCGGAGTGGCGAGATTCTGGCTCGACTGCTCGATGTACCGCCCGGCCCCGCCGATCTGCCGTCACCGAGAGCCGATACCCATGAAGACCCAATTTCCCAGGACTTCATTCCCATGGCCCCAGCCGTTCGACGTTACGCGCGTGAGCGCGGGGTCGACTTAACCCGTTTGGCATCGTTGGTAGGGGATCGCCGAATTACCATGGAGGACATCGACGCTTGGATCGAAGAGAGATCGACACGCCGCACTCCCTATAGCCTCTTCCGTCGGGCCATGATTTCCCGGCTGTCAAATGCGAAGGCTCTCCCGACGACGCTTCAGCGCCCGCTTCATCTGGAAGTTTCGGGCGGTGAGGTCTTGCCGACACTCCTTGGTGCGCTGGCAGAGGTACTTCCACGGCATCCTGCCATTCACGGCTGGGTCTATGATGACGGAATCGAGCTTGCAAGTGAGCTCCGACTGGGATTGGCCGTCGATACGTCGCAAGGGCTCATCGTGGCAGTTTTGCGATCGGACAGCGGGGTCTGGGACGGGTCCTTAAACCATCTGAAATATAAGGTCCGCCACGGGCAGTTGAGGGATCTGGATCGGGAGCGTCCGTCTTTTGTGGTGAGTAATCTCGGGCCTTGGGGGATCGAGTACTTCACGCCACGGCTTATGACCCCGACGATTGCCGTGCTGGGGATAGGGAAGGCCGGGGGCGGACGTCTTCCGGTCTCGCTGACCTTTGATCACCGTGCCGTGGACGGCGTGGAGGCGGCCCGTTTCCTAGCCGATTTGGACGAGAGCGTGAGCGGCTTATGACCTCGTTTCTAAAGAGGGCCCGTTTTGGGCCTTCTTTTTTGTCCCTGTGATACGATGGGGGCACCGTTGGATCGCTCGTCTGAATGTCGGCTTGAGACATCTTGACCGATCCAGATCGGAAGGGAGAAGACTATGCTGCAGCCGTATGACTGGCCGTTGGAAAAACTGGAACACTACCGACCGCCGTTGACCGCCGAAGAGGACTTTGATCGCTTTTGGGAACGGACCATCCAGGATGCGCTTCGCGCTCCGGTAGAGGCGGAGCTCGAGTCGGTTGACTATCCCACAGGTGGGGTGGAGGTATTCCGGGTGACCATGGAGGGCTTTCAGGGCGCTACACTTCACGGATGGTTCGTGCGTGGTGCTGGGGGAACACGCCAACCGGGGCTTGTGCTCTTTCACGGCTATAACTGGAATTACGAAGGAAATATTCACGAAGTGGTCAATTGGGCACTACACGGCTATTCGGTCTTGGCCTTTTCCGTTCGCGGGCAACAAGGAAGCGGGGAATCCCTTCCGAGTCCCCATGGACACGTCGCTGGGTGGATGACGGCCGGTATCCTCAGCCCGGACACGTACTATTACCGTGGAGTGTACGCCGACTTGGTCCGGCAGCTCGTCTGGTTTCAGGATCGGCCGGAGGTGGACGCTGACCGGATTGGCGTGGCAGGGGGCAGCCAAGGCGGTGGGCTCACGCTAGCCGCGGCCGCTCTATCCCCCATCCCTAAGGTGGCCGTGGCGGACTACCCCTATTTGGCCCACTTTCGCCGGGCCGTGGACATCGCGCCCGCCGGGCCTTACGGCGAAATCACGGAGTTTCTCCGCCAAAATGGCGATCCGGAGGTCGAGGCGCAAGTCTTTCGCACCTTAAGCTATTTTGACGTGATGAATTTGGCCCCACGCATCAAGGTGCCAACACTGGTGTCGTCCGGTCTCATTGATCAATTGACGCCGCCCTCCACCATTTTTGCCGCTTATCATCACTTGGGTTCGGACGTGAAAGACATTAAGGTCTATCGCTACTTTGGCCATGAGTTCATCCCGCGTTTCCATACCGAAAAGTTAGCCTGGTTGATGCGCTACCTCCAGTATTAGGTGGTCATGAGGGATGACGGCAGGCCAGGAGTTTTGTCCGGGTCCACTCCGCGATGTCCTCGCGAATCGCTTTAAGCACTTGTCGGGGTTTTTGCCCATCGTCTTGATGGACCCGCTGCCACCAAATTTTTCGAAGTTCGGTGCCGAAAATCATTGATGGCCAGGGCGGCTCCATCGTCCATGACCGATGTGAATCCCGCGTCGGTGGCCCACTTGACGTGACTAAAGTCCGTGGCGTGATCGAGGTGCAAGGAGACAGGAACCGAAATGCTGGGCAGAAGCTCTGATGATGGTGGACCACAGGTTCTGGCCCCGAATCGCTCATGTGTCCACGGTCACTTGCAAAAATATGGGTGAATCGGCCCGTTCGGCACTGGTTAACACCCCTTGAAGCATCTCCATGCTGTCGACATTCAGCCCAGCGATGGAGAAATGTTTGGTCCAAGCATCAGCCGGTGGCTCTATGAGAGGTTCGAGGGACATGCGCTTACCTCCGTTGCCTAGGATAGGAGAGAAATCTCTTGTCGAAGCCTCTCGGCTTCTTTTAGGTTAAAGTCCGCGACCGCGTCCTCTTCCACGCTCGCCGAAGCGGCTGAAGCCGCCATGGCCAGCGCCTCGTCCCGATCCAACCCGCGAGCCCGGTAAGTGACCAGCGAGCCTAACAATCCTGGGACAGCCATTCCCGGTGGTTCGCAGCATCTGGGAGCGGAAGGTTCAAGAAGCACTCCCAGCTTACCTCGCCAAACAAAAAAATTTTCCATCCCCCCCGAAATTTGGGTGATCCTGACGAACCGTATGGTGATTCCAGGACAACCGGGTGCCTTGACCACTTAAGGCACCGAAATCGAGATGGAGGTGTCTTTTTTGAACTTAAAACTGCTGGCTCCTTTGGCGGGGGCATTAATCATGGGGGGTGCTATTCCAGCGATGGCGTCTTCGCATGCCAAGGCTTCCTTCGATGGCCGACAGCATGTTGCTGTCTCCCTTCCCAGGAAGGCGTCGTCGACGGCTAAGCTGAACATCAAGACCAAGGGTCAGGGGTCCGTGGCGGTCCAAGCGTCTCATAAAAAGGCGGATCACAATTCCACGTCGACCAAAAACAGCGCCGCCGTCAAGGCCGATGTCGCGACCATTCATAGTCTCACGGGAAAAATTCAAACGGCCCGACTTCAGTATGTGGCGGCCTTGAAGGCATATGTCTCCGCGTTGTCGGCGGCCATGACTAGTGCCAATGCCGGTTCCTTGTCGACGGCTATGACGCAGCTGTCCTCGATTAACACCACCTTGGCCCAGACGGTGAAAAACGAGATGCAGGCCAAGACATCGGCTAGCCTGAGCTCCAGCACCAAGGGGCCAAAGGGGCTGACCCAAGTCATTAGCAAATTCCAAGCGGAATTGAAGGCTCTTCAGAAGGCAACCGCGGAACTCAATAGCTTGACCGCGAAGCTCAGCTCCTCGGGATCAGGGAGCACCTCCGGATCCGGGAGCGTCTCTGGGTCGAGTAGCACTAGTGTGTCAGGATCGTAACCGGTTATCTATTGACAGGGGAGCCTCGACAAGGGCTCCCTTTTGTTATGGGAATGTCAGTGACGCCCGTTTGTTCTTGTGCGACAATAAGGACAAGGAGGGCAGAAAATGGCAACCAGCATTCCCGAAGTCTTTTCGGAAGCCTTGTCCGGCCGCGATGTGGCGACGATTCGTCAACAGCTAATTGATCGATTCGTGGGCAATCCGGCGGAAGAGGGCGGACAACTGGCCGAATTAATAGCGCAACTGGAACAGGTGATGCCGGAACTTTGGGAGGACGACAGCACAGCTGTCACCGTCCCTCGTGCCATGGATGCGCACCTCTATTTTGAGGCCCTGATTGCTGAATTGCGGGTACACTTCGCAAAGAGCACGTGGAACGCGGCTGTCAAGGCGGGACGGACGCTTCGACGGCCGGGCAACGATCCGGGGGTAAGCCGTTGGGTTTCGATTGTCATCGTGTTGGGAATGTTCGTGATCGGTGCTCTCTTGTTATTCGGTCCCCCCGTTATCCGCTATCTTTTTTCCAACTGGTCATAACAAAGGCCCTGCGTCCGATGGTTCCTGTTCAATGAAAAAGGCGGGGCTTCGGCCCCGCCCTGAATCGTCAGCGCATGACCCCAGGCATCAACCAGAGATACAGGAGGCCTACGATGATAAGCCAGGCCAGCACCAAGAGTGTCCAGGGGAGATTGTGTCGTATCACCTGGCCTTCACTGCGGACGTAACTGCTGGTAGAGACCCCAACGCTCGCGGTCTGGGGAGCGATGGGCTTTCCCACTTCGGCACCCACGGAGTTGAGTGAGGGGAGCAGCAACAGCGGAAGGCCGAGAATTTTGCCAACCAACGTCTGTAAGAGGCCAAACATAGCATTGGTCGAGGTATTGCTGCCCGAGAGCGCCACTCCAATCCACCCAAGGATCGGAGCAAGCAGAATAAACGCGGGGCCAATGCGGCTGAAGGTATAGGCCAGCGACGAGGCCATGCCGGAGAAGTTAAAAAGATCTGCGAGCCCAAAGATGAAAATCCCGACAAGAATGGCGCCCCACATTTGCGTGAAGGAGCGGCGCATGACTTGCCCTAAGACGCCGGATTTGGGGCGCAAGAAGAGCAGCATGATGAGCCACGAAACCAGAATTGAGGTACCTCCCACGAAGGGTGCGAAATTGAAGTCCACGGCCGTCGCTTGATGGGAGATTGACGAAATGGCGCTCACTTTGGTGTCCAGCCAACTCACGGCGGGAAGGGGTGACCAAGGGCCGGTCCAGAGCACGACCACCACGATTAAGATAATGAAGGGGAGCCAAGAGCGCCACACCTCTCGGCGCGTGAGCAGCGTAGGGGCGGGGCCGTTTCGGGTAGCCGCCACCTCATCCATTTCGACTCCGCCGTAGCCAAGGATGCGCTTTGGGCGCCAGATTTTCAAAAACAGAATCAGGCAGGCAAAGGAGACCAGTGACCCACTCACGTCGGGGAGGTAGGGTCCCACCCACTGGGACACGGGAAACTGGCCCAGAATGTAGGAGAGGGAACCCACCACCGCCAAGGGCCAGCCGTCGCGGAAGCCTTTCTTGCCGGTGACCAAATAGATCAATACCCAGGGCGGCAGCAGCGCTAAAAGGGCGACAACTTTCCCGACCGAGGCCGACAAGTCCAATAGCGGAAGCCCGGTGACCGACGCCAGGGCAATAATGGGCACACCCAGGGCACCGAAGGACACCGGTGCGTTATTGGCGATGGCCGCCACGCGAATGGCGTCCAACTCGACAATACCAAACCCAATAAGAATGGGGGCCATGACCGCCCAGGGATAGCCAAAGCCGACCAACCCTTCTAAGAGTGCTCCCAGCGACCATGCCAACAAAATAGTTTGGACGCGAATATCGGCGGTGGCCTGACTTACCAGCCAGGTTTTAAAAGTATCGAAGACACCCGTCAGCATCAACGTATTGAAGATGACCACCCCCCAGAAGGTGATCCAGTCGATGTTCCAAAATCCGGTCAGGGAACCGAGGAGATAGGCGTGAAGGCCCGTTCCCAAAGGAATTTTCCAAATGGTGGCCGCCATGATTAGGGTGACAGCCCCACCAATAATGGTGGTGAGCCATGCCGTTAGCCGGACCCCAGCCAACAGCGCCAACAGCACGATGAAGGGAATCAAGGCCAAGAGAGCGGTGAGGTACAAGCTGGAGGCGGGGTTCAGTATTTGATGAAACACGGGAATCTCCCTCCTTGTTTCCCAAGACGAAACAATGTTTTGCGCATTAGAGGATATTCGCGGAAAGTTGGCAAAAATCCTCCTATTTTATGGATATGGCGCACGAAAACACCCATGCCGGAAATGATCATCGCGGCGGCGTTTTTTTCGCGCGGAAAACTTTTAGGCAGGATCAGAGCACGGTTGCGTAGAATGACTTATAAATGGAATGGTGTTTCACATTACGAAATAGGAGGGTTAAGCATGTCGGACAGTGGAATTCAGGTGCGAGCGACCATCGAGCCGGGATACGCTCAGGTGTTGTCGCCATCCGCCTTGACGTTCTTGGAAACGTTGCATCGGAGCTTCGAATCTCGGAGACGTGCGCTCCTCGCGGCACGCCGGTCCTTGCAGGAGCAACTCGATGCGGGCTTTATGCCGACCTTCCGGAAGGACTCAGAGCATATTCGGGGAGGCAAATGGCGGGTGGGTGATATCCCTCAAGATCTCCAGGATCGGCGTGTGGAGATCACCGGGCCGACTGATCGGAAAATGGTTATCAACGCGCTTAACTCGGGAGCTCAGGTTTTCATGGCCGACTTTGAAGATGCGAATTCCCCAACCTGGCGGAACATGATTGAGGGTCAAATCAATCTCACCGATGCCATTGACCGGCGCATCGACTTCGTCGGCGAGAATGGCAAAGCCTATCGTTTGAACGACCAGATTGCGACCCTGGTGGTGCGGCCCCGTGGTTGGCACATGACGGATTCACACATCGTGGTGGACGGGGAGCCCATCGCCGGGGCATTGATGGATTTTGGCCTCTATGTCTTTCACAATTGGGAACGTCTGATCCGGCGGGGGACGGGACCCTACTTCTACCTTCCCAAACTGGAGGGGGCGGCGGAAGCAAAACTTTGGGAGGATGTCTTCAACTTCACTGAAGACCACCTTGGTTTGGATCACGGGACCATAAAGGCTACAGTCCTCATCGAGACGATTTTGGGCGCTTTGGAGATGGAGGAAATCCTCTATGAACTCAAAGACCACGTGGTGGGGCTCAACGCTGGCCGCTGGGATTATATTTTTAGCATCATCAAGAAGTTCCGCAATCGTCCCGAGGCTCTCCTGCCTGACCGTGCTCAAGTGACCATGACCGTGCCCTTTATGCGCGCTTATGCCACCCATCTGGTGCAAGTATGCCATCGTCACGGCGCCCACGCCATCGGCGGCATGGCCGCCTTCATCCCGAGTCGCCGAGACCCAGACGTCAATCGCGAGGCCCTCATAAGGGTGGAAGAGGATAAGGAGCGGGAGGCCAACGATGGTTTCGACGGCACCTGGGTCGCGCACCCCGATTTGGTGCCGGTGGCCAAAGCGGTGTTCGACCGGCATTTGGGATCCCGACCCAATCAGGGGGGGCAGTGGTCGGAGGAGCAGGTGCGCACGGCCGAGGAACTCCTCACGTTCGCTGTACCCGGCGGGGCGGTCACTGAGTCGGGTGTTCGCGGCAACATTCAGGTGGCACTTCGCTATTTGGAGTCTTGGCTTCGCGGCGTGGGTGCCGCCGCCATCTTTAACCTTATGGAGGATGCCGCCACGGCGGAAATTTCGCGCGCGCAGCTCTGGCAGTGGATTCGGTATGGCGCCACATTGGTCGACGGGAGGACGGTCACCAAAGCCTGGGTCGAGGGCTTGGTGGATGAGGAGATCCTTAAAATCCAGCAAGAATGGCAGGATTCCGATGCGAGAGTGCGGCTAAGGAAGGCCCGCCAGATTTTGGAGGACGTGTCCTTGACACCCGTACTCCCTGACTTTCTCACCACGGTCGCCGAAAGATACCTCGAGTAGCCGTTTCTCCCTCGCCCTCACACTCTATAGCTGGAAGCCGACCCGGGCGGGGCGTATGCTTAGAGAAGCACAAGTGGTCGGGAGTTGACGAGCGAAGATGGAAGATGACGAGATGGAGGCAACTAGTGCCTCAAGAGTACAGTCAGTGGAGCGGGCGATCCGGCTATTGGAGCTCTTGACACAACACACGGAACTCACACTGGGGCAATTAGCTAGTCTGGCCGAGATGCATAAGAGTACCGCCTATCGGCTCTTGCACACGCTCATGGGGTTGGGATACGCGGTGCAAGATGAGGAGCAAGGCAATTATCGCGTGGGTCTCAGGTTGGTGGAGATGGGGGGCCGGGCCATGCGCTCATGGCCGCTTCATCGGGCGGCCGAGCCAGCCATGGAACGGTTGGCACAGTCGCTGGGCGAGGCCGTCAACTTGGCGGTGGAAGATAACTTAACCATGGTGTATGTGGCCACCGTGGATGCTCAGAATCTCTTACGCATGCAGCTCAATGTGGGAAGACGGGCTCCTATGCATTGTACGGCCGTGGGAAAAGCGGTGTTGGCCATCGACCCGGTTCGCGTCGAGCGTTTGAAAGCTTCACATCCGGAATTGCCTCGACTTACCCCAGGGACTTTAGCTCAATGGCGCGATTTGGACGCGGAGTTGGCGCGGGTGCGAAGCCGGGGATTTGCCATCGATGATGAGGAGCAAGAAATCGGTGCACGTTGCGTGGCGGCCGCCATTGTGGATGTTCGGGGCCGCGTTCGCGGGGCCATTGGAATTTCCGCTCCGAGCGCGCGCCTTTCGTTAGAGAGGGCTATGGAGGTGGGTCCCGCTATCGTGGCGGCCGCGCAATTAGTGGCCAGACATTTACCATAACTTTAAAGTGGCACGCAGGTTTTTTCTGATTGTTCCCGAATATCAGTGGAAAGAGGAGTGAGCGAAAGGGGGTGCCCACTTGGAGCACAGCGCACGACGCCCCACGGTCACACTGGATGCCGATCAGTGTGTCCATTGCGGTCTCTGCTTGTCGGCCTGCCCCACTTATCAAGTCACCGGCCTAGAGTCGGAATCCCCACGGGGTCGAATCTTTTTGCTGGAGCGCTTGGCGGAGGATCCTCTTCGGCTGAACGACAATGCCATGCGCGCATTGGACGACTGCCTCGACTGCCGGGCGTGCGAAGAGGTCTGCCCAGCGCACGTGGCCACCGGGCATCTCGTCGAGGCTTGGCGTGCTGAGGCGGCCCCTATCCTTTTGGAGCGGGGCCCGGAGGCTATGAAGCAGTTTCGCCGCATGATAAGACCGATGAGCGTATTGTTTGGATCCTCCATCGGGCTACGTTTGTTGCAGCGACTGAGCCGGGCCTCCCGCCACCCCACCTTCGGACCATGGCTTACCCGGTTGAAGTTTGTTCCGCCGGCCGCGAGAAGCCTGGCACGTGGACTGCCAGCGCATTTACCCCGTCAACTAAGCCGTTTCTATCAACCCGAGAATGGCAGCGGCTCGGGTGAACGGGTCATGATGTTCACGGGGTGCATTATGGATGCCATCTACGCCGACACCAATCGTCACACGGTGGATTTGCTGAGGTTCGGAGGGCTTCAGGTGGTAACCCCGGCAGATCAACGCTGCTGCGGGGCACTGCACCTCCATGGGGGTGCGCCAGACCAAGCACGTCGCTGGGCTATGGCCAACATTGTGGCCTTCGAACGATCGGGGGCGACCCGCGTGGTGGTGAACGCCGCCGGCTGTGGTTCAACCTTGAAAGAGTACGCCGCCCTATTTTCGGGCGACCGTCAATGGGAAGCGCGAGCGGCCCGTTTCGAGGCGGCCGTTGAGGATGCCACGGTGGTCCTAGCGCAGTTGGATCTACCGCCGCTGCAAGCGGGGGAGGAGACGGTGACGGTGCAAGATCCGTGCCACCTGGCCCACGCGCAAGGCATTCGCCGGGAGCCCCGTTGGCTTCTCACCCAAGCGGGTTATCGCATTCGCGAGATGAAAGATGCCGACCGCTGCTGTGGATCGGCCGGCATTTATAATCTAACGCATCCCGAAATGGCCCTGGCATTGTTGCACCGAAAGGTCGAGGATATTCCTGATGGGGTGTCATGGGTGGCGGCAGCTAATCCCGGCTGTTTGATGCACGTCCAGTCAGGACTTCAAGAACGTGAGGAGGCGCCTGGGGTCACGCACCCCATTGATCTGGTCTGGAACGCCTACCATCAGCACGGCTACCTTGGGAGTCCATCATGAACGACCAGCACCTCTCTACGAACCTCGAAAAAGAGATGCTTCAGGAATTCCGGCAGGCAGTGGATTCCGGTCAGCGGATTTCAGTGTTTGGCTGCCGCGGCCGTTCGTTGGCGCTTGACCCGGAGATCCGTCGGCTTCCGCTGGGGACGGCCAACCCGGCTCAGCTATGGGCTCAGCCCGAGGACTTGGTGGTGACGGCGGATGCACGGATGTCTTTCCGTGGTTTGAATGAGATGCTGCTGAAACACCATCAATGGTTGCCGTTCGAGGCCCCCGATGGTCATGATGACAGTCTCGCTGGGGCGATCTCGGCTGGGGTTGACACGCGCTTTCGGGGGTATGGCGCATTGCGCGAGCGCGTGTTGGGCTTGCGTGTCGTGACCCCCGGTTTTGGTGTTATCGAGGTGGGAGCCCGGGTGGTGAAGAACGTGGCTGGTTACAATTTGCCGCGTCTATTTATGGGGGTGCGAGGGAGCCTTGGGATTATTTCGCAAGTGACGCTGAAGGTGAGCCCCCTTCCTCCGCTTCGGCGCTCCTGGCGAAAAACGGGGACTTTGGAGGAAATGGCCCTGGCCGCTGAGTCGTGTCTTCATCTAGCCCACCCCTGGGCGGAAATTCGCCTGACTCGGCGGGATGTAGAAGGGCCCACCGAGCTTTGGGCTGAGTGGCACGGTATTACCGAGACGGTGAACAAGTTGGAACAGGGCCTCGACAGGCCATCCCAATCACCTGACGGAACCGCGGCGATGGCGCCGATGGCCGGACTCTCCACATTAGGAGGTGGGGTGCCGCGACGGATGTCGCTCGAGCTCATTCAGCGCTGGCAGGGCGGGCCCGTGACGCTCGAGTGGCAGACCGGAAGCTTTTTTGGCCAACTACCCTCCGAAAAGGCGTGGGAAATGATGATTTGGGTCCGCGAGCATGCCGGTGGCGTCCGCATCTTGTCCGGTCCGATCTGGGATCAACCGCGGCCACCGGCGTTGGAAGACGCCTGGCGTCGGCTCAAAAATGCTTATGATCCCCAGGGTGTTTTGTTCTAAGATGAGGAGACTTGAATGGAGAATCTATGGCTGGAAGAATTGAAGGCGGCACTCGGAGCGCGTTATGTTCTCACCGATCCCATGGATTTATGGCCCTATGCGTCCGACGGCTATACTCTGGTTGAGGCCATGCCCCGTGCGGTGGTGCTCCCGGCCGATACCGCCAGTGTTCAAGAGGTGGTCCGGATTCTTCGCCGTGCCCGTATCCCTTATCTCGCTCGGGGAGCCGGCACCAGTCTTTCGGGAGGGGCCATTCCCTTGGACGGCGCCGTTATCATCCACCTTTCCCGTTTAAATCAAATTTGGGAGGTGGACCCCGACAATCGTGTGATTGTGGTGGGGCCAGGGGTCGTGAATGCTGAGATCACTAAGACCTTAGCCCCCTACGGGTTCTTCTATGCGCCGGACCCGTCCTCTCAGCAGGCATGTACCATTGGCGGTAACTTTGCCGAGAATTCCGGCGGCCCACACTGTCTAAAATATGGGGTTACCGTAAATCACATGCTGATGGCGGAGGTGGTCACGGCTAGTGGCGACGTCGCGCAACTGGGCAATCTGGCCGGCGAGCCCGACGGCCTCGATTGGCTCGGGGTAGTTATTGGATCCGAAGGGACGTTGGCTATCGCCACCAAACTATGGCTTCGCATCACCTTGAAGCCTGAGCAAAGCCGTACCCTGCTGGCGCTCTTCGACGACGTCGACGAGGCGAGTCGGGCCGTGTCGGACGTGGTGGCAGAGGGAGTGATTCCGGCGGCCATGGAGATGATGGACCGGCTAGCCATTCATGCGGTCGAGCAGGGCTCCTATCCGGTCGGCTACCCGCCCGACGTTGAAGCCGTCTTGCTCATTGAAGTGGATGGGGAGGCGGACGAAGTGGCGGCCACAGTAGACCGAGTGTATACGGTCCTCACGCGCCATCGGGTGCGTGAAGTGCGGGTCGCCCGTACGCCAGAAGAAGAGGCCCGCTGGTGGGCCAATCGCAAGACCGCCTTCGGAGCCATGGGGATTATCGGCCCCCAATATTATGTGCAAGACGGGGTTATACCCCGTAGTCGATTGCCCGAAGCGCTCTCCCATATCGCCGCCATTGCTGACCGTTACCAGATTCGCATCGCCAATGTCTTTCACGCAGGCGACGGAAACTTGCACCCGCTACTTCTCTACGACAAGCGGGATGCTGATATGGTACGGCGGGTCGTTGAGGCGGGATCGGAAATCCTCCAGGTGTGCATGGAACTCGGGGGAACGATTACGGGCGAGCACGGGGTGGGGTTGGAGAAATTGGCGGAGATGGAGAAGCTTTTTTCCCCCGAGGAATTAAAAGCCCAACGGGCGTTAAAGTGGGCCTTTGATCGCCAAGGCCTTCTGAATCCGGGAAAACTGTTGCCATCGGGACCCAAATGCCATCAGGAAGGGGCATCCCTCGACCGGTTTGCCGTGGAGCCTTAGCGGCGTGGGACAAAAGCTCTCTGAGAGCGCGCAGAGGTGGATCGATTCAGCGGGTCCCTGGAAAGGTTAGCCTAGGGGACCCGCCGTCGTTAGCAATTCCAACAAATCTTTGATGGTGAGCCCCCGTTGCAGCGGATGGCGCATGGGCAAGTTCGGGTGAATCTCGTAATGATTTTGTCGGCCCACGCGGAAGCGGCTCACGTAGCCTGCATCCTCCAAGTCATCCACGATGCGCTGGACCGCGCGCTCAGTAATTCCTACCACGGCGGCAATCTCTCGTGTGGTCATGCGGCCCCCATCGCGGGCCAAGCACAGAAGGACCTGCGCATGGTTGGTGAGAAACGTCCACTCGGACATGAACCGAACCCCCGTCCACCAAACCCCGAATTTAATGTCATGATAAAGCAAATGGGAATGGTATGCACGCCTATATGAAGGTCGGTCGCGTGGCCTGCTGCTGAAGATGGCAAATAGCGCTCGTTATGGAGGCGTTTCTCCGAGCGGTCTCGCCTCGAAGACGGCTCTTCCGGTCGATGTCCACGCCGGAATGAGCGCCATATCGTGATGGGCCTTACTACAATCTATAACCACCAGCCAAGCGAACGGAATTCCCGTTTTCTCATTGCATCTTGGGGGATGTTTTTGTATGATAAGGCGACATTAAAACCGTGTAATATAATTCCGTAATTAAAGCGACGGTATTTTCACGGAAATGAGAATCGAATTCTTGGGCATCCTTCCTTGGCAGCGAACGAGGAATGTAGGAGAGGGTCATTGTATGGCTGGGCTTCCCACCGTAACAACTGCAACCATTGTATTGATATTGCCTTTGCCGCTATTGGCGGTCGGTTTATTAAGTGGTCTGGCTCCCGATCGCCATGCGAGACTGCTCAAAAAATGGGTCTTTGGCGCCGCTTGGTGTGCACTCATTGGGGCGATGGCCGCCACGACCACCTATCTTTTGGGCTCGACCCAATCCGAAACCTTTCTAAGCGTGGGCTTTCCGGCACCTTGGCGACAGTTGGCCCTCGGCGTCGATTTGAATGTGGTGACCTTAATCATGCTGTTGCTAGTCGGCTTGGTCGGCTTGGTGGTGGTGCGCTTCTCGAGGACCTACCTCGAGGGAGACCGCCATGAAGGGCGGTTTCATCGTTGGATGGGACTTACACTGGGGTCTTTCTTCTTACTATTGGTTTCGAATAACCTTTGGGAGTTCTTTCTATTTTGGGTGGTCACCAGTCTTTGCCTTCATCGACTGTTGGCGTTTTACGACCGGCCGGGGGCACTTGTCGCGGCTCGAAAGCATGATCTCTTTGACCGGGTGGGGGATGTCGCTCTCTTGATCGCTTTCGTGTTGATTGCCGCCACCTTACATACGGTCAACATCTCCCAGATCAGCTCCGCGTTGGCGGACATTCCTCGTCCTCTACCTTTTGCTCTCGAACTTGCCAGCGGCCTTTTGGTGCTGAGCGCGGTACTCAAGAGCGCACAATTTCCGTTTCATGGCTGGCTCATTCAAGTCATGGAGGCGCCGACCCCGGTATCAGCGCTGTTGCATGCGGGAATTATTTACACGGGGGCTTTTTTATTGTTGCGGATGGTTCCTTTGATGGCTCGGGTTGCCTGGACCGGGGATATTCTTATGATGGTGGGGTTGATCTCCCTGACCCTCGCCTCGTTGATGATGATGACGGCCACCACCATCAAGGGGGCGTTGGCATATTCGACGGCCGGACAAATTGGATTCATGTTGATGGAATTTGGCATGGGCCTTTACGGACTTGTCCTCTTGCATATTGTCTCGCATGCGGTTTACAAAGCCCACGCGTTTCTTTCGTCGGGGAGTGTGGTCGACCAATCTCGTCTCATGGTGAGTCCCCCGGTGCCCACCTCGCCGACGGTGGGAAGGGCATTGGGCACCTTAGTCGCGTCGACGGTTATGGTCGTCCTGGTCTCGGCCATCATTCGGGTCCCTTGGGTCCGTGAGCCATCCTTGCTGGTGATGGGCGTGGTCCTCACCGTGGCGGTTTCACACTTGGCCTTGCAAGCCGTCAACGGGAGTCCCCACCGCCTTCGGGACTTTTTAGGCGCCATGGTCATCCTAAGCGCCATCGTTTCGGTCGCGTATTTCGTTCTCGATGGGCTATTTTTCAGATTCGTTGGGATGAGCGCACCCTTGGTTCACGGGTGGGGGTCGGCCGTCTATGACACCATTTTAGGGTTCATTTCGCTCGTCATGGTGGGCCTTTTGTTCCTGCAGCAACTCTTGCCGCGTCTACAGAACACACCCGGCGGCGAGGCCCTCTATGTCCACCTCTATAATGACCTATATATTGACCTAATGTTTACGCGTCTGGTCGAGTGGCTTTGGTCAAAGCCCCATAAGGTCTGGGTGGCGGGGCCCAATAATGGGCCTTCGGAGGAGAGGCTATGAGCGTGCTGGAGATGGAACGGCCCAAGGTGTCAGACCCGGTAGGCCAAGCCATAAAGCGTATTGCCCCGCTATGGCCATTAAGCGACTGGGTTGCCGTCAACCCCTACCTAGGACTATCCCAACACGACTTTTGGCAGGCCGACGGACTTTTACGGCAGGTGGCGGGGCAAGGACTTTCTATGCCCCGGGACTTCTACCGCGAGCAAATAGCCGCTGGCCGCATCACGCGCTCTGACATCGCGGAGGCTTTGCGCCAATGGGGACGTTCCCCCGACGTGGTGGCCTTTGAGCAATCTTTGGAGAATGACGGTCCTCGCGTGACTCATCCGATGCCCTTAGTCACGGATCTGGTGGGGAGACTAGACGGCCAGGATTGGTCGAATTTCGTCTTGGAGCGAATTAGCCATTACTGTGCGGCTTATTTCGACCGGGGCCAAGCGCTCTGGTCTCTACCCTTTAAAGACGCCTCTCTTTACGGAGGATGGATTCGTTATGCCCGCTTGGACCAGAGTGCCCGTTTGATGGGCCTCCATGGGCTAACTAAGATGCTCGGGACCTGGCCCGAAACCGCTGACGAGGCCATCAGGCGGGCGCTCGACATGCTCGGTGTCCCCAGCCAAGCTCTGGAGGACTATCTCTACGCCCTCGTGCTTCATGTGGGTGGTTGGGCGGCATGGACTCGATATTTGGGGTGGCAGAATACTGGCGATGACGGCACGGCGACAAGAGAACTCTTGGCCATACGGCTCTCTTGGGAGGCGTTCTTCTTCAGGACGTCCCCCGAGTTTCACAGAGACTGGCAGAAAGCCCTCGGCAAGGTTTCGGGATCCGAGGATATCCCGGACGCCATCTTGCAAACGGCATTCGAGGTGGGATACCAGCGTAAGCTTTTCGAGTGCTTGGAGAGCGCGGCTGACGTCGAGGATTTGCCGAGCAATGTCGGCCAGGTCCAGGCTGCCTTCTGCATTGACGTTCGTTCAGAAGTTTTTCGACGGGCGCTGGAGGCGGTCGCCCCCGAGATACGCACGTTGGGCTTTGCCGGGTTCTTCGGCATTCCCATGGCCTATCTCCCCTTTGCGGCGGTCGAGCCGAATCGACATCTCCCGGTGTTTTTTGAGCCCGTGTATTGCGTGGGGGAACGGATGGATCATGTGACCCCAAGTGAGGCCGCCCGGTACCAACGACGGCGTCATCTCCGGGCCCGGGTGGCGAAGGCCTGGAAAACCTTCAAAATGTCAGCCGCGTCCACGTTCGGCTTCGTGGAGGCGGCCGGTCTCTGGTCGCTACCGCGTTTGATTGGCGACAGCATGGGATGGACGCGGTCGGCACCGCATCCGGTGGAAATATCGGCGGGGGCGGGTGGGCGACTTCGTCCTTCACTAGACGGACGGGCCAACGGAGAAGATGTGACTGGCATTCCGGTTGAGGAGCGGGCAAAGCTCGCGCAGTCGATCCTACAAAATATGGGACTCGTCGGCCATTTGTCTCGGCTGGTGCTATTGGTGGGGCACGGGAGTACCAGCACCAATAATCCGCAAGCGGCCGGTCTCGATTGCGGGGCGTCAGGCGGACATTCCGGGGAGGAAAGCGCCCGGGTGGCAGCCGCTTTGCTAAATGATCCCGTAACCCGCGAGGCGCTTTTGGATCGAGGAATGGAAATTCCTGCGGACACCTACGTCATCGCCGCACTCCACGACACCACCACAGATGAGGTTCGCCTTCTGGATGGAGACCTCGTACCGCCTTCGCATCGCCAGGACGTGGCACAATTGGTGCGACGGCTTAAAGCGGCTGCGGATATTGCGCGGCGCGAGCGCTCGCGAACGTTTGGGATGGATAGGCTTACGGAGTCAAAACTTCCTCTCGCCTTTCGCCGGCGCGGGCGGGATTGGGCAGAGGTGCGGCCCGAGTGGGGGTTGGCCGGCAATGCCGCCTTTATCGCCGCTCCCCGCGCTGTCACCGCCCATTGCTCCTTGGACGGGCGCGCATTTTTACATGAGTATGATTGGCACCGGGATCCCGAGTTTGCCACCCTGGAACTTATCATGACGGCGCCCCTCATGGTGGCGCATTGGATCAACATGCAATATTACGGATCGGTGGTCGACCCCGGTCGATTCGGTAGTGGCAATAAGGTGCTGCACAATGTGGTGGGGGGATCCATCGGGGTTCTGGAAGGTAATGGCGGCGACCTTCGCGTGGGGCTCGCCGAGCAATCGCTGCACGATGGGAAAGTCTGGCGACACGAACCGGTGCGCCTCACGGTGGTCATCGCCGCCCCACAAGAGGCCATCGATCATGTCATCGAGCAGCATGCTTCAGTGGAGGACCTGGTTGAAAACCAATGGCTACATCTTTTTCAGATGGATGATCAGGGGATTCTTCACCGCCGTGAGCGCGGTGGAGGTTGGCGCGTTCTAGCTCGCTAAGGACGAAGTGGGCGGCATCCCCCGGGAAAGGGCCGGCGAAATTCGGTAGAAGCTTTGGCCCCCCGTACGGAAACAAGAGGCGACCGGTCTTGCCCATAGAAGAAACGATCAATGGGCGAATCTATGGTCAGGGAAGCTGACGGCTTCACGAAAATGATTTTCGCGAGCGATGCACAAAAAGGCCAGAACGTCGTTGTTCTGGCCTTAACATCGGGCGTTCAGGCGGCATGGGGCTTTCTTCGGGAGACTGTCCAAAGGGCGTAGAGAAGGGCCGAGACGAGCCCACCGACGACCGGTAGTGGCAGCACGGTGGTAAAGAGCCCCGGTAGCCAATCGGCTCCCCAGATGGAAATCGCCATACCGATGGCAAAGGTGATGAAGGCGGACCAACTCCACCAGCCCCGGACGGTGGTCGGGCGCTCGAAAAAGGCGCGGGCCGGCGTACGCTTTTTCTGCACCCACACCCAGTCTACCAGCATGATGAAGGTAAAGGGGATAATCACGTCGCCAATGACGTTTAGGAATCCTTGGACATGATTGAGAATGCCGAGAATGGCTAGTACGGTACCGAGGATGCCCAAAATGATGGTCGCCACGGGTTGCTCCCAACGGCTCGGTTTCCGGAGCGTATTCAGTGCCACTAACAGATCTACGGTAGATGGATAGAGGTTCATCGCGTTGGTGTGGATAATGGCCAGGGCCACGCCGACAGCTGCGATGACGCCCCAGAGAGGCGCGTGAGATCCCAAGAGCGCGAGGTTCCAATCGTCGGTCGCTTTTTGCGAATACATGCCCATCAGTCCCATGACCAAGACGGAGACCATGATGCCCACCGACGGTGCCAGGAAGAAGGCCGTTCGGCTCTTCGACTCGGATAGGGGTCTTGCAAATCGAGAGACAGTCGACACTTTATAGGTCCAAGCCAAAATGGAGAACGTCACCACCGTGGTGATGGCCGTGCCCCAGGCCATGGGGGCCGTGGCGTGCGGCATTGCGACATGGTAGCGAGAGAAGAGGAGATAGGCGAGGACTCCATAGGCGACTAGAAGAATGACGGAGGTATAGCGATAGAAGTATTCCAGCCACTTCATTCCGAATAGCACCAGGATGACTTGAACGATCCCGATAATCCAAAACCACAGCGTTCCCGACATATGGGTAATCGCGCTCAAAGTCTGCCCGGCTACGGCGGTGTTCAGACCAAACCAGCCCATGTTCACGAAGGTGAACAACACGGAGAACAAAAAGGCACCGGTGGTACCATAGGTCTTTCGGGCCACAATCAGCCCCGTCAAGGGCACTTCGCGGCCCATTTCGGAAAAGAGTCCTGCAGGCACCAACCCGATAAGCCAACTCAAGACGATGGCGAAAACCATGTCCCACACACCAAAGTGGAACAAAAGCGCCCCGATGAGTGGAGTGGTGGCAGAGGCCGACGCCATCAGCCAAACCACGGTCATTTTTCCTGCCGACATGGTCCGTTGCTCGTCAGGCACGGGGAGAATACCCACTGTTTCGACTTCTCCGAGAATACCGGTGGGAATGCGGTCGGTTCCGTCAGAACTTGCCAAGAGAAGGCCTCCTCGTATAATCGATACGTAATGACATCAGGTGGGCGCGTCCACGTCGACTTCCATCATACGAAATGTAGATCGTAGGATGCAAATTCACGCCCACAAGGTGGGGAGGAAGATTATGGCTCAACGTATCGTGGTCATCGGGGGAGACGGGGCCGGCATGAGCGCAGCATCGCAAGCCAAGCGCCGGGATCCCTCTTTAGAGGTGGTGGCTTTTGAGAAAGGACTGGTCACCTCCTATTCTGCTTGAAGCGTCCCTTATTACGTCGGCAAGTTTGTCGACAATGTGGATCAACTAGTGGCTCGAACTCCCGACCAATTTTGGTCGAAGTCCCAAATTCGCGTGTGGGTGGGACATGAGGTCTTGGCGATTGACCCAGTCAACCAACGCATAGAGGTTGTCGACAGCGATGGGCATCATCGTCGAGAACCCTATGACCAGCTTCTCATCGCTACCGGCTCCGACCCTATTTGGCCCGAACTGGATAATATCCGCAGTGAGGGCGTCTTTTCCGTGAAAACGTTGAAGGACGGCGAGGTCATCCGTACCTGGATCGAAGAGCGAAGGCCTGAGCGCGCCGTGATTGCCGGCGGGGGCTACATTGGCCTCGAAATGGCAGACAATTTATCTCGTTGGGGCATCCCCGTCACCTTAATTGAGCAGGCGGACCAACTTATGGCCAGTATGGATGAGGATCTGGCACAGGATTTAGAATCAACCCTCCATGGGCTTGGGGTTGAGGTTAGACTGAAGACCCGTCTGGAGGCGGTTCTTTCCCAGAACGGCCGGGTGACAGGTGTTGTGGCGGGTGGCTACGAAATACGGGCCGATCTATTGGTGCTGGGGCTTGGGGTACGGCCGAATAGTACGCTTGCCCAAGATGCCGGTATGGCGCTGGGCGTAAAAGGGGCCATTCAGGTGGGCCCGGACATGCGAACCTTGACTCCCCACGTTTGGGCCGCCGGCGATGTCGTGGAGTCGTTTCATCGGGTCTCCCAGCGGCCCGTGTATGTGCCGCTTGCGACCGTGGCTAATAAGCAAGGGCGCATTGCGGGATTGAATTTGGCGGGTGGAAAAGAGCAGTTTGCGGGCGTGCTGGGCACGGCCATTACCCAAGTGGGCGACCGGGAAGTGGCGCGAACCGGTCTTTCCACCAAGGAGGCGGAAGAAGCGGGATTCTCTGTTGTAAGCCAGGTCATCGAAACCGAAACCAAGCTTAGCTACTTTCCAGACGTCGCGCCTATCCGGGTCAAGCTCATAGCCGAGGCTGGGAGCGGTCGACTTTTGGGAGGACAAATTAGTGGCGGTCAAGGCAGTGCCATCCGCATCGACACCCTGGCTACGGCGCTTCACAACGGGTTGTCGGTGAATGATTTGCTGGATCTGGATCTGGCCTATGCCCCGCCCTTTTCCGATGTGTGGGATCCGGTGCAGGTGGCGGCGCGAGCCATTGGATCCAAGATTCCGTAAGATGCGGTGCCGGCGGGGTGGTTGGAGGACAACGACCCAAACCACCCTATGGGCCGTTGCCTCGGCGAGCGTGTCACCATGAGGCGTCGATCGCTGGTCGGCGTCGCCGTCGCTTCTTGAAGATTCCGATTTTCAGCGGTCGGGGAGGTTCCTGGGCGTCATCTCTTTGGGTGATGTCACCGCGGAATCGGGCGCTAATTCTCGCGATGGTCGGGTATTGCTTAGCCTTTCGGGTTTGCCTGAGGGTCTTTGCGGCACTCCTCATCAATCGCCGCTGGCCGCCGGTTTTTGGAAGCAATGCTGGTAGACCGTCATGGGTGAGGGAAATCTTTCGGGCGGCAGACGTCGATGCACTATTTTTTCAGTCGCCATAGCTTAGCCCCGGACCACGATCGCTGCGTGGGGGCTCTGATTATAGCGTGGCCGGGCTCACCTCAAGAATACGGGTTGAGGCCCGGCCAACCTTAAGAGACTCGCGGAACGCGGTCTAAAGACTTCACCTCAGGCTTAGCTTGGGCGCTCCCACGAAGCCAGGAGAGCAAGGCGGCAGCCAAGGCAACCATGGCCATGATGAAAAAGGCCAAGCGCAACACGTCCGCAAAACTCCCCAACTGACCTGGAGACAACGACGCGGTGGTGCCGGAGAGGATAGCCATGGTGACGGTCGGCGGTAGTTTGGATGTGATGAGAGCCAACACAAACGCGATCGAAAAGACATTCCCCGTGTTGAGCAACATGGTACGGGTGCCGGCGGCCACGCCCCGTTGATGCACCGATACGGCATTCATGATCGAACTGGTGTTGGGCGAGTTAAAGAGCCCGTTGCCGATGCCCACCACAACCATCCAGCTTGCAATAATGGCGTAGCTGCTGGTTAGCGTAATGGTGGCGGCAAATCCCAAAAGACCAGCACCGACCATTAGGGCTCCGAGAGTGGCCGGTCCCCGTGCCCCCAGACGATCGGCAATCCATCCCGAGAGGGGAGCGGTGACGCCCATCGCGATCGCTAAAGGGATAACCAAGATACCGGCTTTAAGCGGGGAGTAACCACGCCCGCCTTGGAAATAGAAAACAAATAGCAGCACGATAGCGCCCCGCCCCATGGCGATAAGGAGGTTGGCGACATTGCCCATGGCAAACAGCCGATTTTTAAATAACGACAGGCTGAAGAGAGGGTAGGCGGCGCGCTTTTCCGCCGTATAGAAGGCGACAAAGGCCACAAGGCCTAAGATGATGGGCCCGAGGCTCAAGGGACTTTGCCATCCGTCTACACCGCCCGCGGTGACACCTACAAGAAGGCTAGTCAGCCCCAGCATGTAGGCGGCGTTGCCAACATAGTCGATTTTGGGCTCACGGGTGGGGTCTACCACATCCTTCAGTTGAATGGAGGCCCAAATCGTACCCAAAATGCCCACCGGGACGTTAAACCAGAATACCCAATGCCACGGCAATAAGGTAATCAGGAGGCCGCCCAAAATGGGTCCTAGCACCTGCCCTAAGGCAATGACAATAGAATTGATGCCAAGCGCTAAGCCCAACTGTTGACGCGGGAAGGCATCGCTGACAATGGCGGTGGCGTTGCCCATGACCAGGGCACCACCGATGGCTTGCACCGCACGAATAACCAGTAAGGCGACGCCGTTCGGGGCCAGACCTGCGGCCAGCGCGGCGACGGTAAAGAGGGCAAAACCCATCACGTAGAGGCGCTTTCGACCAAAGATGTCGGACAGTCGTCCGACCGTTAGCACCAGCGCCGTCTGAACCACCATGTATGACAACAGCACCCAAATGGAGAGAAACGCGCTCATGTGCAAGGCGCGCACTAAGGTCGGCAACGCAATCAAGAGCGTGGTGCCATTCAGCACGGCCATTAACATCCCTAAGCTGGTGGCCGAGAGGGCCCACCATTTATAATTTGCGGTCATCCTCGGATCCCGTTCCTTTCTCCTCTATGGTGCATCGAAAACGCGGCCCTCCCAAGCGCTTTCCTGGTATAATTGGCTATAAAATTTCGTTATGGGGCATGTCGATGGAGAACGGAGTGAATCTCACCCAGTTGCGCATCTTGGTGGCTATCGCGGAGTATGGCTCTCTCTCCCAGGCGGCTGGATTTCTTGAGATGACTCAACCGGCCTTAAGCCGCCAAGTGCGTTTGCTGGAAGAACAGGTAGGTCAGCGCATCTTTGATCGCGATGCCCGAGGCACGCGGGTTCGCCCGGAGGCGTTGATGTTGGTCGAACGAGCTCGTCACATTGTGGCCGAAGTTGACGCCTTCTCTGATGGTCTGCATCGCAGCATGATTCAGGGGGAGATTAAGATGGGCATTGTGCCCACGGCTTCCGCGCACCGTTTCCCTGACTTGTACCGGGGGCTGGTGCAGCGATATCCTGGGCTCAAAGTTGATGTCCACGAGATGTACACCGCTCAGTTGGTCGAAGGCATCCGTCGCGGCAGTCTGGATTTAGCGCTAGGCTCGCTTCCCATGGCGGCCAGCGATGTGGGGATTAGTCGGCTTTGGAAAGAAGAGCTTCTCGCCATTTTCCCCGCAAACGACCCGGAGCCGGTGCAGGCGGCCGAGTTTCGCACCTTGGCTTCCCGGCCCTTTGTCGGCTTTGCTGTGGGGCACGGGCTTTCACGGCGGGTGCTGGAGCTTTTTCACCGGGAGAATTTACAACCTGACATTCGCTACGAAGCACGCGGCATCGCGACCGTCATCGGATTCGTGGCCGCCGGTTTGGGCGTCTCAGTGGTGCCCGCTCCGATGGCGCGGATTTATCAGCAGGCCGGTTTAGTGCACGCGGCGCCCTTAGTGCCCCGCGCCTATCGGGAAATGATTCTCATCTACTCGCCCCATCACATGCTCCGTCAGGCTGTGCGGGCCGCCGTGCGGTTCATTGAGACAGCCTCCGCGCGGCCATGAACTACCTGCAACGCTTGCCAATAGTGCCGAGGGGAGGCACAATGTAACACATGTAACTTGTCGAACTCTGGGCCCTCCGGGGTTCCTATTAAGAATGGTAGGCGATCTTTGTGATGAAGCGTGGCATATGGTTGGCAGGACTTCTCGGGGTGGGGATGGTTCTCGCCGGATGCGGTAGCCAGCAAACGGCAACCCCCTCCGGGCAATCAGGCTACTCGACCTCGCTCGCCAAAGTGCAGTCGGCAACAGCCGCCAATGTGGATCCAGGAACCTCGTTGCATGGAAGGAAGGCTCCCAACTTTACCCTGACCGATCAGTTTGGGCGCAGGTTCTCGCTCTCTCAGTATCGCGGCAAAGTTGTGGTACTAGCCTTTCAGGATAGCCAGTGCACGACAATTTGTCCGCTGACTAGCGAAGAGATGGTCATGGCCAAAAAAATGTTGGGGACCAAAGCCGCCTCCGAAGTCCAACTTCTGGCCGTGGACGCGAATCCCACGGCCACCTCAGTCAAAGACGTCAAAGCCTATTCAAAGGACCATGGAACGATGCATTCGGTGCTCTTTGGCACGGCCAGCCGGGCCCAGTTAGCAAAGATTTGGCGGGCGTATGATGTGTACGTGGCGGTCGTCAAGGGGGCGATTGATCACACGCCCGGCGTGTATATCATTAACGCCCAAGGCCAAGAGCAGAAACTCTTCTTGACGCAAATGGCGTATGCCGGGATGGGACAGCAAGCGGAGGTGTTTGCGCAGGAAATTGCCCGAAATCTTCCCCACCCGACGAAGAAATCCAAGGCCGTATTGCATCAGGCACTGGTGCAAGAGTCACAAGTCCACCAGATTGCTAAGGTCTCACTGCCTAGTGCCACGGGGACTCGGCGTATCCCGTTGGCCGATGGCAAGCCTCACCTGGTCGTGTTTTTAGCCAGTTGGCTTAACCAACTTTCAAACGTGCCGCATGAGATGCAGGCCCTCCAGACGTATCAGCACTATGCTAAGACTCACGGCCTGCCCACCGTCATTGCCGTGGATGAGGCCCCAACCGAGCCGTCGCCTAAGGCGTTCGATCAGGTGTTGAAAGCAGCAGGCCCCCTCAACTACCCGGTCGCCTTGGACAAGACGGGCGCCGTGGCCGATCAGATGGGGGTGCAGGACCTCTCTTGGTACGCGCTCGTAAATGGCCAAGGCAAGGTGATTTGGGCCTACGACGGCAGTAGCCATTGGCTTCCGATTGGATCCCTAGAGTCCCAGGTGGCTAAGGTCTGGAATCAGAAAAAGTCCTAAGGAGATCGGGGGGAGGGTGTATGCGGGCAGACCGACTCCGTCGGGGGGACACGATTGGGGTGTGTTCGCCATCGTTTGGAGCATTAGGGCTCTTTTCCCATCGTGGTGAGCGGGCGGTGGCGAACCTGGGTGAGTCGTTGGACCTTCGGGTGACTTTTTCGCCCCATGCCTTTGACCACGACTCCTGGGTTTCGGCCCCAGCGCCCGATCGGGCGGAGGATTTGCACGCCCTCTTTTTGGACCCCGATATTAAAGCCGTTATTACGGCGATTGGCGGAGACCATTCCAACCAGATGTTGCCGTATCTGGACTGGGACATCATCCGCACGCACCCGAAAATCTTTGTGGGATATTCCGATGGGACGGTGTTGTCGCTGGCCATGTATTAGATGACTGGTTTGGTTACCTTCTATGGTCCAGCGCTGGTGCCGACGTTTGGGGAGTATCCAGCCATTCCTCTTTATACCCGGCGCTCCTTCGATCGGGCTCTCATGCGAACCGAAGCGATGGGCCTGGTGAAGCCCTCCCTTGAGTGGACTGATGAGTTTTTGGATTGGTCCACCCGCGAGGACCAATCCCGCGCCCGAACGATGCGGAAGAATGGGGGCCCCTTTTGGATTCGCCCGGGCGAGGGGGAAGACGGCTCATCGGCGGGTGCTTCGAGTCATTGGAGCATCTTCGTGGGACCCCTTATTGGCCAGACTTCTCGGGGGCACTGCTGTTTTTGGAGCTTAGCGAGGAGACCCCGTCGCCGAGTCGGGTGGATGCCATGTTGGCCGACTATGAAAACATGGGGGTACTGGGGGCGATTTCAGGAATTTTGCTGGGACGTTTGTATCGGTATCCCGCCGACCAGGTCGACACCTTATAGGAGGTCTTTAGGGACCGAACATCGCGATGGAATCTTCCCATCCTCGCCAACCTTGACTTTGGCCACACCGATCCCGTAGTCACCATTCCGGTGGGGGTACGCGCTCGCATTTCCGACCGTGGTTGGGAAATCCTTGAAAGCGCTGTCCGGTAACGGCCTTTTATGGCATTGCTTAGGGCGCAACTAGGCATTTGGTACCTAAGGGGTCACTCCTGAGGGAAGGTCAGCGATGCGCGAATCGAAGCGCTTCCTTTCACCATCAATTTTCTTCTTTTGGCGGATTGTTTCCCGCTCCGTTGAGACGCTGAGAACTGCCGACAAAGCTGAACGGGGCTCTCGTTTCGGGCACCGATTTGGGGTGGATATCCATTAGGATCCTGCGGTCTCCTCACACGGGCGCGCCTTTCCCTACGGGAAGCGTGTCTTGTCGGAGCATGCAAGGTGCGAGACTCCCTTGGCGAGTCTCGCTTTCCCTACCATCGTTTCAGCTCAAGTCCGTAGCTTTAATAAAATTAATTCCATGAAGTTTGTCGCCTAAGCAACACCCAATTATTGCATTCTTTTCAACATATAGGATAAATTTAAAGCTAGTCTTTGGAAGAAAGGCGGCGGTGTATGCGAATTAAAGCGATCTACGAAAAGACGGTCCCGATTCACTCTCCGATTCAAAACGCGTACATTGACTTTTCTACCATGACGGCCTCCGTGGTGGCGCTTGTCACCGACGTGGAGCGGGACGGGCGCACCGTGGTCGGCTATGGGTTTAACTCCAACGGCCGCTACGGCGCGGGCGGGCTCCTCAGGGAGCGTTTCATTCCCCGCCTTTTAGCGGCCGACGCAACAGCGCTTTTGAACGACGCGGGTGACAACTTGGATCCCCATCGCATCTGGCAGGTGCTGATGACCGGAGAAAAACCGGGAGGTCATGGGGAGCGGTCGGTGGCGGTCGGGGTGTTGGACATGGCGGTTTGGGATGCCGTCGCGAAAATTGCGGGAAAGCCTCTCTATCGCTTGTTGTCTGATCGGTACGGAGACAGCCGGCCCGATGACCGGGTGTTTGTGTACGCTGCCGGCGGCTATTATCAGCCAGGGAAAGACTTGACGCTCTTGCAGGATGAAATGAAGGGATATCTCGATCTTGGGTATCGCGTGGTCAAAATGAAGATCGGCGGTGCGAGTCTTGCCGAGGACATCCGCCGCATAGAGGCGGTTATCCAGGTTCTGGGTGGGGATGGTTCGCGATTGGCGGTGGACGCCAACGGGCGCTTTGACCTTCGGACCGCTATTGCCTACGCGGAGGCTCTCAGCCCCTACGGTCTCTTTTGGTACGAGGAGGCCGGGGATCCGCTCGATTTTGCGTTGCAATCAGCCGTAAGCCAGTATTATTCGCATGCCATGGCTACGGGTGAAAACCTCTTTTCTCATCGCGATGCAGAGAATCTGCTCCGCTATGGGGGCATGCATCCGAACCGTGACTATCTACAGTTTGATTGCGCGCTGAGCTATGGTGTGGTGGAATATCTTCGCACCCTGGCGGTGCTTGAGCAGACGGGATGGTCCAGGCGTCGGGTGATTCCCCATGGCGGTCATCAGTTGTCGCTCCACTTGGCGGCCGGTCTTAAACTGGGGGGAAACGAATCATATCCGGGCGTGTTTCAGCCATTCGGTGGATTTGCCGACGGCTATCCTGTCGAAGACGGCTATGTGCGCTTGCCTGAGAGCCCAGGCATCGGATTTGAACATAAAGAGGCGTTATATCAGCTACTGAAGCGGGTGCACCACGAGGAGGCAGGATTATGAAGTTAGCGACAGTCGGGGTGAATGGCCAAGAGGAGCTGGCGTTAGTGACGGACCACGGGCTCTTTGCCGTCAACCAACTCGCCCATAACGGGCCTTGGACCATAGCGCGGGTGTTGGAGGAAGGGGATACGTCCCTAAAGTATCTAGAGGGCCTCGTTCCCGAAGCGCATGCGACCCTCCAAGGGTACCGATTTCTTCCGCCCTGGTCTCATCCGGAAAAAATCCTCTGTGTGGGCCTCAACTATCGCCCCCACGTGGCCGAAGGTCACTTTGACATTCCGACGCATCCGGTGTTGTTCAACAAATACCCTAACGCGCTTCGGGGGGATGGGGCGCGGGTCAAGGCACCCGGTGACGCCAGACAAATGGATTACGAGGCCGAATTGGTGATTATGATGGGCAAGCGTGCCCGCAATGTCCCCGAGGACGATGCCCTCGACTACGTGTTCGGCTACATGAACGGCAACGACCTTTCGGCGCGGGACTTGCAATTCCGGACCTCGCAGTGGCTCCTGGGCAAAGCCGCCGATGGGCTTGGACCCGTAGGCCCGTATGTCGTGACGGCCGATTCCGTGGGTGATCCCGACAATCTGGAGATTCAAGGATTTCGGAATGGGGAGCTGGTGCAGCGTTCCAATACGAATCAAATGATTTTCTCCTGCCGTTTTCTGGTGAGCTATATTTCCCGTTATATCACGCTTGAGCCGGGCGACCTCATCTTTACCGGGACACCCGAGGGGGTCATTCTGGGAAAGCCGGAGGGCGAGCGCGATTGGCTATGTCCCGGGGACACCGTCAGCGTTGCCATCGAAGGTCTTGGTGAGCTGACCACTCATATCGGCTAGACGGAGCCCGTCCCAGTGCCTTTCGGGGCGGGACTTTTGTATCCCTCCGCGGTTAGCGCACCCGCCATCGCCCCAGATGGAGCGCGACGAAAAGGGCGATGGCGGCGAGCACCCCGACCATGGCAATAATTCCCGTCCAGTGCCAACGGGTCCAGATTAATCCCCCCAGTACGCCAAAAATAGATGAACCGGCGTAGTAGAAGAAGAGATACAGGGAAGACGCTTCGGCGGCGCTGGTCAAGGCTCGACGGGCGACCCAGCCACTGGCCACCGCGTGGGCACCAAAGAAGCCAAAGGTCATGACGGCCAATCCCCCAACGCGAAACACTAACGGGGGGAACAGAGTCACCAGGAGACCAGCCAGCATAAGGACAATCGCGCCCGGCAGCACCCGTGACCGACCATGCTGGTCGGCCAATCGTCCGAGCCAGGCGGAACTTCCGGTGCCGGCCAGGTAGACCAAAAAGATCCACCCCACCAATGTTTGGCTAAGGTGGTACGGTGGGCCAGTTAGCAGGAACGTAATGTAATTGTAAATGGTGACGAATCCCCCCATGAGCAAAAAGGGCAAGACGTAGAGCCAAATCAGTTCGCGGCTATGGAGGTTTTTCTTGAGCGATGGCCATAGATTTCGGAGGGCGTCTGGCTGCGGGGTGAAGTGCCTTGAGGGGGGAAGACCGCGGACAAACCAGACGGTGAGGGCAATGCTCACGGCGCCCACCGTCCCCAGAGCCCCGCGCCAACTCCAGGCGTCAGTGAGGCTGCCGACGAGAATACGTCCGCCCATGCCGCCAATGGTTGTGCCACTGACATAGATTCCCATGGCTCGCCCTAACGAACCGGGGTCAAACTCGTCGCCCACATATCCCATGGCCACGGCAGGTATCCCGGCCAGGGCGACTCCTAAAAGCCCGCGAATCCCCACCAGCATCCAAAAGTTCGGCGCGATGGCCGTGCCCATGGCGAGAATGGCTGCCATGGCCATCGAGACGGTCATGATGCGCTTGGGACCCCAAACCAGCGACAGCGGGGCAGCCAACAACAGGGCGCCGCCCATCAATAGGGTGCTGATGGAGAGGGTGAGGCTCGCCTCCGCGGGGCTGACATGAAAGTGCGCGGCCAAGACGGGTAGCAACGGTTGAACGCTGTAGAGGACGGCGAAGGTCACCAGGGCTCCGGAAAATAGGGCGGAAAGAGCCCGCCGAAAGCGAGGGGTGCCGGCTTGGATGTATGACATGGGGCCTTCTCTCATGGCGCTCGGTATTCCGCTAATGTGTTCCAAAGCCAGATGAAGAAGGCGTCAACGTCGATGTCGATAGCCACATCAATGGCCCCGTCAGCGCCCCCAACGATGGTCGCCCCGAGATGCGGGTGGTCCTCCTGGCGCTGAACCCAAAGAGGGGTCCTCTTCCAACGAAAGAATTCTGGGTGGATATTGGCGGCCACGGCCAGCACATCGTGTACGGGCATGCCCTGAGTCCCCGCATGCGGTTCGTGTTGGCCAAAGAAGCTAAAAAGCCCATAGAGCATCTCGCCGAGGGGCGGACGGAGGTCTAAAAATCGTTCGAGCTGAGACGGATGGAGAAGCGCCTTGTGGGTGACATCGAGGCCTACCATGCGGATGGGGAGGCCACTGGTTACCACCAGTTGAGCCGCGTCTGGATCCACATAGATGTTAAACTCCGCATAGGGTGTGACGTTGCCGCCGTCGAGGCCGCCGCCCATGAATGTCACCGATCCCACCTTTGACCGGAGATGAGGATAGCCGACAAGAAACGCGGCCACGTTGGTCTGTGGTCCGGTGGCGATGATGTCGACGGGACTCGACGACGACGCGAGAAGGCTCGCCATCATCTCGAGCGCGTGGGGAGGGTTTTCCGAGACGGGTAGCGGGGAGAACTCGTAGCCTTCCAGACCGGACAGGCCATGGACGTCCTGAGCCGTGACCAAAGGGCGGAAGAGCGGGCTCGCATACCCAGGTGCCACCGGAACCGTGCAGCCGGCCGAGTGGAGGATTCTACGGGCATTGAGGAAGGTTTTCTCAACGGTTTGATTGCCTGCCACGGTGCTGAGCCCGATGACAGGGAGCGATGCCAATGCGACCAAGAGGGCGAGCGCATCGTCATGCCCGGGATCCATGTCCAGCCAGACCGGTCGCCTCATCACGATGGCCACCCGCCCGAGGTCGAGGGTTCGAGGCCGGTGTTGCCGGTTTCCAGCATTCGCATCAATACGGTCTTAAATCGATCGCTATCCGCCCTCAAACATACCCGCGCGTTCGGTGGCTGGTTCAGGACCCCGAGCTGGTCGACCACGGAGGTTCCCCGGGTATAGAGCCCTCGAGTGGTCATCGCCCCGAAATCCTCTTCATCTTCGACGAAAAATGCAGGGTCAAGGGCCTTCTTCTCGGCCGGTCTCCGCTCAACCGGGGGAAACCAGGAGTCGCCCACACCATTATCTCGATGAACGTAGGCAGCACTGATCCAAGGACGCCTGAGCGGCGTTCGCGCTCCAGGATAGACGGGAACCTGAACCGCTAGGTTCGCCACATCTACCGTTTTGAGGGCGTGGGCCGTTTCTTGATCAAAGGCGACGTTCCCCGCGTTGACGGTGATGTCTTCCGCTTTCGCCCACGGGCTACGAAGCGCCAGCAATAACGAGGCCACGGTATCCCCGGTGGCGCCGGTGTCGATGATGAGGGGCATGACACGCCTCCCGTTCTAGATTAGCATTCAGGTACAATTATACCCTTCGCTCCCTCTGTCGCGCCCGGTTGGGGGCGTCGATAGTGGGGGACACCAGAAGACCGGGACTCTGCCAGGGGAGTCCCGGCTAACTTTCATGGCCGGTTCGACGCGTCGTCGACATCGACCACCGGGTCTTTTTCCTCGGAGTCCGGGGGGGAGCGGAACCAGCGGAGAGCCATGATGGCGGTGATGATACCGGCAAATAGCCAACTGGGAGTGTTGTCGAGGGTCAATTGACCGGTAAGCCAAGCTGTTCCGACCACCATGACTTCGGAGACCAGGACAGCGCTGATGAGAAGATTCAGGTGGGGATGATGTTGGCGGAGGGCTCGAATGATGACAGAGACCGCGATTGACAGCGAGTCGAGGGTCCAAAAGCGCGTCGGTGAAAACATCAGTGAAACCTCCCTTCCTTTTGATGTCGGTGTAGCAGGGATATGGCGGATGAGGAAGGGGGATTTTTTCGGGGGTGGCGGTGTCCCCCCATGACTACGCCGGGGGAGAGATTAGTCATCCGGGGGATCATCCAGTCCCATCTTTCGGTGGATGTGTTGTACATGGGTTTTCACGGTGCTCCGCTCAATATGGAGCCTGGCCGCAATGTCCCTCTGGCTTAGTCCGGTTCGGAGCAGATCGTACACCTCACGCTCACGGGCAGTCAGTGTCAGGCCTCGGTGGGGCGCTTCGGGGGCCCGATGGAGCAGAAGGGCGACGCTAGAAATTATTAAGAAGTTGACAGCCAGCCAGAAGGCGATGTGAGAAAGGTTTTCGGGGAAAGCGTCAGGGGAGGCCCACAGGGTAAGGATGAGGACGGCGGAGTATCCGAGGGCGATGCCGTAGCCGACCCACCCCCAATAGGCGATGAGCTCGATGCCGATGAGCGGTATGAGGGCCGGTGCGTTAGAAGTCATAGAGACGGAAAACGCCGTGAGTATGGCCGCCCCCAACACTAAATCGAAGGCCGTGGTGACCATCGCCCATAGTAAAATTGCTTGAGGGTGCCGTCGGCGGGCAACCCACGCCAGTGCATCAACGACCAAAAGCATGGCACCGGACACCCAGGCGTTAGGCAGGCTTGCCCGTGGGAAGGCGAGGATGTTCCACCAAACAAAAAGTGCCACGGCTGCCCGGAGGCCTAGACCTCGCGAATAGAGCCAGTCGTAGTGGTCATAAGGAGGAGAGCCCGATGACGTGTCATCATGGGAATGCGGCAGCACGGCTGTCATCGTCCTTTCAGGGGACATTAGACCCTGTGGCTTTGCGAACCGGGCTTTCGACCGGGGTGCCTTTATCACTATGGAAAATTATACCGTTTGCGGAACATTGCGGCAAGACGGGTCGGCAAACTTTGGATATATTGGGTATGCGGATTCTATGATGGATCGGGCCATTGTCGCGGGGTTCGTCATGCGGAGGCCAAAGCGGATTTTGTGATGGATCAAATGGGCCCGTCATATGCAGGTCAACCCGGATTATGTGATGGATCGGAAAATTCCCATCGCAGCACGTTTTCCGCCGCAGCCGATCGCTGGGACGGGTATTAAAGTACCCGGGAATCGACT